>NZ_CP119566.1:2766823-3086029 GCF_029277445.1 Pararhizobium qamdonense | reverse complement strand
TGTTGAAACCCGTGTCGAAAATGGCTTTTTGACATTTGCCAGCCGTCCGGACGCGGAAGTCGTTGTGGCGGTTGTGGCTGACGCGCTGATCGGCTGGGGCGCCCGCGACAGCCGCGAGCATCCCGGCGACCGGTCGCGCGGCTGGGATTATATTTCCGACATCTGGATTGCGCCGCCGTGGCAGGGCAGGGGCGTAGGCTCCGCGCTGATCGGCGAGCTTCTGGCCCGCATGCGCTTTGAGAACCTGGGCGTTGCCAGCATCGAAACCGATATTTCCAATCGCCCGGCTTTGTCGCTCTACCGGAAGCTGGGCTTTACCGAGGTCTGGCAGGGCAGCGAATTTTCGCCCTCGCTGGGGTTGGATCAGGCCAAGCTGCGTCTGGAAAAATCGCTGCCGTGATGCTCTACTGGCTGCGGAAGGGAACCGCTGCATGATCATCGTCCGCCTTGCGCGCGAAAATGAAGTTCCAGCCCTTGCGGCGATCGGGCTCGATGCCTGGGAAAAAGCCGTTTCCGGCGTTGCCGATGCGCAGGCCATGCGCCAGGTGGCCGAATTGTCCTTCCTCTCCTTTCTCAGATCGAAGTGGTTTTCGGTTGGTGTCATCGAGCATGGCGGCGCGATTGCCGGCTGGGGCGCGCGCGAGGACGATGACGGCACGATCTCAGACCTTTGGATCGAGCCTTCGATGCAGCGGCAGGGCCTGGGCTCCGCGCTGCTTGCCGATCTGGAAGAGAGGATTGTGGCCGGCGGTTTCGAGGCAGCAATCATCCGCACGCATGCGCAAAACGACAAGGCGATCGGGTTTTTCCGCAAGCACGGCTATGCGATCAGTTCGCTGTCGACGGCCTATGCACCCAAGCTCGACCGCGATGTGGAATCGGTCGGCATGACGAAAATGCTGGCAGAGCCTGCCGTCCACGATAGCCAGCAGTGGTTTTGAAAGTGAAAACCGGCGCGGCCCGTTAAGCGTCGCGCCGGTCTTGTTTCAGCGGTTGTTCAGCTGCGCGCGCACGAGAACGAGGCCGCGTTGGGTGATCCGGTATGGCTTGCCGCCCGACGACGAAATCGCCTTCTTCCGCTTCAGCTTGCGAAACATATCAAGACCAAAGCCGGGATAGACCCAGCCGTCGCGGGTAAAGCAACGGACGCTGTCGATGGTCTTGCCGTCGGTGCGCAGGATTTCGATACGGCCGCCCTGGGCCATGAGATGTAGAATACGCTGTACTTCGCGTGAAATGTCCATTGATGTTGAGATCCGAAAAGCGTTCGTGTGAACGCATGAAAACGGGTCTGCCGTTCTGTCGAACGCCAGGGCTTCGTTTTCCGGCCCATGCCCGCAAAGGAACTTCGCAGGCAGGGCCTTCAGGCAATCTCGGATATCGGGAACATCAAAACTCCATAGGACGGCGTTTTTTAAGCCAAGGATATCGGCCCCGTCAAGAATGGCCTGAAAACATCAGCGACTGGTGCATGCCGAGGCCGGCCATGACCCCATCGGCCGAAACCAGGGTGATATTGCCGAAGGCGCGGGCATTGTCGCCGGCCGCATAGACCCCGGCGACGCTGGTCGCCTTGACGGTGTCGGTCGCTATAATCATGCCGGCGGGCGTTTCGGTGAGGGTGCAGCCGAGGCTTTCGGCGATCGTGCCGCGCCGGTGCAGATCGGCAGCAACGAACAGCGCCTTGACGTCGAAGGTCCGGCCGCTTTTTAGCCGCACCCGCAGCCTGTCGCAGGTGCCGGCCTCGATAACATCGACCGCGCCGGGCTGGAGGCTGACCTTGCGCCGTTCAAGCAGCGCAAGTGTTTCTTCGTCCGGCTCCGGCATGCCGTTGGTAAAGAGGGTTACATCGCCCCAGTCGGCAACGACGGCCGCCTGATGCGCCGACATCGGTTGTGTCGAAAGAACGCCGATCGGACCGCCGCCAATTTCATAGCCGTGGCAATAGGGGCAATGCAGAACCGTCTTTCCCCAGCGCTCATTGAGGCCGGGAATATCGGGCAGGCGGTCTTCGATACCACCGGACAGAAGCAGGCGCCGCGTGGCGATCGGCTCATGTCCGGCAACATCGACATGGAAATCGTCGATCGAGCCTTGCGCAGCGTAAGCTTCTCCGTTGAGGAAGGTCACCGTCGGATAGGCGGTAAGCTGAGCACGCGCATCGGCGAGGATTTCCAGCCCGGATTTGCCGTCGAGCGCCAGCACGCCGTGGGAATGGGCGGCAAACCGGTTGCGCGGCGTGCCGCTGTCGATGATCGTCACATGCCGGCGGGCCCGGGCGAGAATATAGGCGGCCGACAATCCGGCAAAGCCGCCGCCGATGATGACTGCATCCTGTTGCATGGTCTTTCCTTTCATAGCTCCGCCCGCCGGAAACATCGTGGGATTCCGGTTCGGTGGACATCTGTGTTGATATGACGATCAGCCGGGCTGTGTTTCAGCCGTGCTGTTTCAGCGCGGCCCTGTGTTCGGCAAAGCGCCGTTTGAAATCATCGGCAAGCGTTGCGAGCGTCACCTCGCCAAGACGGGCGATCAGCATGGCTTCGGCATCGCGAAAGGCATCGTCGAGCGCATGGTTGACCGCCTGCTCGACCAGGCAGCCGGGGCTTTCGCTGACATTGCCCATCTGGAACAGCATGGGTTCGCCGAGCGCCGTGTAGATGTCGCGCATGGTGACGTCCTCGAGCGGACGGCCAAGCGTCCATCCGCCGCCATGGCCACGGCCAGAGGTGACGAGGCCTGCCTCGCGCAGCCCGGCCATGGTGCGCCTGACCACGACGGGATTTGTATGGAGGCAAAGCGCAAGCTCGTCCGAGGTCATCGGACGGCCGCGTTCTGCCATATGAATCAGCGCGTGCAGCACTGCGGAAAGACGGCTGTTTCTTTTCATGTAATAATAATAGTTACGAATCGTCGCGAAAGTCAAGCGGCGGCGATCGTGGGTCGAGGCGTCTGTGAAGGTCAGTCGTATCTCAGGATTGGAAAACGTGCCCGGCAAGCACCCATGGCAGGGCCAGGAGCCCGACGGAGGCAACGGCCGCATGCAGGATGAGGATTGCCGTCAGCCGGGAGCGGAAGGGTTCCTTGCGGGTTTTGTGGCGCAACAGCCGCTGGGCGGCGAACGCGCCGAGACTGCCGCCGAAGAAGGCAAGGCTCAAAAGCTTGTGTTCGGGAACACGCCATGTGCCACGGCGCGCCGCCGCCTTGTCCCACCAGAAGACGCAGAACGTCACGATGTTGACGGCAAGGAGCAGGCAGATGAACGCAAGGCAGATGGTCATGGCAGACAGAGTGCAGCAAAAAATTGAACAGATCGCAAACGCCCGGTTCTTGCGCACCAAACCGCCGTGCCGGGCGCGACAAGCCTTGCACGCCATAGCCAATTGTTCTACCCAGAGACACACGAATTGAAGCTTACAGAAGAGCATTCCATGACCCTGGTCGACGTCCGCATCTCAGAACCGAAACGCTATATTCCCGGCGCCACTGGCGACTGGGAAGTCATTATTGGCCTGGAAGTCCATGCCCAGGTGACCAGCAATTCGAAGCTGTTTTCGGGTGCGTCCACGACATTCGGCAATGCGCCGAACTCCAATGTTTCGCTTGTGGACGCGGCCATGCCCGGCATGCTTCCCGTTATCAACGAGGAGTGCGTCAAGCAGGCGGTGCGCACCGGTCTGGGCCTCAAGGCGCAGATCAACAACCGCTCGATCTTCGACCGCAAGAACTATTTCTATCCGGATTTGCCGCAGGGCTACCAGATTTCCCAATTCAAGGATCCGATCGTCGGCGAAGGCAAGATCGTCATCTCCGTCGGCCCGGACCGCCAGGGCCAGTTCGAGGATATCGAAATCGGCATCGAACGGCTGCATCTGGAACAGGATGCGGGCAAGTCGATGCACGACCAGAGCCCGACCATGTCCTATGTCGATCTGAACCGGTCCGGCGTGGCGCTGATGGAAATCGTCTCCAAGCCCGACATGCGCTCCTCCGATGAAGCCAAGGCCTATGTGACCAAGCTGCGCTCGATTGTGCGCTATCTCGGCACTTGCGACGGCAACATGGACGAAGGTTCGCTGCGCGCCGACGTCAACGTCTCGGTGCGCCGTCCGGGCGAGGATTTCGGCACGCGCTGCGAAATCAAGAACGTCAACTCCATCCGCTTCATCGGCCAGGCGATCGAATATGAGGCCCGCCGCCAGATCGGCATTCTGGAGGATGGCGGCTCGATCGACCAAGAAACCCGGCTGTTTGACCCGAACAAGGGCGAGACCCGCTCGATGCGCTCCAAGGAAGATGCGCATGACTATCGCTATTTCCCTGATCCGGACCTCTTGCCGCTCGAGTTCGACGATGCCTTCGTCGCGGAACTGAAGGCGCATCTGCCGGAACTGCCCGATGACAAGAAGGAGCGCTTCGTGCGCGATCTCGGCCTGTCGGTCTATGACGCCTCCGTGCTCGTGTCGGAAAAGGCGATCGCCGATTATTTCGAGGCCGTGGCCGCTGGCCGCGACGGCAAGATTGCCGCCAACTGGGTGATCAACGACCTGCTGGGTGCCTTGAACAAAGCCAGCAAAGCCATTGAAGAGACTCCGGTTTCCCCAGCCCAGCTCGGCGCCATTCTCGACCTGATCAAATCGGAAGTGATCTCCGGCAAGATCGCCAAGGACCTGTTTGAAATCGTCTGGACCGAAGGCGGCGACCCGGCCGAACTGGTCGAGAGCCGCGGCATGAAGCAGGTGACGGATACCGGCGCCATCGAAAAGGCCGTCGATGAGATCATCGCCGCCAATCCGGACCAGGTTGCCAAGGTTCAGGCCAAGCCCTCGCTCGCCGGCTGGTTCGTCGGCCAGGTGATGAAATCGACCGGCGGCAAGGCTAATCCGCAGGCCGTGCAGGCGCTGGTCAAGGCCAAGCTCGGCATCGAGGAGTAAGCAATTCCAGGAAAAGTGTGAAACGGTTTTCCGTCCGGAATTGCGATGAGACCACCGAGCAATTCCGGGAAAAGTGTGAAACGATTTCTCCGGATTTGCGATTGAAAGGCCCAAAATATGTTTTTCGTGCGCACAGCCACCGAGCGCGATCTGGCGAAAGTCTCGGCTCTTCTGGGTGAGACCGCGCATGCGGCCTATGATGCTGAGTACGGTGCCGCAAAGATCGACGAGATGACGGCCAAGTGGCATTCGGTAGCGGCGCTGAAGGCCAATCTGCAGCGCAAGAACGGCGAATTCCTCGTGGCCGACGATGGCAAGGTGATCGGCGGCATGGGCTTTGCCTCGATGTCGGAAAGATTGCATGAAACGGCCGTCCTGCATCAGCTCTACGTCCTGCCGCAATTTCAACGGCAGGGCATTGCCCGCGATATTTTCGCCGAACTCGAAACCTGTTTTCCTTATGCGGGAACGATGCGGGTCGAGGTCGAGGAAAACAACGCGAAAGCCATCGGCTTTTACGAGGCGCATGGCTTTGTCAGGGCAGGGGCGGGCGCCGGCACATGGGGTATTCCCACAATCGCCATGGAAAAACCGCTGGACTGACGCCCAATGGTCCTATGAGCGGGTGGGTTCGGGCCCTCTCATTTTGGCTTCAGGATGCGGTTGAAATTACGGCGCTGCAACGGAATCACTGGACAAGCGGCAGGCTGCGCGGCATAAGCGGGGCAGTACTCTCGGATATCCCGCGCGTTTGTTTGGCGCGGTCAAGGACGGACATCATGAAGTCTCTGCTGCAGATTTTTACCTGGTGGAATGGACAGACGCTCGGCACCCGCTTTCATACCTGGCGCTTCGGCAAAAGGGTTGGCGAGGATGCCGCCGGCAATGTCTACTATCAGGGCGGCACGGATTCCGAAGGACGCACGCGCCGCTGGGTGATCTATAACGGCTATGCCGACGCCTCTGCCATTCCACCCGGCTGGCATGGCTGGATGCACCACCGCACCGACGTTTCGCCGGCCGATGAAAGCTACACGGCACGCGAATGGCAAAAGCCGCACCAGCCGAACGGCACCGGCTCCGCCCAGGCCTACCGGCCGCCGGGCTCGATCAACGCCACCGGCGAACGTCCGCGCGTCACCGGCGACTATGATGCCTGGACGCCACGCTCCTGAACCGGATTTGCAAACAGGTCTTTGTGATTGTTGATTGCACCGCAGGCATCATGCCTCGGCCACATTTGATGTTTAGCGCCTGAGACCCGGCACTCTGGCCGGGGATTGCGCGGGAGACGGGCGTTAGAATGGTCATTTCAAGTCAGCGACTTCTCAAGCGCCGGATGTCTGCGGCAGCCTCGCTGTTCGCGATTGCCGGCACGGCTCTCCTGTCGATGACGACGGCCGCTGACGCCGCGCGGATCATCAATCCCGTTGCCGTCTTTTCCGGGATCGACAAGATCACCGGCCGCATCACCACCTTCGATGTCTATATCGGCGAAACCGTGCAGTTCGGCGCTCTTCAGGTGACGCCGCGCGTCTGTTACAGCCGCGACGATACCGAAGCGCCCAAGACCGACACCTTCGTCGAGGTCGACGAGATCACGCTCGACCGCAAGATCCGCCGCATCTTCACCGGCTGGATGTTTGCCGACAGCCCCGGCCTCAATGCCGTAGAACATCCGGTCTATGACGTCTGGCTGAACAGCTGCAAGGCAAAATCCGACCTGCCACCGCCCGATTCCGCTGCCAAGCAGTAATGTTTCGAGGATCGCGTTGATCATCGAAATCCGCACTGATCCGTTTCCCAACATCGACCAGATGATATCGCATCGGCGATTTTAGCGAGACCCAGGCGGGTTTGATCAAGCTGCGGTAAGATCTCAGCGTGCTACTCCGATTTGCCCCTCACCCTAACCCTCTCCCCGCCTGCGGGGAGAGGGGATGACAGAGTTTGCCGCTGGTTCCTTCTCCCCGTTTTAACGGGGAGAAGGTGGCCGACAGGCCGGATGAGGGGCTATTGCGGGGGTAATAATCGACGCCGGCCGAATGGCATTCAAAACTTCAGATGCGGCGTTGCAATCGCCCGCGCCAGCATCTTTTCATAGCGCGCTTTCGGCACGTCGATGGCGCCAAAGTTCTTCAGGTGTTCGGTCGTAAACTGGGTATCGAGCAGGACAAAACCCTGTTTGCGTAGCCTCTGGACCAGATGCACGAGGCAGATCTTCGAGGCATCTGTGCGCCGCGAAAACATGCTTTCGCCGAAGAAGGCCGAGCCGAGCGAGACGCCGTAGAGGCCGCCGACCAGTTCGCCATCCTCCCAGGCCTCGACGCAATGTGCGTGCCCCATACTGTGCAGCGTCGCATAGAGCGAGCGGATCTTGGCGTTGATCCAGGTGGTCGGGCGGTCGGGGGCAGGGGCGGCGCATCCGTCCATCACCTGTTCGAAAGCCGTGTCGTAGCGGATCTCGAAGGGCGCACGCCGGATCGTCTTGGCAAGGCTTTTGGAAATGTGGAAATCGTCGAGCGGGATGATGCCGCGCAGTTCGGGCTCGACCCAGAACAGTTCGGGATCGTCAGCGCTGTCTGCCATCGGAAACAGGCCGATGGAATAGGCCCGCAACAGCAAATCCGGGGTAATGTCCGGTTGCCTGCTACGGGTCCCTTTCATTTAAAACCTCATTCGGCCGTCTGGGCCAGATAGTTTTCCAGCCAATGGATGTCGTAGTCGCCGTTGGCAATGTCCTGATTGTTGATCAGGTCCTGGAATAGAGGCAAGGTCGTCTTGATGCCGTCGATGACGAATTCGTCGAGCACGCGGCGCAGGCGCATCATGCATTCGACGCGGGTGCGTCCGTGCACGATCAGCTTGCCGATCAGGCTGTCGTAATAGGGCGGGATCTTGTAGCCCTGATAGACGCCCGAATCGACGCGAACGCCAAGACCGCCAGGCGCGTGGAAATGCGTGATCGTGCCGGGAGACGGCACGAAGGTGCGCGGATCCTCGGCATTGATGCGGCACTCGATGGCATGGCCGGAAAAGACGATCTCGTCCTGCGTCACCGACAGACCACCGCCGGACGCGACGCGGATCTGCTCGTGCACCAGGTCGATGCCGGTAATGGCTTCCGTGATCGGATGCTCCACCTGCAGGCGGGTGTTCATCTCGATGAAGAAGAACTCGCCGTTTTCGTAGAGAAATTCGATCGTGCCGGCGCCGCGATATTTCAGCTTGCGCATGGCATCGGCGCAGATTTCGCCGATCTCCATCCGCTGCTCGACATTGAGCGCCGGCGAATTGGCTTCTTCCCAGACCTTCTGGTGGCGGCGCTGCAGCGAGCAGTCGCGTTCGCCCAGATGAATGGCATTGCCTTCACCGTCACCGACGACCTGGACTTCGATATGGCGCGGCTTTCCGAGGTATTTTTCCATATAGACGGCATCATTGCCGAAGGCGGCGAGCGCCTCGGAACGGGCCGTGGACACCGCCTCGGAGAGTTCCTCCTCGTTCTTGGCCACTTTCATGCCGCGTCCACCGCCGCCGGCAGTGGCCTTGATCAGCACGGGGAAGCCGATTTCGCGGGCGATCTCCAATGCATTCTCAGGCTTCACTTCGCCGGCAGAACCGGGAACGACGGGAATGCCGAGCGACTTTGCCGTTTCCTTCGCGGTGATCTTGTCACCCATGATGCGGATGTGATCGGCGGTCGGGCCAATGAAGGTAATGCCGTGAGCGTCGAGAATATCGGCGAATTTGGCGTTTTCCGACAGGAAGCCGTAGCCCGGATGCACGGCGTCGGCACCGGTGATCTCGCAGGCGGCAACGATCTGGTGGATGTTCAGATAGCTGTCGCGCGACGGCGGCGGGCCGATGCATACGCTCTCGTCGGCAAGGCGCACATGCATTGCATTGGCGTCAGCGGTCGAATGGACAGCCACGGTTGCGATGCCGAGTTCTTTGCAGGCGCGCAGCACCCGAAGGGCGATTTCGCCGCGATTGGCGATGAGGATCTTTGAAATCATCTGCGCGGCCTATTCGATGACGACAAGCGCTTCGCCGTACTCGACCGGTGCGCCGTCTTCAACGAGGATTTCCGTTACCTTGCCGGAGCGGGGCGCCGGGATCTGGTTCATCGTCTTCATGGCTTCGATGATCAGGATCGTCTGGCCTTCCTTGACGGTGGCGCCGACTTCAACGAAGGGACGGGAGCCGGGAGCAGGCGACAGATAGGCGGTACCGACCATCGGGGCGGTCAGCGCGTTCTTGGAGGTTCTCGCTGGTTCCGGAGCCGAGACCGCAGAAACGCCGGCGGCAGCGATCTGGACGGGAGCCGCGACCGGGACCGGAGCGGACACGTATTGCGGCGTACCGGCGCGCGAAACGCGGATGCGCAGGTCGTCCTGTTCCACTTCGATTTCGGTGAGATCGGTTTCGTTCAGGATATTGGCGAGATCGCGGATCAGCGACTGGTCGATGCCGGGTTTCTTGTCAGCCATGGATATGAGCCTCGTGTTCTTTTTATTTCGTGTGTTGTGTGAGTGTCTTTAGCGCATTGAGCGCCAGAATGTAACTGTCGGCGCCAAAGCCGCAGATCACGCCTTTGGCTGCCGGTGCCAGCATCGATTTGTGCCGGAACTCTTCGCGGGCATGAACATTGGAAAGGTGCACTTCGACGACCGGAATGCCGATCGCCCTGGCCGCATCGTGCAATGCGATCGATGTATGCGTGTACGCACCGGCATTGATGGCGATGCCCTGCGCCACGCTGCCTGCCTCATGGAACCAGTCGATCAGATCGCCCTCATGATTGCTCTGGCGGCAAACGACGTTAAGACCGAGCGTATTGCCATGCTCGACGCACATGGCCTCGATATCGGCCAGCGTCTGGCCCCCATAAATACCGGGCTCGCGTTGACCGAGCGCGTTAAGATTGGGGCCGTTCAGCACGAAAATGGTCGATGGCATAAGGGATCCGGTCCGATAATCGAGCGCTACCTATAGACCGGTGAACTGCCAAGGAAAAGCCCTTTGGCCCCCCTCGGCATTTGTCCACAAGCCATAACGTGCAGCTTTGCCCAAAATATGAGCTTAGCAGACAGTCTTGCCGCAGGTACGGACGTTGGTGACTTTAGTTTCAATTTCTTCGGCACCGACGGCACCGTAGACGGCTTCCTTGCCAATCACATAGGACGGCGTGCCGGTGATGCCGAGATCGTTGGCCAGCGTGTAGACTTCCTTGACGGCATCGTCCTGGGTATTTTCCGCCATCTTCTTGCGCAGATCGGCCTCGGGAACGCCGAGGCCCGTGGCAACGGCCATGGCCGTCTCTTCATTGGCACGGTCCTCGCCGCCGAGCAGGGCGCGGTGGAAATCACCGTATTTTTCCGGCGCGATCGCGCGGAATGCCGTGCTGACCTTATGGGCGGCCATCGAATCCGGTCCGAGGATCGGCAGTTCCTTGAGGACGAAGCGGACGTTCTTGTCCTTTTCCAAAATGGTTTCCATGTCCGACAGGGCGCGTTTGCAATAGCCGCAATTGTAGTCATAGAACTCGACGATGGTCACATCGCCTTTGGGGTTTCCCAGCGTCACGTCATAGGGCGACTGGAAGATCGCCTTTTCATTGTCGGTAATGGCGGCCTGCGCCTGCGCCGATTGTTCGTCGGCCTGCTTCTGCTTTAGCGCCTTTTGGGCTTCCAGCAGGATTTCCGGATTGGCGACGAGGTATTCCTTGATGAAATCGCCGATTTCCTGCTTCTGCTTGGCATCGAGCGCGTATGCGGGCGAAATGGCGGCACCCGCTGTCAAAAGGATGAGCGAAGCGGCGATGATCTTGCGGGCGTTGAATGCCATGATGGTCCTCGTTGTCTTTCGTTGCTGCAGTCTGTCGTTCAAGTGCTAAGGCTGCGTCAACAGGCTTGTTTGAAGGACAACAGAATATCCTTGCCGACCATAGGGCGGCGCGGTGCCAAACGAAACCGCAAAATCGGCGGAAATGCGGCGTTCGTGCACTTGTGAAGCCCTTTGCGATCAGGCACATGCCTGTCACGTCAAAAATATCGAGGATGTGCCGTTGAAGCCCCTTTCCGTTCGCAGCGCCGTCGAGCCCTTCCATGCCATGGACGTTCTGGCCGAAGCCACCAAGCGGCGCGAAGCCGGCTATCCGGTGATCTCGATGGCTGTGGGCCAGCCGAGCCATCCTGCACCGGAGGCGGCTCTCAAGGCCGCCCGGTCGGCGCTTGACCACGGCCGCCTCGGCTATACCGACGCACTCGGAACTGCGTCCCTCAGGATCGCGATCGCCCGGCACTATCGCACACGCTATGGCGTCGAGATCGATCCCAGGCGCGTTGCCGTGACGACGGGGTCGTCGGCCGGTTTCAATCTGGCATTTCTCGCGCTGTTTGATCCCGGCGATTGCGTTGCCATTGCCCGGCCCGGCTATCCCGCTTATCGCAACATTCTTTCAGCCCTCGGCCTGACGGTCGTCGAGGTCGAGGCGGACGCCGAAAGCGGTTTCACGCTGACGCCGCAAAGCCTGGAAGCTGCCGCTGTCAAAGCGGGCAGGCGGCTCGACGGCGTTCTGCTCGCAAGCCCCGCCAACCCGACCGGCACAGTCACGGGACGGGCAGGGCTGAAGGCGCTCGCCGATTATTGCCACGCCAACGATATCGCCTTCATCTCGGATGAAATCTACCACGGGCTGACATTTGCCGGCGACGAGACAACGGCGCTTGCCGTGACCGATGAAGCCGTGATCATCAATTCGTTCTCGAAATATTATTGCATGACCGGCTGGCGGATCGGCTGGATGGTGCTGCCGGAAGACCAGGTGCGGGCTTTCGAGCGGATCGCCCAGAGCCTCTATATCTCGCCGCCGGAACTGTCGCAGATCGCCGCAGAAGCAGCGCTCGGCTGCGAGGCGGAGCTGGATGTCTACAAGGCGTCCTATGCCGCCAATCGCGACCTTCTGCTCAAGCGTCTGCCCGAAATCGGCTTCACCATCGCCTCGCCGATGGACGGCGCCTTCTATGCCTATGCCGATGTCAGCCGCTTCACCAATGACAGCATGGATTTCGCCCGCACGATGCTGGCGCAGATCAATGTCGCGGCCACACCGGGGCTCGATTTCGACCCGCTTGAAGGACATCGCATGATGCGGTTTTCCTATGCCGGCGCGCCGGACGACATAGCCGAGGCGATGGATCGCATTGCCCGTTGGCTTGCGTGATCCTGTAACGATTTTAGGACGTTAACAGGTTTTCCAGATTCAGTTCGTCACAACCTCGAATCAGCTTGGCAACGGGACCGGCGACGCTTTCATGCGCGCCCGGCGGACGCGCATGGCTTGATCGCATGCCAAATTCCCTGGCTCTAGCGGCAGATTCGGATTGTCTCGACGACCGGGTTGCCGTCCGCATCCGTCTTGCGGACCGTCTTGACCACACAGACCGGTGCAAAGGCGGTGTCATAGCGTCCGTAGTAGAAGTCGTTATAGCGCTGGCGGCTCTTGCCGTCGGCCTGTGATGTTGCAAGCGAAATCGTGGGAATGGCGACGAGCGCGGCGGCGGTAAGGAAAGGCCGCATGTTTGCCTCCTCTGGTTCACGCCGGACAAGCCCATCCCGTCCGGCTGCGCACACTCTGCAGCTGTCGCGATATTTTCACAGTTCCTCATGGAACAAGGCCGCAAAAACGAAAAAACCGGCCAATCGCTTGGCCGGTTTTTTCATGTCTCAAGTATCAGAAGCGGCTCAGAAGAAGCCGCGCTTCTGCCACCAGCCGCCCTTCTTGGGCTTGGCCGGATCGGCGTCGCCATCGTCCTTCTTGACGGTGGACGACTTGACCACCGGCTCGCTGGCAATCGTGTCGATGTCGCGATTGGCGCGCACCGGCTTCGTGTCGTCGAGCTTGGTTTCCTCAAGATCCGCAGCCGCTTCTTCGACGGCCGGTTCCTCGGCGGGAACAACCGCTTCCGGCTGTGCTTCGACGGCAGCCTGGGCGTCCGCATCGGCGGTCGTAACAGGTGCAGCCTCGGCAGGGGCCTCTTCGACGGCGGCAACGGCCTTCTTGCGGCTGCGCTTCGGCTTGGCCGGCTTCACATCTTCCTCGGCAGCAACCGGGGCTTCGGTGATATCGTCAGCAGCAACTTCCGAAACAATGGCTTCAATCGAAACCTCAGCAGCAGCCTCGGCCTCCGGCGCGTCGGCTGCGGCATCTTCACCAGCGCTTTCGCCGTCGGCTGCAAGGTTTTCACCCTCTGCCTCGTCCGGACGATTGCGGCGGCCGCCACGCTTGCCACGGCGGCGGCGCTTGCGCTTCTGGCGTTCTTCTTCGCTCAGGCCCGCGTCCTGTGCATCGTCGGAACCAGCCTGTGCTGCAACGTCCTCGGCCTCGTCCTCGTCGCCATCCTCATCGGAGGCATCGTCGGAACGGACACCGGCTTCAGCACCCTGTTCGCTACCCGGACGGCCACCGCGCCGGCGCCGGCGGCGCTTGCGCTTGCGGTTGCCCTGTTCGTCACTCTGTTCGGCAGGTGCGCGTTCGCTGCGCTCGGTCCGCTCAGTACGTTCCGGCTTGGCGTCCGCCACAACCTCTTCTTCGTCCTCGATATCCTCTTCGATAACGATATCGTCGTCCTCATCGATTTCCGGCTCGAATTGGATGATCTGCTCGATCTTGACCGGGTTCTCGACGGCTTCGCCGCGATCGATGGCGAAATGCTGGGCGCCGACATGGGCGTCCGCTTCGATGATGATCTGGACGCCAAAGCGTTCTTCATAATCGATGATCGTGCCGCGCTTGTGGTTGAGAAGGTAGAGCGCGATATCCGGTGTCGTGCGCACGGTGATGTTGTGCGTGGTGTTCTTCAACAGGTATTCTTCGACGCCGCGCAGCACATGCAGGGCGACAGAAGACTGCGAGCGCACATGGCCCGTGCCGTTGCAATGCGAGCAGATCTGCATCGTCGATTCGAGAACCGAGGCGCGGATACGCTGGCGCGACATTTCGAGCAGGCCGAAATGCGAGATGCGGCCGACCTGGATGCGGGCGCGGTCGTTCTTGAGGTGATCCTTCAAGCGCTTTTCAACCGAACGGTTGTTGCGCTTTTCTTCCATGTCGATGAAGTCGACGACCACGAGACCGGCAAGGTCGCGCAGGCGCAACTGGCGGGCAACTTCTTCGGCCGCTTCCAGGTTGGTCTGGAGTGCGGTGTCTTCGATCGAGTGTTCGCGGGTCGAACGGCCCGAGTTGACGTCGATGGCAACAAGCGCTTCGGTCTGGTTGATGATGATGTAGCCGCCGGACTTCAGCGTCACCTGCGGTACCAGCATCCGGTCGAGCTGGGCTTCGATGCCCGAGCGCGAGAAGATCGGGTGCACGTCGCGGTAAGGCTGAACCACCTTGGCGTGGCTCGGCATCAGCATCTTCATGAAGCCCTTGGCTTCCTTGTAGCCTTCCTCGCCGGCAACGATGATCTCGCTGATATCCTTGTTGTAAAGGTCGCGGATCGAGCGCTTGATCAGGGAGCCTTCCTCATAAACGAGGCAAGGGGCCGTGGAAGACAGTGTCAGCGTGCGAACATTTTCCCACAGGCGCATCAGGTATTCGAAGTCGCGCTTGACTTCGACCTTGGTGCGGTTGGCACCGGCGGTGCGCAGGATGACGCCCATGCCCTGCGGCACGTCGAGCGCGCGGGCAATTTCCTTCAGGCGCTTGCGGTCAGGCAGGTTGGTGATCTTGCGGGAGATACCGCCGCCACGCGCCGTGTTCGGCATCAGGACCGAATAGCGGCCGGCGAGCGAAAGGTACGTGGTGAGCGCTGCACCCTTGTTGCCGCGTTCTTCCTTGGCCACCTGCACCAGCAGGATCTGCCGGCGCTTGATGACTTCCTGGATGCGGTACTGCTTGCGCGGACGGCGGTTGACCTGCCGGTCCGGCACTTCTTCCATCGCATCTTCGGCGCCGACGGATTCGATGACTTCCTTTTCTTCATGATGACCATCGTCATCATCGTCGTCATCATTGTTGCGGCGTCCGCCGCGTGTGTCTTCGGAAATGCTGTCGGTATCGACCATGGCGGCCATTTCGCCGCTATTGCCTTCGTCGCTGTCCGTATCTGTGGCAGCTTCAGCGGCTGCAGCCTTCTTGGTGCGGCGCGGACGCTTGGCCTTTGCTTTCGGCTTTTCGTCCGCCTCGGCAACGAGATCCGGAGTGGTTGCGGGTTCCAGCGTCTCGACAGCGTCTTCGGCAGTCTCGATCACTTCGACCACGGTTTCTTCCGTGGTCTCTACCGTTTCCTCATCCGAATCGGGACCGAGATCCGTGCCGGTCTCGACATGCTCGATGTCGTCGTCACGGCGCGCCTCTTCAGCTTCCTGCCGCAACAGCGCCTGCCGGTCGGCCAGCGGGATCTGGTAGTAGTCGGGATGAATTTCGGCGAAGGCCAGGAAGCCGTGGCGGTTGCCGCCGTAATCGACGAAGGCGGCCTGCAGCGACGGCTCGACGCGTGTCACTTTCGCAAGATAGATATTGCCGCGGATCTGTTTCTTGTGTTCGGATTCGAAGTCGAATTCTTCTATGCGGTTTCCGCGTACGACAACGACGCGCGTCTCTTCAGCGTGAGACGCATCGATAAGCATTTTCTCTGCCATGTAGGTGGTGCTCCTCGGCGCACCCTGGAAACGGCAGGAAAATAGCGTCCCGGAGGAGACTTTCCATGCAGCTCAGGTTTTTCGCCGGATGTGAATGTTCCTGTAAGGTAGGGGAGATGGTCCAACAGCCAGACGGCAGCCGGAACTAGTCTGTTCCGGGGCCTGTTTACTTCTGACCGATACTGCTGGGACAACGTTAATGACCAAACAAGAATGCCAATGTAGTAGGCCTTGACGGCCCGATGAATGTGCCCGGTCACGGGCCTGCGGTGATCGTCACCATAAACGCTCCGGCCACCGCCGGAATTTCTCGATTCAGCATGCTAAGACAAAGTGGAGCGACGGCGGATGAAGCGCGACTGCTTGTGCGAGACGTGATCTGCGTTGAAGCGGTTTTACCCGTCCCGATCACGCTCTGGCGCCAAGGCTTAAAAAACCCTTTGGCTGCCGGTCGTCGATTCTATCCCGTCAACACTTTCTCCCTGAAAGGCTTTTATGTTTTCTATGTCACAATGGCAAGGGAAAAGCCGAAACCGCCATAATATTGATTGATTCGCTTGTCGGGGTGTGTACTGCCGGGTCGTCGCTTTCGTGCCGCTTGGCCGCGCCCTGGAGACGCTGTAATAGCGTGGGAAGAGGGTGGTTCGCACATCGGAAAATGCCGGAAAGCAAGGTTTGGTTAACCATATCGCGTCATGGATGGTACAGGCAAACACACATGCTGCAGGCTCTGTGCCGGAATGAGACGTCGCGGCCAGATCGCGGAAGACGTCGTGACAGTCTTTTTCGGATGTGTGCAATGAAGGAAAAGCGGATTTGATCCTGTCAGCGATGATACGACGGTGCCTGCTCGGCCTCATGCTTGTTTCTGCAGCCTCTGCCGTGCATGCAGCCGATGAGCCATTGCTTGCCTATAACGCCCGCATTGCCGGCGACGATGCCCGCACGCGGGTTGTGATCGATTTCGACCGCAAGCCGATTTTTCTCGTCCACTACCTCGCCAATCCGCCCCGTGTCATCGTTGATCTGCCGGAAACCTCCTTCGGCCTGAAGCCGGAAGACCTGAAGGCGCGCGGCCTGTTCACCGAGATCCGCTACGGCGCCATGGGGCCTGGAAGTGCCCGCGTGGTGCTGACGGCAACCAAGCCTGTTGCGGTCACCGTCGCCGATGTGAAGGCGGACGAGGAGGGCAGGGGGTTTCGCCTTGTGCTCGATGCGGAACGGGTGAGCGCGGAACGGTTTTCCAGCTTGATGGAAGATCAGAAATGGACTGGCACCGTCGCCACCGCAAAGACCGACCGGCTGGTCGAGCCGGCGGCACCCGGCGCCTTTGTCGTTGCTGTCGATGCAGGCCATGGCGGTATCGATACCGGCGCCATCGGCAGCGAGACGAAGATGGAAGAAAAGAGCGTCACGCTTGCCTTCGCCGCCCAGCTTGTCGAGACGCTCAACAAGGAAAAAGGCGTGAAGGCCTTCCTGACGCGTGACAAGGATGAGTTTCTCTCGCTGCCGGAACGCGTCCAGGTCGCCCGCCAGCACAGCGCCAACCTGTTCATCTCCATCCATGCCGATACGCTGAAGCAGCGCGATATTCGCGGCGCAACCGTCTATACCATCTCCGACAAGGCCTCCGATCACCTGGCAGCCAACCTTGCCGCCCGCGAAAACCTCTCGGACGAGATCGCCGGCGTCACCTTCAAGAGCGAACCGGCCGAGGTCGCCGATATCCTGATCGATCTGACGCGCCGCGAAACGCAGGCGTTTTCCGTCAATCTGGCCCGCTCCGTCGTGTCGTCCTTCGAGGGGCAGATCAACCTGATCAACAATCCCCACCGCTATGCCGGGTTCCGCGTTCTGCAGGCGCCGGATGTGCCGTCGATCCTTCTGGAACTCGGATTTCTCTCCAACAAGGAAGACGAAAAGCTCCTCGTCGATCCCGTTTGGCGCGCCAAGGTTTCCGGTCTACTGGCCGTCGCCCTGCGCAGCTATCGCGGCGAGGCAGTGGCAAATGGCGGCTGACCCCCGGTGGAACGGGGTTTGATTCACTGGAATTCCGTGATTTGATCAGCAAATAACATCTGTTGTGATTTGTGTCGCCGGGGTAACAGCGATATGCTTTTCAACGGGATGACCTATGTTTAATCGGCGATAAGCCCTATTTTGCTCACAATCCGGTCGCTATCGGAAAGCCTGAATTGCGCGGCAGGTGATCTTCAAGAGAATCGCCAGCCGTAAACATGCAACGTCGGGAGCGTGACCGTCATCCGGAGCGCGTTCATTCGTTGTTTCATACGCTGGCGTGATTGCATTCGGACAAGGTGCGGGTTAGGCCCACCTCCAACATGTGCATCCGCATAGATAAACGATAACTGGATACCGGTACCTGGCTGATGATCAGACTGATTGGATATTTCTTCGGCATTGGCGCATTCATGGTGCTCGGCGTTGCCGCAGCGGCTGCCATTTATCTTGGCCATGTGACCAAGGACCTGCCAGATTATGAGGTCTTGAACAGCTACGCGCCGCCGGTAACGACGCGCGTGCATGCCGGCAACGGCGCGCTGATGGCCGAATATGCCCGCGAGCGCCGCCTCTATCTGCCGATCCAGGCCATTCCGGACCGTGTCAAGGCGGCCTTCATTTCGGCCGAAGACAAGAATTTCTACCAGCATCCCGGCGTCGATATCACGGGTCTCGGCCGCGCCATCTTCGTCAACCTGCAGAATTTCGGTTCCGGCCGCCGCCCGGTCGGCGCCTCGACGATCACCCAGCAGGTGGCCAAGAACTTCCTCCTGTCCGCCGACCAGACGATCGACCGCAAGGTCAAGGAAGCGATCCTGTCCTTCCGCATCGAGCAGGCCTACAGCAAGGACCGCATTCTCGAACTGTATCTCAACGAGATTTTCTTCGGCCTGAATTCCTACGGGATCGCGGGCGCAGCACTCACCTATTTCGACAAATCCGTGACCGAACTGACGATCGCCGAGACGGCCTATCTTGCCGCATTGCCGAAGGGTCCGGCAAACTATCATCCGTTCCGCAGGGCCGAAGCGGCCATCGAGCGCCGCAACTGGGTAATCGACCGCATGGTCGAGAATGGCTATGTCGCCAAGAGCGATGGCGAGGAAGCCAAGAAGCAGCCGCTCGGCGTCAGCGTCCGCCGTGGCGGTTCGCATCTGTTTGCCTCCGATTATTTCGCTGAGGAAGTCCGCCGCCAGATCATCCAGCGCTATGGCGACAATGCTCTCTACGAAGGCGGCCTGTCGGTTCGCACGTCGCTCGACCCGCGCATTCAGGTGGAAGCGCGCCGCGCGCTGCAGAACGCGCTGGTGTCCTATGACGAGCGCCGCGGGTTCCATGGTCCGATGAAGTCGATCGAGATCGGTGGCGACTGGGGCGAGCCGCTGGGCAAGCTGAATGCGCTGTCGGATGTTCCCGAGTGGAAACTGGCTGTTGTCCTGTCGGTTGATGGCAATGGCGCCGATATCGGCATCCAGCCGGACAAGGATGCAGGCGGCAAGGTCGGCGCCGATCGCGTCACCGGCCGTATCAGCGCCAAGAATATGCAATGGGCCTACCGTTCATCGACCGGCGATCGCAAGACGGCCCGGTCTCCGGAAGGTGTCGTTGGGCCGGGCGATGTCGTCTATGTCGAACCGACCGATGCAGCCGGCGAGTTTCGCCTGCGCCAGCCGCCGAAAGTGCAGGGCGGCCTTGTCGCCATGGACCCGCATACGGGCCGCGTTCTGGCCATGGCCGGTGGCTTCTCCTATGGCCAGTCGGAATTCAACCGGGCAACGCAGGCCATGCGCCAGCCGGGATCGTCCTTCAAGCCCTTCGTCTACGCGGCAGCGCTCGACAACGGCTATACGCCGGCGTCGGTCATCCTCGATGCGCCGTTCGAACTCGTCACCGGCGGCCAGGTCTGGCGTCCGGAAAACTACGGCGGCGGTTCGGCCGGTCCTTCGACGCTGCGGCTCGGCATCGAAAAGTCCCGTAACCTGATGACCGTCCGGCTCGCCAACGATATGGGCATGAACCTCGTTGCCGAATATGCCGAACGTTTCGGCATCTATGACAAGATGCTGCCGGTTCTCGCCATGTCGCTCGGCTCGGGCGAAACGACCGTGCTGCGCATGGTCTCGGCCTATTCGGTGCTCGCCAATGGCGGCAAGCAGATCAAGCCGTCGATGATCGACCGTATCCAGGACCGGTACGGCAAGACGATTTTCCGTCATGAAGAGCGCACCTGCGACAATTGCAATGCTGCCGATTGGGAAGACCAGGAAGAGCCGGTGCTCACCGACAACCGCGAGCAGGTGCTTGACCCGATGACCGCCTACCAGATCACCTCGATGATGGAAGGCGTGGTTACGCGCGGAACCGCGGCCGGCAAGATCAAGCTCGACCGCCCGGTTGCCGGCAAGACCGGCACGACCAATGACGAAAAGGATGCCTGGTTCGTTGGCTATACGCCGGACATGGTGGCAGGCCTCTATCTCGGCTTCGACAGTCCGGCACCGCTTGGCCGTGGCGGCACGGGCGGCAGTCTTGCAGCACCGGTCTTCAACGATTTCATGCAGGCGGCCATTGTCGGCACGCGCCCGAGCAAGTTCGTGGTTCCGGAGGGCATGAGCCTCATCCCCGTCAACCGCAAGACCGGCATGGCGGCGGCCGATGGCGATCCCGACACGATCATTGAGGCTTTCAAGCCCGGCACCGGCCCGGCCGAGACCTTCTCGGTCATCGGTGGCGCCGATCAATATATCCCGCCGGAAGAAATCCTGAAGGCATCGCCGCAGGCAAACGACGCCATCAACCGTGGCTCCAGCGGACTGTTTTAACCCCATCCTTCCCCTTTGCTGACGCCTGCCGGTCTTTACATAACCGGCAGGCGTCGCTATTCACGGCGCACATTCCATAAAGAGCGCAAGAAGCAGGATCATGCGGACCGAAATCGAGAATATTGTCGACGAAATCAAGCAGGCCATAAGCCTGCTGAGGAGGCATCTTTGACTGGGATCAGGCGGTAAGACGGCTGGACTGGTTGAACAACAAATCCGAGGACCCAAACCTCTGGAACGATGCGGCCGAAGCGCAGAAACTGATGCGGGAACGCCAGCATCTCGATGACGGCATCACCAGCGTGCGCGCTTTCGAGCAGCAGATGCAGGATGCGATCGATCTCATCGAACTGGGTGAGGAAGAGGGCGACGGCGATATTGTCAAGGAAGCCGAGGACGCCTTGCGGGTCCTGCGCACCGAGGCCGCCCGCCGCCAGGTAGAAGCGATGCTGTCCGGCGAGGCCGACAGCAACGACACCTATCTCGAAGTCCATTCCGGCGCCGGCGGCACAGAGAGCCAGGACTGGGCCAATATCCTCTTGCGCATGTACACGCGCTGGGCGGAACGCCAGGGCTACAAGGTCGAACTGCTCGAAGTTCACGACGGCGAAGAAGCCGGCATCAAGTCGGCGACCCTTCTGGTCAAAGGACACAATGCGTATGGCTGGCTGAAGACCGAATCGGGCGTTCACCGCCTGGTGCGCATCTCGCCTTTCGACAGCAACGCGCGCCGCCACACCTCGTTCTCGTCAATCTGGGTCTATCCCGTCATCGACGATTCCATCCAGATCGATATCAACGAGAGCGATTGCCGCATCGACACCTACCGGTCGTCGGGCGCCGGCGGTCAGCACGTCAACACCACCGATTCGGCCGTGCGCATCACGCATATGCCGTCCGGCATCGTCGTGCAGTGCCAGCAGGAGCGCTCGCAGCACAAGAACAAGGCCAAGGCCTGGGACATGCTGCGCGCCCGTCTTTACGAAGCCGAACTGAAGAAGCGCGAAGACGCCGCCAATGCCGAGGCGGCCTCCAAGAGCGATATCGGCTGGGGCCACCAGATCCGCTCCTACGTGCTGCAGCCCTACCAGCTGGTCAAGGACCTGCGCACCGGCGTTGCAAGCACCGCACCCGACGATGTGCTCGACGGCGACCTCAACGAGTTCATGGAAGCCGCACTCGCCCACCGCGTCAACGGCGGCGCCGATGCCGTGGTCGATGATCTGGCGTAAGCCGGGTTTTCCATCGTGTAAAAATCAGAAAAGCCGGGCGCAAACCATCGCCCGGCTTTTCTTTTTGATCTGTAAGGATCAGTTGGTTGCGCGCTCGACCTTGATATCACCGACATCGTCGATCAGCACCGTCCAGCTCTCCGGTTCGCTCGCCGCCGGGTCCGTCTTCAGATAGACCGTGGCAAACAGTCCCGGCTGGGCGGCAAGGCCGTCCGATGTATCCGGCCTGATATCGGTGACATAGGCTTTCATCGCGGAAAATTCCTCAAGCTCTGCCGACGAAACCACTTTCGGACCGGACGCATCCAGCGACACCTGCTGCAGAAAGATGTGGGCGTTACCCTCCGGCTGGCGCACCGCAACCAACTTGTAATAGCCACGCTGGGCCGCAGGCGCGGCTTCAGGCTGATTGCCCGGCGCCGTGCCTGCCTGTTGATCGGGGACGCCGAGCGGATCGCCGCTTTCCTCCCAGAACCCGGTGCTGGTCACGAAAATGATGTTGGCAGGCATCAGCACGGTCTCGTCTGCGCGGGCAGGCGATCCCGCAGCCAGAGGCAGCGCCAGAGCAAGGGCAGCCAGGCAGCAAAGGGAAAGCGGGGCTGCGCGCCGTCTATCTTGCCGGGGCGAAAGCACGCTGGAGCGTTGAATGGGGAGCATCGTGAGGCCTTCGGTAAACGCGTGTAACAGCTGGATGCTCTGGTGCCCCGATCCGTTGCAGGCTTCAAGGCACATACAACTCTGCCACAGTTTCAGGCGGGAATCGATTCGAAATCAAGGCATTGCAGCGGGGAGCGAAAACCCTGCCTGAGAAACCGAGACGTACTTCAGTTTGAAAACTGTTCTGCAAGAATGCGGTCCGACCAGGAATAATCCGGGTCCGAAAGGATGTGCGCCGTCTTGTTTTCCGATTCGGCGATGCGAACCTTCACCACTGACTTGACCTCGATATGATCGGCGACCGCGTTGACCGGGCGTTTTTCCGGCTCGAGAATTTCGATATCGACGGTCACTTTATTGGGGAGCAGCGCACCACGCCAGCGCCTCGGCCGGAAGGGGCTGACCGGCGTTAGCGCCAGAAGCGGAGCCTCAAGCGGCAGGATCGGGCCATGCGCGGACAGATTATAGGCCGTCGATCCGGCCGGCGTGGAGAGCAGCACCCCGTCGCAGATCAGTTCCTCCAGCCGCACCCGGTCATCGACGACCACGCGCAGCTTCGCCGCCTGATAGGATTGGCGGAAAAGATAGACTTCGTTGATCGCCAGCGCCCTAAAACTGTTGCCGTCCGTGTCGACCGTCTGCATCTCCAGCGGCCGGAATGTGTTCTCGACCGCTTCTGCCAGGCGTTTGTGCAGGTTTTCGGTGCTGTAGCGGTTCATCAGAAAGCCGATCGAGCCACGGTTCATGCCGTAGATCAGCTTGCCGGAATTCATCGTCTTGTGCAGCGTCTGCAACATGAACCCGTCGCCGCCGAGTGCCACGATCACATCGGCCCCGTCCGGATCTTCCTGGCCGTAAAGCGCAATCAACTCCGCCGCCGCCGCCTGGGCTTCATCGGTTGCGGAAGCGGCAAAGGCGATGGTTTTAAACGTGCGAGCCATGAAATGCCTGTCTGCTTTAGGAAAAAGGACCGTTACATACGCAAAGGCCCCGAATATGCATCATCTCCATGTCCGGCAGAAGACGCCGCTGGACGGGATGCAAAGACACATCATGCACAAAAGCCCATGCCTTGAAAGGAAAGAGTGAAGGTCATTCCCGCCAGCGCTCCGGGACATCACGCACCATCATCGAATATGGCCGGCTGATAACCGGCGCGCCGTGATTCGCGCGGCAATTCGGGTTGATTCTCAATGGGATTGCAAAGGGTTTTGGGGCCATAAACGCATCTGGCACCACCAATTGGCAAGCCAGCAAAACATCCAGTAAATCTGGATTGTGTCGAGGAAAAATGGTGCCCCCACCAGGACTCGAACCCGGGACCCCCTGATTACAAATCAGGTGCTCTACCAACTGAGCTATAAGGGCAGCACTTGCGGCAGGGAGTTACCATATTCTGATCGCGTGTAAAGCAAAAATGCGATTGTGCGGCTGCTTTTTCGTGGAGACGGCGGCTGCATAGGCGCGGAGCGTTATTCTGCGGCTTCGAGCATGGCTGCCGGCGGGTCGATTTCGGTGCAGCGCGACATGGCGCTTGGCAGGTGGTCGGCAATGAAATCGATGAGGGCGCGGACCGAGGGCAGCATGCCGTGGCGCGAGGTGAACACCAGATGCGCAATGGTGGTGTTCGAGCACCAGTCCGGCAGCACCGGCATCAGAACCCCGGTGCGGATGCCCCGGTTGCAGAGATGATCGGGAAGAAGGGCGATGCCGATGCCCTCGATGGCGGCCCGCTCCAGAATGCCGAAATCGCCGCAACCGATCACCGGCTGATGGGCGATGTCGCGTTTCGTTCCGTCGGTATGGTTCAATTGCCAAGTATCAGTCAGATGCTGTTCGTTCATCGACAGCGTCGGCAGGGTACCGAGCGTATCGATCGTCACATTGCCGATCCGCGCCATCAAGGCGGGGCTTGCGACGAGAAACTGGCGGGCCTCGCCGAGCTTGCGCACGATCAGATTGTTGTCGGTATCCAGCTGGTCGCGGGCCCGCAGCGCAACGTCGATGCGCTCCTCGACCAGATCGATCCGCCGGTTGGTCGCGGTGATCAGCAGGCGCACGCCGGGATAGCGGCGGTGAAAGGCCGGCAGGATATGGCCGACAATCGGCGCAAAACCGATCGGGCACGCCAGCCGCACGACGCCGGTAGGCTCGCTCTTGGCGGCGGCGACCACGGCTTCGGCGGCCTCGACGCCCGACAGGATCGTCTCGCAGCGCTCGTAGAAGGCCTGGCCGATATCGGTGACCCGCAGCTTGCGGGTGGACCGTTCGAGCAGGCGCACATCCAGCTGCTGCTCCAGCCGGGCGACATGCTTGCTGAGCTTGGATTTCGGAATATTGAGGACACGGGCGGCGGAGGAAAAGCCCTTGTGTTTCACCACGGCGGCAAAGAGCGCGAGATCGTTCAGGTCCTGCATGTCACACCTTCATGTCCATTAAGGATTGGTTCCATTGTTTCTATCAGGAAACGGCTTGTCGAAAAAGGGGCGGCTTATCGGCCGATTGTTTTAAATTCATATGTGATGCACCCAAACGCCACGCAAGCACACACAAGCCATAAGGTGCCCGCCATGAACATTCTGCATCTCGACTCCGGCATTCTCGGAGACCATTCCGTGTCGCGCCGCCTGACGGCATCGATCGTCGCGCGCATCAAGGCCGAACGCCCCGGCGATAGCGTCACCTACCGCGATCTGGCCGCCGCGCCGCTCGCCCATCTCAACGGCTCGCACCTGATGGCGGCATCCGCCAATCCGGAGGGCCTGGATGCCACGCTTGTGTCCGAGCTGGATGCCGGCCGCGCCTCGCTCAACGAGTTTCTCGCTGCCGATGTCGTCGTCATCGGTGCGCCGATGTACAATTTTGCCATTCCGAGCCAGCTGAAGACCTGGATCGACCGTATCCTGGTTGCCGGAACGACGTTCCGCTACACCGAAGCCGGCGTTGAAGGTCTGGCCAAGGGCAAGAAGATCATCGTCGCCTCGACCCGTGGCGGCCATTATTCCGGCGCGTCCCCGATCAGCGCCATGGACCACCAGGAAACCTATCTCTCCACCGTGTTCGGTTTCATCGGCATCACCAATGTCGAATTCGTGCGCGCCGAAGGCCTGGCCATCAGCCCCGATTCCAAGGAAGCGGCCATCACGGAAGCGGAAAAGGCCATTGCCGGCCGCGGCCATTTCGATATCGCTGCGTAACCATCCGCTTCGCTTGCTTCAATGAAAAGCCGGGTACACGCTGCCCGGCTTTTCCGCGTCCCGCCGCTTCAGCGCGGACTGGACACGTCTGCCCCGAGCGGATAGAGCCCGGGTGACACGGCGCAAGCCGGAAAAAGAGAGATGGGAATGACAGATGACGGATGTCCGCGACAGCAACGGCACGATCCTGAATGATGGGGACAATGTTACCCTGATCAAGGATCTCAAGGTCAAGGGCACGTCGGAGACCCTGAAGCGCGGCACGATGATCAAGGGTATCCAGCTGACCGGCAATCCCGACGAGGTCGATTGCCGCCATGCCAAGATCAAGGGGCTGGTGCTGCGCACGGAATTCCTGAAAAAGGCCTGATTCCGGGATCGGCTGACCGTCATAAATCCGATAACCGGCATGCCGGGGTGGGACTCGACGCTCTAAATTTTTGTATTACACTCTGCTTATGAAAACCGTTTCGGCATCGCGGATGATTGCGGTTGTTTCGGTCCTTGCCGGACTGATGCCGGCTGTGTCTCTCGCCGCACCGCCGGATGCCGCCTGCACCTGCCGCAACCGGGAGGGCTCCAAGCTCGAACTCGGCCAGACCGCCTGTATCCGGGTTGGCGATGCCGCCTATCTGGCGCGCTGCGAAAAAGAACTCAATGTCACCACATGGCGAAAGCTTCGGGACGGGTGCCCCGAAGCGCGCTCATCTGTTGCTCTCAAGCCGTTGACAAACGAGCGGATCAGGCTTTCGCCAGATGGCTTCGCGCGGCATACATGGCGATCGCGGCGGCATTGGAGACATTCAGCGACTTGATCGCGCCGGGCATGTCGAGGCGGGCCAGTGCGCTGACCGTCTGGCGCGTCTTCTGCCGCAAGCCTTTGCCCTCGGCCCCCAGAACAAGTGCGATCTTTGCGCCCGACAGCGTCTCTTCCAGTGGCGCCGGACCTTCCGAATCAAGCCCGATCGAGACGAAGCCGAGCTTGTGCAGCTCTTCCAGTGCGTCGGCAAGATTGGTGATCTGGATGTAGGGGATCATTTCGAGGGCGCCGGAAGCGGACTTGGCCATGACGCCCGATTCGGTGGGGCTGTGACGCTGCGTGGTGATCAGCGCGCCGGCATTGAAGGCGACGGCGGAGCGCATGATGGCGCCGACATTGTGCGGATCGGTCACCTGGTCGATGACGAGGATCAGCGGGCTGTCATTGAGCGCCGAAAGCCGGCGCACGGGCAGGGGGACCGTTTCCAGCATCGCACCCTGATGGATGGCGTCAGGCCCGAGGATCTTGTCGAGGTCCTGCGGCGTGACGATCTCGACTGGAAATCCGAGCTCTTCGACCGGGCCGGTTTCAAGCCTGACCAGCGCGTTCTGGGTCACCGAAAGCTTGGTGATCTTGCGCTCGGGATTGTCGAGGGCGGCGCGCACCGTGTGGATGCCGTAGAGCAGCACCTGATCAGGCGCCAGTTGCGGTGCCTTCCAGTCGGGTGCGGCACTCCTCTTGCGCTTGTCCTGCACGGGCGTTGGAATTTCGCCGCGCTCGCGTTTGCCATCGCGATGGGCGCGGCGAAGAGTGGCGTAATGGGTGTCTTTGGCGTTCTTGTCGCCCGGATTATCTTTGCTCATGCCCGTCTTATACTGACGATGCGGTTCGCGTGGAACCGTTTTTCGCGAAATCGGCGGCTCACGATCTTTATCGCGATTTTCCCAACTTTTTCTGAGGCGCCGTGTTGACAGGATGAAACGGGGCCGTCATATACCCGGCGCAGATTGAGGCGACGGCTTGCCCCGGCAAACAACACCTTGATCTGCAAAGCTTGGTCGCTTGATCCCGACAGAATAATGGAGGGATGCCCGAGTGGTTAAAGGGGACGGACTGTAAATCCGTTGGCTCAGCCTACGTTGGTTCAAATCCAACTCCCTCCACCATTCTGTCACACGGATCTTGACCCGCGGGTATAGCTCAATGGTAGAGCAGCAGCCTTCCAAGCTGAATACGCGGGTTCGATTCCCGCTACCCGCTCCATCAAAATGCCTCCCCCATTCACTTCGCCTGTTGTGCTGCTTTAACAAAGTTCCGCAAATTGTTGATTTGCGTCCGCTTCCACGTTTGATGCCGACGCCATTGGAATTGTGCGGGGTCGTCCCTACATAGGCATCATCAAGGCCTCAAGGGCTTGACAGCGCGCAAAATAATTAAGTCTTGCGCATTCCGCCTGAAACCCTTAAACGCCTCCCCAAACCGGCGCCGCCGGTATGGTGCATTCTCATTGATCACAGGAAACTTGACCCCATGGCAAAGAGCAAATTTGAGCGCAATAAGCCGCACGTTAACATTGGCACGATCGGCCACGTCGACCATGGCAAGACGTCGCTGACGGCAGCGATCACGAAGTATTTCGGCGAATACAAGGCGTATGACCAGATCGACGCAGCGCCGGAAGAAAAGGCCCGCGGCATCACCATCTCGACGGCGCACGTCGAATATGAAACGCCTGCCCGTCACTACGCCCACGTCGACTGCCCCGGCCACGCCGACTACGTCAAGAACATGATCACCGGTGCTGCCCAGATGGACGGCGCGATCCTGGTTTGCTCGGCTGCCGACGGCCCGATGCCGCAGACCCGCGAGCACATCCTGCTTGCCCGTCAGGTTGGCGTTCCGGCGATCGTCGTGTTCTTGAACAAGGTCGACCAGGTCGACGACGCTGAACTGCTCGAGCTCGTTGAGCTGGAAGTTCGCGAACTGCTGTCGATGTACGACTTCCCCGGCGACGACATCCCGATCATCAAGGGTTCGGCTCTGGCCGCTCTTGACGATTCCGACAAGAAGATCGGCGAAGACGCTATCCGCGAGCTGATGGCTGCTGTTGACGCCTACATCCCGACGCCTGAGCGTCCGATCAACATGCCGTTCCTGATGCCGATCGAAGACGTATTCTCGATCTCGGGCCGTGGTACGGTTGTGACCGGCCGCGTCGAGCGTGGTATCGTCAAGGTTGGCGAAGAAGTCGAAATCGTCGGCATCCGCGCCACATCCAAGACGACCGTGACCGGCGTTGAAATGTTCCGCAAGCTGCTCGATCAGGGCCAGGCCGGCGACAACATCGGTGCTCTCGTTCGCGGCGTTACCCGTGACGGCGTTGAGCGTGGCCAGATTCTCTGCAAGCCGGGTTCGGTCAAGCCGCACAAGAAGTTCATGGCTGAAGCCTACATCCTGACGAAGGAAGAAGGCGGCCGTCATACACCGTTCTTCACCAACTACCGTCCGCAGTTCTACTTCCGTACAACGGACGTGACCGGCATCGTGTCGCTTCCGGAAGGCACGGAAATGGTTATGCCTGGCGACAACGTCACCGTTGCCGTTGAGCTGATCGTTCCGATCGCGATGGAAGAAAAGCTGCGCTTCGCGATCCGCGAAGGCGGCCGCACCGTCGGCGCCGGTATCGTAGCGTCGATCGTCGAGTAATCGACGATAGCGAAGATGCCGAAAGCTGCCGACGGCAGCAAAGTTGGTGCAAATGGCGCGCAAGCGCGATTTGCACGCGGCGCCGGCATCGTAGCGTCGATCGTCGAGTAATCGACGATAGCGAAGATGCCGAAAGCTGCCGACGGCAGCAAAGTTGGTGCAAATGGCGCGCAAGCGCGATTTGCACGCGGCGCCGGCATCGTCGCGTCTATTCTACGATTTGAATTGAAAAGGGCCTCGCCGGAAACGGCGGGGCCTTTTTGCGGTGCGGCCAGTGCGCAAACCGGCTGAGGCGTAACCCTATTGCGCGGATAACGCGGCAACGGTCAGGCGGGGGACGGCCGGACTTTTGGCATGCCTGTCCGAACCGAAATCCTGTTGCGGCGTTGTCAGGGGCGGGGCATACGGGTCGGCAGAGGAATTGCCGGTGTCCGTTGAGGCGGCACCCGCGCGGAGGATATCATGAAGAAGCGAATTCTGTTCACCGGCGGTGCGGGCAAGGCCGGGCGGCATGCGGTGCCCTATCTGGTTGCGGCTGGATACGAGGTGCACAATATCGATCTGACGCCGCTGGAAAGCCCCGACGTGACCAATCTCATTGCCGATATCACCGATAGCGGACAGATGTTCAACGTCATGTCGATGCACCGGGATTTTCCGGATCTCGAACACGGGCAGGGGCCGCAGCCTTTCGATGCGGTGGTGCATTTTGCCGCCGTGCCGCGCATCCTGATCAAGCCGGATAACGAGACCTTCCGCATCAACACGATGGGCACATACAATGTCATCGAGGCGGCGGTGAAGTCCGGCATCCGCAAGATCATCGTTGCGTCCAGCGAGACGACCTATGGCGTCTGCTTTGCCGAAGGTCACCGCGATTTCCACCAGTTTCCGCTGGATGAAGACTATGATGTCAATCCGATGGATTCCTATGGGCTCTCCAAGGTGGTGAACGAGAAGACGGCGCGTGCCTTTGCCGAGCGGTCTGGCGCCGATATCTATGCGCTGCGAATCGGCAATGTCATCGAACCGCATGAATACGAAAACTTTCCGGCCTATTTCGCCAATCCGGAAATCCGCAAGCGCATTGCCTGGAGCTATATCGATGCGCGCGATCTCGGTCAGATCGTCAAGCTCTGCATCGAGAAGGATGGGCTGGGCTTCCAGGTCTTCAATGCGGCCAACGACACCGTGTCGGCCAACACGCCGTCCAGGGAACTGGCGGCCCGCTATTTTCCGGATGTGCCGTTTACACGGGAAATCAGCGCCTACGAGGGGCTGCTTTCCAACCGGAAGATCCGCGAAGTGCTCGGCTTCAAGGAAGACCATGACTGGCGCAAATATGTGGCGCTGTGAACCGCAGATATCGATGCGGGAAAAACGTGCCCGGATGCGGAATTCTTTCTTTTTTCGCGCAAAGGCGCTTGTCAATTCCGGCCAAACTGAATAATAACCCGCTGACTTCATGTGGCGCTTTGCTTTTGGCACAAGCACCGGTGATGTAGGGGTATAGCTCAGTTGGTAGAGCGGCGGTCTCCAAAACCGCAGGTCGTAAGTTCGAGCCTTACTGCCCCTGCCATTCATTTCGGCGCATTTTCTGCCGCAAAGAGCTGGTACACTATACAGGGAGAGGGCTTGCCTTTTCCGGCTAATTTCGCAAAAAGACCGTTGACCTCTTGTGATTTATAGAATCGGTCTTTATGTAGGGTTCAAACAGACACGCGGCGCGTGGGGCTGATCGTCAGCTTTACGGGCCGTTAAGGCGTGAGCATTCAATGGCATCCAAAACAAATCCATTTACGTTTCTGCAGCAGGTACGTGCTGAGACGGCGAAAGTCACATGGCCTTCACGGCGCGAGACGATGATCTCGACGCTGATGGTATTCGTCATGGTGTTCTTTGCGGCTATCTTCTTTTTTGCTGCGGACCAACTGATGGGCTGGCTGATTGGCCTCGTCCTGAATGCTGGCGTTTGAACGGTTGGGGATGAATATGGCAGCGCGTTGGTACATCGTTCACGCCTACTCGAATTTCGAGAAGAAGGTGGCTGAATCGATCGAGGAGAAAGCCAAACAGAAGGGCCTGAGCCATCTGTTTGAAAAGATTCTCGTTCCGACCGAAAAGGTCGTCGAAGTTCGCCGTGGCCGCAAGGTCGATGCCGAGCGCAAGTTTTTCCCAGGTTACGTGCTGGTGCGCGCCAACCTGACGGATGAGGCCTATCACCTCATCAAGAATACACCCAAGGTCACGGGTTTCCTCGGTTCCGACAACAAGCCGGTTCCGATCCCTGACTTTGAAGCAGAGCGCATTCTCGGCCAGGTTCAGGATGGTGTCGATCGTCCCAAGCCCTCGATCTCGTTTGAGGTCGGCGAGCAGGTGCGTGTTTCCGACGGTCCGTTTGCGTCGTTCAACGGTATCGTGCAGGACGTTGACGAGGAGCGGTCGCGCCTCAAGGTTGAAGTGTCCATCTTCGGCCGCGCAACGCCTGTAGATCTTGAGTACGCTCAGGTCGAGAAAGTCTGATTTCTGAAGGCTGCAGCGCCGGATTCATTCGGTCGCGCGGCTTTCTTTTGGTTTTGCCGGATCATGCATCCGGCAAATGCGGGGTTAACCCGCAAAGCGCGTGGAAGGACACCGGTCTTAGCCGGACCGGTCAAGTCCGCACCACGCAACCGCAGCCGCCGTTCTTTCAAGAGGGACGGCATGAGAAGCCGGGAAACCGGTTGTAACGTTTCCGGGTCCGGTTCGCATATTGGCGGGCAGGGACACCGGGAAAACCATAAAGGCAGAGAGAAATGGCTAAGAAAGTTGCAGGCCAGCTCAAGCTTCAGGTCAAGGCAGGATCGGCAAACCCGTCCCCGCCAATCGGCCCGGCGCTTGGTCAGCGTGGCGTAAACATCATGGAATTCTGCAAGGCGTTCAATGCCGCCACGCAGGAACTGGAAAAGGGCATGCCGATCCCGGTCGTCATCACCTACTACCAGGACAAGTCCTTCACCTTCATCATGAAGCAGCCGCCAGTCAGCTACTTCCTGAAGAAGGAAGCAAAGCTGACATCCGGTTCCAAGACGCCTGGCAAGGGCGCCAAGGCCGGTACCCTCACCAAGGATCAGGTTCGCAAGATCGCTGAAGCCAAGATGAAGGATCTGAACGCGGCTGATATCGAAGGCGCAATGGCAATGGTTGAGGGCTCGGCCCGCTCCATGGGCCTGGAAGTGGCAGGTTGAGACCATGACAAAGATTGCAAAGCGCGTACAGAAGACCCGCGAAGGCATTGATCCGACGAAGCTCGTTGCTTTGTCCGAAGCCATCACCCTGGTGAAGGCTCGCGCCATCGCCAAGTTCGACGAGACCATCGAAGTTGCGATGAACCTCGGCGTTGACCCGCGCCACGCCGACCAGATGGTCCGCGGCGTTGTCAACCTGCCGAACGGCACAGGCCGCGACGTTCGCGTTGCCGTGTTCGCACGTGGCGCCAAGGCTGATGAAGCCAAGGCTGCTGGCGCAGACATCGTCGGCGCGGAAGACCTGGTCGATATCGTTCAGAGCGGCAAGATCGATTTCGATCGCTGCATCGCCACTCCGGACATGATGCCGCTCGTCGGCCGTCTCGGCAAGGTCCTCGGCCCGCGCGGCATGATGCCGAACCCGAAGGTCGGAACCGTCACCATGGACGTCGCCGGTGCTGTCAAGGCATCGAAGGGCGGCGCTGTCGAGTTCCGCGTCGAAAAGGCCGGTATCGTTCACGCCGGCATCGGCAAGGCATCGTTTGATGCTGCTGCTCTTGAAGAAAACATCCGCGCTTTCGCTGATGCGGTCATCAAGGCAAAGCCGGCTGGCGCCAAGGGCAACTACGTCAAGCGTGTCGCGATTTCCTCGACCATGGGTCCGGGCGTCAAGATCGATCCGTCGACGGTTAGCGCAGCTTAAAATTTATCCGGACTTTTGTCCGGTCACAGATTTCCGGCTCTTTGGAGCCGGAAATTCCGGGATCAAACCCGGAACTCCTGTCCGAGATTGCAGGTGGTTATCCCTTAATCACTTAAGCCTGCATGAGATGGGTGAGTCCCGAATTTCATTTGACGCACGCAAGTGTGGAAATTCGGTTCGAACCTCGGCTTGCCTTGTGCCGGACCCGGTTAAACGGGAACGCGCAGGGGACAGGATCCTCGAGCGTCGCTTGGGATCAGCTTTGATCCCTTGTGGCAAAGGCAAACCGACTGGTCCCGTATTTTACGGTCCAGTCAACTGGAGATAGGCAGTGGAAAGAGCGGAAAAACGCGAATTCGTCACGGAGCTGAACGAGTCCTTCAAGGGCGCCGGTTCGGTTGTCGTGGCCCACTATGCTGGTGTCACAGTCGCACAGATGAACGACTTCCGTTCGAAGATGCGCGCTGCTGGCGGCACCGTCAAAGTCGCGAAGAACCGCCTGGCCAAGATCGCCCTTCAGGGTACGGAAGCCGAAGGGATGTCCAATCTCTTCAAGGGTCAGACGCTGGTAGCATTCAGCGCCGACCCGATCACGGCTCCAAAGGTTCTCATGGACTTCGCCAAGACCAACGACAAGATCGTTGTTCTGGGTGGCGCCATGGGCGCAACCACGCTGTCCGCGGATGCAGTCAAGTCGCTTGCGACCCTGCCGTCGCTGGACGAGCTGCGTGCAAAGCTGCTGGGTATGATTCAGACCCCGGCAACGCGTATCGCATCGGTTGTTGCAGCACCGGCAAGCCAGCTTGCCCGCGTGTTCGCGGCCTACGCCAAGAAGGACGAAGAAGCCGCATAAGGCGGTTTTTCGTTGTTGTATCAAACCAAGTTCGAACCGAATAAAAGGAACTAAAAAATGGCTGATCTCTCTAAGATCGTTGAAGACCTCTCCTCGTTGACCGTTCTGGAAGCTGCAGAACTGTCGAAGCTTCTTGAAGAAAAGTGGGGCGTTTCCGCTGCTGCACCGGTCGCTGTTGCTGCTGCCGGCGGCGCTGGCGCTGCTGCTGCTGTTGAAGAAGAAAAGACCGAGTTCGACGTCATCCTCGCAGATGCCGGCGCAAACAAGATCAACGTCATCAAGGAAGTCCGCGCGATCACAGGCCTCGGCCTGAAGGAAGCCAAGGACCTCGTTGAAGCCGCTCCGAAGGCTGTCAAGGAAGGCGTTTCCAAGGCTGAAGCCGCTGATCTCAAGAAGAAGCTCGAAGACGCTGGCGCCAAGGTTGACGTCAAGTAATTCTGCTTGTTTTTAAAGGGGAGGTGGCCGTGAAAATGGCCGCCTCTCTTTGACCGCTTTCTGAACATATTACCCAAAAGCCCATTGAAAACGGCTTTTGGGTAATGGGTTCTTCAAGAGGATAGTCCCGAACCAGGAACAGCACAGCAATCCGCGCTGAGCGTTTTTGGGGGTTGGACGAGATTGAACAACCCATTGATTGACGGGATCGACTGGCCATCGGTTCCCGTCCGTTGCAGGCCCGGATGCAAAATTTGAAGGAGCGACGATGGCTCAGACCCTTTCTTTCAATGGTCGTAGGCGCGTACGCAAGTTTTTTGGTAAAATTCCCGAAGTCGCAGAAATGCCGAACCTCATCGAGGTTCAAAAGGCATCCTACGACCAGTTCCTCATGGTTGACGAGCCGCAGGGCGGCCGTCCAGATGAGGGTCTCCAGTCTGTTTTCAAGTCGGTTTTCCCGATCACCGATTTCTCCGGCGCTTCCATGCTCGAATTCGTGTCCTACGAGTTCGAACAGCCGAAGTTCGACGTTGAAGAATGCCGTCAGCGCGATCTGACCTACGCAGCGCCGCTGAAGGTGACGCTGCGCCTGATCGTGTTCGATATTGATGAGGATACGGGCGCCAAGTCCATCAAGGACATCAAGGAACAGAACGTTTACATGGGCGACATGCCGCTCATGACCAATAACGGGACGTTCATCGTCAACGGCACGGAACGCGTTATCGTTTCGCAGATGCACCGTTCGCCGGGCGTGTTCTTCGACCATGACAAGGGCAAGAGCCATTCCTCGGGCAAGCTTCTGTTTGCTGCCCGTGTCATCCCGTATCGCGGTTCCTGGCTCGACATCGAATTCGATGCCAAGGACGTTGTGCACGCCCGTATCGACCGCCGCCGCAAGATCCCGGTGACGTCGCTTCTGATGGCGCTCGGCATGGACGGTGAGGAAATCCTCGAGACCTTCTACACGAAGTCGCTCTATCAGCGCGACGGCAAGGGCTGGCGGATTCCGTTCCAGCCGGACGTTCTCAAGGGCCAGAAGGCTCTGTCCGACCTGATCGACGCCGACACCGGCGAAGTGGTCGTTGAATCCGGCAAGAAGCTGACGCCGCGCCTGTTGAAGACGCTGACGGAAAAGGGCCTCAAGGCCATCAAGGCGACCGACGACGAACTCTACGGCAACTTCCTTGCCGAAGATCTGGTCAATCCGACGACGGGGGAAATCTTCCTCGAAGCAGGCGATGAAATCGACGAGAAGACGCTGGGCGTCATCCTGACGGCTGGCTTCGACGAAATCCCGATCCTCGATATCGACCATATCAATGTCGGCGCCTACATCCGCAACACGCTTTCGGTCGACAAGAACGAAAACCGTCAGGATGCGCTGTTCGACATCTACCGCGTCATGCGTCCCGGCGAGCCGCCGACCATGGATTCGGCTGAAGCCATGTTCAACACGCTGTTCTTCGATGCGGAGCGTTACGACCTCTCGGCCGTTGGCCGCGTCAAGATGAACATGCGTCTGGATGTGGATGCTGCCGATACCGTTCGTATCCTGCGCAAGGAAGACATCCTGGCTGTCGTCCGGATGCTCGTTGACCTGCGCGACGGCAAGGGCGAAATCGACGATATCGACAACCTTGGCAACCGCCGTGTGCGCTCCGTCGGCGAACTGATGGAAAATCAGTACCGCCTCGGCTTGCTGCGCATGGAGCGTGCGATCAAGGAACGCATGTCGTCGATCGAAATCGACACCGTCATGCCGCAGGACCTGATCAACGCCAAGCCGGCTGCCGCCGCTGTTCGCGAGTTCTTCGGTTCCTCGCAGCTGTCGCAGTTCATGGACCAGGTCAATCCGCTGTCGGAAATCACCCACAAGCGCCGTCTTTCGGCTCTTGGACCGGGCGGTCTGACGCGCGAACGCGCAGGCTTCGAAGTCCGCGACGTTCACCCGACCCATTACGGCCGTATCTGCCCGATCGAAACGCCGGAAGGCCCGAACATCGGTCTGATCAACTCGCTGGCGACCTTTGCCCGCGTCAACAAGTACGGCTTCATCGAAAGCCCTTACCGTAAGATCATCGACGGTAAGGTGACCAAGGATGTCGTCTATCTGTCGGCGATGGAAGAGGCCAAGTATCACGTGGCGCAGGCCAACTCCGAACTTAACGAGGACCAGTCCTTCGTCGAGGAATTCGTTGTTTGCCGTCACGCTGGCGACGTTATGCTCGCACCGCGCGACATCGTGAACCTGATGGACGTTTCGCCAAAGCAGCTCGTGTCTGTGGCGGCAGCGCTCATCCCGTTCCTGGAAAACGACGACGCCAACCGCGCGCTCATGGGCTCCAACATGCAGCGTCAGGCCGTGCCTCTGCTGCGTGCGGAAGCCCCGTTCGTCGGAACCGGCATGGAACCGATCGTTGCCCGCGATTCCGGCGCTGCTATTGCAGCCCGCCGTGGCGGCGTGGTCGACCAGGTCGACGCGACCCGTATCGTTATCCGTGCGACGGAAGATCTCCAGGCCGGCAAGTCCGGCGTTGACATCTACCGCCTGCAGAAGTTCCAGCGTTCCAACCAGAACACCTGCGTCAACCAGCGCCCGCTGGTCACCGTCGGTGACATTCTGAACAAGGGCGACATCATCGCTGACGGTCCTTCGACCGATCTCGGTGACCTGGCTCTCGGCCGCAACGCGCTTGTCGCGTTCATGCCGTGGAACGGCTACAACTACGAGGACTCGATCCTTCTGTCCGAGCGCATCGTTCGCGATGACGTGTTCACCTCCATCCACATCGAAGAATTCGAAGTGATGGCGCGCGACACCAAGCTTGGTCCGGAAGAAATCACCCGCGATATTCCAAACGTTTCGGAAGAAGCGCTGAAGAACCTCGACGAAGCCGGTATCGTCTATATCGGTGCGGAAGTGGCTCCTGGCGACATTCTGGTCGGCAAGATCACGCCGAAGGGCGAAAGCCCGATGACGCCGGAAGAAAAGCTTCTGCGCGCCATCTTCGGTGAAAAGGCCTCCGACGTTCGCGACACCTCCATGCGCATGCCTCCGGGCACCTTCGGCACCATCGTCGAAGTGCGCGTCTTCAACCGCCATGGCGTGGAAAAAGACGAGCGTGCGATGGCGATCGAGCGGGAAGAGATCGAGCGTCTTGCCAAGGACCGCGACGACGAACAGGCGATCCTCGATCGCAACGTCTACTCGCGTCTCCTCGACATGCTGCGCGGTCAGGTCGCCGTTGCCGGCCCCAAGGGCTTCAAGAAGGGCACCGAGCTTTCCAACGCCGTCATCTCCGAATATCCCCGCTCGCAGTGGTGGATGTTTGCGACGGAAGACGAAAAGGCTCAGGGCGAAGTCGAAGCTCTGCGTGGCCAGTACGACGAATCCAAGTCGCTGCTTGAGCATCGCTTCATGGACAAGGTCGAAAAGGTCCAGCGCGGCGATGAAATGCCTCCGGGCGTCATGAAGATGGTCAAGGTCTTCGTCGCTGTGAAGCGCAAGATCCAGCCAGGCGACAAGATGGCCGGCCGTCACGGCAACAAGGGTGTGGTTTCACGCATCGTGCCGATCGAAGACATGCCGTTCCTGGAAGACGGTACGCATGTTGACGTCGTCTTGAACCCGCTCGGCGTGCCCTCGCGCATGAACGTCGGCCAGATCCTGGAAACCCATCTGGGTTGGGCCTGCGCCGGCATGGGCAAGAAGATCGGTGCCATGCTCGATGCCTACAAGGCAGGGTCCGAGATCCAGCCGCTGCGCGATGTCATCGACAGCGTCATCGGTTCCGGTCCGAAGGGCGAGCCGATCAAGGACTATGACGACGAATCGATCGTCCGTCTGGCCGAGCAGACCCGCCGCGGCGTGTCGATCGCAACGCCGGTCTTTGACGGTGCTGTCGAAGCCGACGTCAACGAGATGCTGGAACAGGCAGGCCTGAAGGTCACCGGTCAATCGACGCTCTATGATGGCCGTACAGGCGATCAGTTCGACCGCCAGGTCACGGTTGGCTACATCTACATGCTGAAGCTGAACCACCTTGTGGACGACAAGATCCACGCCCGTTCGATCGGTCCTTACTCGCTCGTCACCCAGCAGCCGCTCGGTGGTAAGGCGCAGTTCGGCGGTCAGCGCTTCGGGGAAATGGAAGTCTGGGCTCTGGAAGCTTACGGCGCCGCCTACACCCTGCAGGAAATGCTGACGGTGAAGTCCGACGACGTGGCCGGGCGTACCAAGGTCTATGAGGCGATCGTCCGTGGCGACGACACTTTCGAGGCGGGTATTCCCGAGAGCTTCAACGTTCTCGTCAAGGAAATGCGCTCGTTGGGTCTCTCCGTCGAACTGGAGAATTCCAAGCTCGACGAACTCAATGCGGCAAACCAGCAGCTGCCGGACGCGGCCGAGTAAACATCAAGGTGCGTGCCGCTTGAAAAGGCGGCGCGCACCGTTTCCACCCGGTCTCGCGTTGATGAGACAGGGTAGGAAATGCGGCCGCATTTTATGCGGTTTTATCCGTTTCGTGCAGAAAGCCGGCGCCCGGGATTGCCGTGCTCTCTGCCAAGCTCAGGGCGATAGCCCATAAAGGAGATAGGCATGAACCAAGAGGTCATGAACCTTTTCAATCCGCAGGTGCCTGCGCAGACCTTCGATTCCATCCGGATTTCGATTGCGTCGCCGGAGAAGATTCTCTCCTGGTCCTACGGTGAGATCAAGAAGCCGGAAACCATCAACTACCGTACGTTCAAGCCGGAACGCGACGGCCTGTTCTGCGCGCGCATCTTTGGCCCGATCAAGGACTATGAGTGCCTGTGCGGCAAGTACAAGCGTATGAAGTACAAGGGCATCATCTGCGAAAAGTGCGGCGTCGAAGTGACGTTGTCGCGCGTTCGCCGTGAGCGCATGGGCCATATCGAGCTTGCAGCTCCCGTCGCCCATATCTGGTTCCTGAAGTCCCTGCCGAGCCGCATCGCAACGCTGCTCGACATGACGCTGAAGGATATCGAGCGCGTCCTCTATTTCGAAAACTACATCGTCACCGAGCCGGGCCTGACTTCCCTCAAGGAAAATCAGCTTCTCTCGGAAGAGGAATACATGATCGCCGTCGACGAGTTCGGCGAAGATCAGTTCACAGCGATGATCGGTGCTGAAGCCATCTACGAGATGCTGGCTTCGATGAACCTCGAGAAGATCGCCGGCGATCTGCGCGCGGAAATGGCTGATACCACGTCCGAGCTGAAGCAGAAGAAGCTGATGAAGCGCCTGAAGATCGTCGAGAACTTCATGGAATCCGGCAACCGCCCGGAATGGATGATCATGAAGGTCGTTCCCGTGATCCCGCCGGACCTGCGTCCGCTGGTTCCGCTGGATGGCGGCCGTTTCGCGACGTCCGACCTCAACGATCTCTATCGCCGCGTCATCAACCGGAACAACCGTTTGAAGCGCCTGATCGAGCTGCGTGCGCCTGGCATTATTATCCGCAATGAAAAGCGCATGCTGCAGGAATCCGTTGACGCCCTGTTCGACAACGGCCGCCGTGGCCGCGTCATCACCGGTGCCAACAAGCGTCCGCTGAAGTCGCTGTCCGACATGCTCAAGGGCAAGCAGGGCCGCTTCCGTCAGAACCTTCTCGGCAAGCGCGTCGACTATTCCGGCCGTTCGGTCATCGTGACCGGTCCGGAACTGAAGCTGCACCAGTGCGGCCTGCCGAAGAAAATGGCGCTCGAACTGTTCAAGCCGTTCATCTACGCCCGCCTCGACGCCAAGGGTTATTCCTCGACCGTCAAGCAGGCCAAGAAGCTGGTTGAAAAGGAAAAGCCGGAAGTCTGGGATATCCTCGACGAGGTCATCCGCGAGCATCCGGTTCTCCTGAACCGTGCGCCGACGCTCCACCGCCTGGGCATCCAGGCCTTCGAACCGACCCTGGTCGAAGGCAAGGCTATCCAGCTGCATCCGCTCGTCTGCACGGCCTTCAACGCCGACTTCGACGGTGACCAGATGGCCGTTCACGTTCCGCTGTCGCTGGAAGCGCAGCTGGAAGCCCGCGTCCTGATGATGTCGACCAACAACATCCTGCACCCGGCAAACGGCGCACCGATCATCGTTCCCTCGCAGGACATGGTTCTGGGTCTCTACTATCTGTCGATCCTGAACCAGAACGAGCCGGGCGAAGGCATGGCCTTCTCCGATCTCGGCGAGTTGCATCACGCGCTTGAAACCAAGTCGGTGACGCTGCATGCCAAGATCCGTGGCCGCTTCAAGACCGTCGATGCCGAAGGCAAGCCGGTTTCGAAGATCTATGAAACCACGCCTGGCCGTATGCTCATCGGCGAACTTCTGCCGAAGAACGCCAACGTGCCGTTCGACGTCTGCAACCAGGAACTGACCAAGAAGAACATCTCCAAGATGATCGACACGGTCTACCGTCACTGCGGCCAGAAGGACACGGTCATTTTCTGCGACCGTATCATGCAGCTCGGCTTTGCCCATGCCTGCCGCGCCGGCATTTCGTTCGGCAAGGACGACATGGTCATTCCGGATACCAAGGCCAAGATCGTCGGTGACACCGAAAGCCTGGTGAAGGAATACGAACAGCAGTACAATGACGGCCTGATCACCCAGGGCGAAAAGTACAACAAGGTTGTCGACGCCTGGGGCAAGGCAACCGACAAGGTCGCCGAAGACATGATGGCCCGCATTAAGGCTGTCGAGTTCGACGATAACGGCCGTCAAAAGCCGATGAACGCCATCTACATGATGTCGCACTCCGGCGCCCGTGGTTCTCCGAACCAGATGCGTCAGCTGGGCGGCATGCGCGGCCTGATGGCCAAGCCGTCGGGTGAAATCATCGAGACGCCGATCATCTCGAACTTCAAGGAAGGCCTGACCGTTAACGAGTACTTCAACTCGACCCACGGTGCCCGTAAGGGTCTCGCAGACACCGCCTTGAAGACGGCCAACTCCGGTTACCTGACACGCCGTCTCGTTGACGTCGCGCAGGATTGCATCGTCAACTCGGTGGATTGCGGTACCGAAACCGGCCTCACCATGACCGCCATCGTCGATGCCGGTCAGGTCGTTGCCTCCATCGGTGCCCGTGTTCTCGGCCGAACGGCTCTCGACCATATCGATCACCCGATCACCGGTGACCGTATCGTCGATGCCGGCCGGATGATCCTCGAGGCCGATGTCGTCGAAATCGAAAAGGCTGGCATCCAGTCGATCCGTATTCGCTCGGCACTGACCTGCGAAATCCAGACCGGTGTCTGCGGCGTCTGCTACGGCCGTGACCTTGCCCGCGGTACCCCTGTCAACATGGGTGAAGCGGTCGGCGTTATCGCTGCGCAGTCGATCGGTGAACCGGGCACGCAGCTTACCATGCGTACGTTCCACTTGGGTGGCACGGCAACTGTGGTGGACAGCTCGTTCCTGGAAGCGTCGTATGAAGGTACGATCCAGATCAAGAACCGCAACATGCTGCGCAACTCGGAAAATGTTCTCGTCGCAATGGGCCGTAACATGGCGGTCCAGATCCTCGACGAACGTGGTGTCGAGCGTTCCTCGCAGCGTGTCGCCTATGGTTCGAAGATCTTCGTCGATGACGGTGACAAGGTAAAGCGCGGCCAGCGTCTGGCCGAGTGGGACCCCTACACACGCCCGATGATGACGGAAGTCGAAGGTACGGTTCATTTCGAAGATATCGTCGATGGTATCTCCGTTCTGGAAGCGACCGACGAAGCGACCGGCATCACCAAGCGTCAGGTTATCGATTGGCGTTCAACGCCGCGCGGTATCGACCTGAAGCCGGCAATCGTCATCAAGGACAAGAACGGCGCAGTCATGAAGCTGTCGCGTGGTGGCGACGCCCGCTTCATGCTTTCGGTCGATGCCATTCTGTCGGTCGAGCCGGGCACCAAGGTCTCCCAGGGTGACGTGCTTGCCCGTTCGCCGCTGGAAAGCGCCAAGACGAAGGACATCACCGGTGGTCTGCCGCGCGTTGCCGAACTCTTCGAAGCGCGCCGTCCGAAGGATCACGCGATCATCGCCGAAATCGATGGTACGATCCGGTTTGGCCGCGACTACAAGAACAAGCGCCGCGTGCTGATCGAGCCTGCGGAAGACGGTGTGGAGCCGGTCGAGTACCTGATCCCGAAGGGCAAGCCCTTCCATCTTCAGGATGGCGACTATATCGAAAAGGGTGACTACATCCTCGACGGTAACCCGGCACCGCACGACATCCTGGCGATCAAGGGCGTGGAGGCACTCGCTTCCTACCTGGTGAACGAAATCCAGGAAGTCTACCGTCTGCAGGGCGTTGTGATCAACGACAAGCACATCGAGGTGATCGTTCGCCAGATGCTGCAGAAGGTGGAAGTCACCGACGCCGGTGACAGTACCTATATCGTTGGCGACAGTGTCGACCGTATCGAACTGGAAGATGTCAACGATCAGCTGATCGAACAGGGCAAGAAGCCGGCTTACGGCGATCCGGTCCTGCTCGGCATCACCAAGGCATCGCTGCAGACACCGTCCTTCATCTCGGCCGCATCCTTCCAGGAAACGACCAAGGTGCTGACGGAAGCTGCGATCGCCGGCAAGACCGACGGTCTGCAGGGTCTGAAGGAAAATGTCATCGTCGGCCGCTTGATCCCGGCCGGTACCGGTGGCACGATGACCCAGATCCGCCGCATTGCGACCGCGCGCGACGAGATGATCCTCGAAGAGCGCCGCAAGGGAACGGGTGCAGATTCTGCTACACCGATGCTTGCCGACATGGCAGCCAAGGAAGAAGCAGCAGCCGAATAAGGCTGAAGAGGCGAGGGCGGTTCTGCCGCCCCCGTCCTGCCACTGATTTGGCCTGCTCTTGAATTGGCCTCCCATAGAAAAAGCCGCCCGGATCGATCCGGGCGGCTTTTTGCATTGTGTTTTCAGCCAGGTTTACCCTGTCAGCCGTGTTCAGCCGAACTTGATGATCGCCACTTCGCCGCTAAGCGCTCCCTGGTAGGCGGAGGCATGCGGCTCGTCGTTGGGCACATCGGTCAGCGTGCCGATCTGGTCGAGGTCGGCTTCCAGGAAACCTTCTTCGGCGAGCGCGTTCAAGGCTTCGCGCACGGCGGTGTCGTCATCGGGTGCGCGCAGCATCACGTGGATATCGACGCCTTCTTCATCGCCATCCTTCTCATAGGCCTTGCCGATGATGATGAAGATCATCGGTCCGTCGAGATTGTTGTCATTGTCGGGGATGGCAGTCATGGCTATTTCCTCTTTCGAAAGATAAGTGAAAACGACTTTACAGCGGATTGCAGCGGAGCGCGCCGGAAAAAACACCGCTCCACGACGAATCGTCACGGGCAGGGGAGGCGATTCCCGATGTGCCTTGCCCAATTGTGGAATTGCTTTATGATTCTTTAAGTTGAAGGGGACGCTCTGACGATTCCGGCCCGCGCCAGCCGCAGCCGGTAGCCGTTTGGCCGCAAAAGCCTTGTTTTGCAGGCATGTCAGCCTTGCCGGCCCAAGAATAATTGTTAACTCCCCTTGACGCGACACCCCGAAATCAGTACACCCCGCCCCATCGGAGCCTATGTGAGGCTGGCTGGTTCGGAACGTCTCGTTCTGGAGTTCGCCTCAAACAAGGTTCGAAACGCACGCTGAAGACCAAAATGCTGCACGCAAGACGCTGAAAATACTGGTGTCCTCTGCTTTTTGCGGGCCATCTGCCGAAAGGCGGATCGGTCCTCGTTTTGCGCATTTATAGCGTTCGAAACCGCCGGCGACGGCATTGATCCGCCCGCAAGGGTATTGAGACAGAATTTGTAAGGGATGGTTATATGCCTACCGTAAACCAGCTGATCCGCAAGCCGCGTCAGGCACAGGTAAAGCGCAACAAGGTTCCTGCCCTGCAGGAAAACCCGCAGAAGCGTGGCGTTTGCACACGCGTTTACACGACGACCCCGAAGAAGCCGAACTCGGCTCTGCGTAAGGTTGCCAAGATCCGCCTCACCAACGGCTTCGAAGTCATCGGCTACATTCCGGGCGAAGGTCACAACCTTCAGGAACACTCCGTGGTCATGATCCGCGGCGGCCGCGTCAAGGACTTGCCGGGCGTTCGCTACCACATCATCCGTGGCGTTCTCGATACCCAGGGTGTCAAGAACCGTAAGCAGCGCCGTTCGAAGTATGGTGCAAAGCGTCCGAAGTAATTCGGGTTCCACAATTTAAGGCGCTGCGCGAGGTTCTCCGCGTGTTAAGGCGCCCGTTCAAAGTTGAGAGACAAAAGTATGTCACGTCGTCATAGTGCAGAAAAGCGCGAGATCAATCCGGACCCGAAGTTCGGCGATCTGGTCGTCACCAAGTTCATGAATGCTATCATGCTTCATGGTAAGAAGTCGGTTGCTGAAAACATCGTTTACGGTGCGTTCGATCTGGTCCAGGGCAAGCTGAAGCAGGAGCCGGTCACCGTGTTCCATTCCGCTCTCGACAACATCGCTCCGCACGTCGAAGTTCGTTCGCGCCGCGTCGGTGGTGCAACCTACCAGGTTCCGGTCGATGTCCGTCCCGAGCGCCGTCAGGCTCTTGCCATCCGCTGGCTGATCGCTGCTGCCCGCAAGCGCAACGAAACCACCATGATCGATCGCCTCTGCGGCGAACTCATGGACGCTGCAAACAACCGTGGCAGTGCCGTGAAGAAGCGCGAAGACACGCACAAGATGGCTGACGCCAACCGTGCATTCTCGCATTATCGCTGGTAATCGACGTACAATTTTCGAAAGGCAGTCATTATGGCTCGCGAATATAAAATCGAAGACTACCGCAATTTTGGTATCATGGCGCATATCGACGCCGGCAAGACCACGACCACCGAGCGGATTCTCTACTACACCGGCAAGTCGCACAAGATCGGTGAAGTTCATGACGGCGCTGCCACCATGGACTGGATGGAGCAGGAGCAGGAACGCGGTATCACCATCACGTCCGCTGCCACGACGACCTACTGGAAGGGTCGCGATGGCAAGATGCGCCGCTTCAACATCATCGACACTCCCGGCCACGTTGACTTCACCATCGAAGTCGAGCGTTCGCTGCGCGTTCTCGACGGTGCGATCGCTCTGCTCGACGCCAATGCCGGTGTTGAGCCGCAGACGGAAACCGTCTGGCGTCAGGCTGAAAAGTACAACGTTCCGCGGATGATCTTCTGCAACAAGATGGACAAGACCGGCGCGGACTTCTACCGCTCGGTCGAGATGATCAAGACCCGTCTTGGTGCCATCGCTGTTGTCATGCAGCTGCCGATCGGCGCTGAAAGCGACTTCAAGGGTGTTATCGATCTGATCGAGATGAACGCGCTCATCTGGCGCGACGAATCGCTCGGCGCACAGTGGGACGTTGTCGAAATCCCGGATGACATGAAGGAAAAGGCGGACCAGTACCGCGAACTCCTCATCGAGACCGTTGTCGATATCGACGAAGTCGCCATGGAAAACTACTTGAACGGCGTCATGCCCGACAATGATCAGATCCGTGCACTGGTTCGCCGCGGCACTATCGACGTGAAGTTCCACCCGATGTTCTGCGGTACGGCCTTCAAGAACAAGGGCGTTCAGCCGTTGCTCGACGCCGTCTGCGATTACCTGCCGTCGCCGCTCGACATTCCGTCGATCAAGGGCATCGACGTCAAGACCGAAGCTGAAATCGAGCGTCATCCGTCCGATGAAGAGCCGCTTTCGATGCTTGCGTTCAAGATCATGAACGACCCCTTCGTCGGTTCGCTCACCTTCGCCCGCATCTATTCCGGCAAGCTCACCAAGGGCACGTCGGTCATGAACACGGTCAAGGAAAAGCGCGAACGCGTCGGCCGCATGCTGCAGATGCATTCCAACTCGCGTGAAGACATCGAAGAAGCCTTTGCCGGCGACATCGTGGCTCTCGCAGGCCTCAAGGAAACCACCACCGGCGACACGCTCTGCGATCCGCTGAACCAGGTTATCCTCGAGCGCATGGAATTCCCCGAGCCGGTCATCCAGATCGCCATCGAGCCGAAGACCAAGGGCGACCAGGAAAAGATGGGCCTCGCGCTCAACCGCCTGGCTGCTGAAGATCCTTCGTTCCGCGTCAAGACGGATGAAGAATCCGGTCAGACGATCATCGCCGGCATGGGTGAACTCCACCTCGACATTCTCGTCGACCGCATGCGCCGCGAATTCAAGGTTGAAGCCACCGTCGGCGCGCCGCAGGTTGCTTACCGTGAGTCGATCACGAAGCGTCACGAAGAAGACTACACGCACAAGAAGCAGTCCGGTGGTACCGGCCAGTTCGCGCGCGTCAAGATCATCTTCGAACCGAACGAAGAAGGCGACGACTTCAAGTTCGAATCCAAGATCGTTGGCGGCTCGATCCCGAAGGAATACATCCCCGGCGTCCAGAAGGGCATCGAAAGTGTCCTGTCTTCCGGTCCGCTGGCTGGCTTCCCGATGCTCGGCGTCAAGGCAACCCTGATCGACGGCGCATTCCATGACGTCGACTCCTCGGTCCTCGCCTTCGAAATCGCTTCGCGTGCCTGCTTCCGTGAAGCAGCCAAGAAGGCCGGCGCTCAGTTGCTTGAGCCGATGATGAAGGTCGAAGTCGTGACGCCGGAAGATTACGTCGGTGACGTTATCGGCGATCTGAACTCGCGTCGCGGTCAGATCCAGGGCCAGGAATCGCGCGGCATCGCCGTCGTGATCAATGCCAACGTGCCGCTGGCCAACATGTTCAAGTACGTGGACAACCTGCGCTCGATGAGCCAGGGCCGTGCACAGTACACGATGACCTTCGATCACTATGCGCCGGTTCCTTCGAACGTGGCACAGGAAATCCAGGCGAAGTACTCCGGTCAGAAGTGACCGGAGCCTACGCTAGCTGACAGAAACAAGAGAATACCCCCTCGGGGTTACAAAACGGAGAGCCGGAAATGGCAAAGAGCAAATTTGAGCGCAATAAGCCGCACGTTAACATTGGCACGATCGGCCACGTCGACCATGGCAAGACGTCGCTGACGGCAGCGATCACGAAGTATTTCGGCGAATACAAGGCGTATGACCAGATCGACGCAGCGCCGGAAGAAAAGGCCCGCGGCATCACCATCTCGACGGCGCACGTCGAATATGAAACGCCTGCCCGTCACTATGCCCACGTTGACTGCCCCGGCCACGCCGACTACGTCAAGAACATGATCACCGGTGCTGCGCAGATGGACGGCGCGATCCTGGTTTGCTCGGCTGCCGACGGCCCGATGCCGCAGACCCGCGAGCACATCCTGCTTGCCCGTCAGGTTGGCGTTCCGGCGATCGTCGTGTTCTTGAACAAGGTCGACCAGGTTGACGACGCTGAACTGCTCGAGCTCGTTGAGCTGGAAGTTCGCGAGCTGCTGTCGATGTACGACTTCCCGGGCGACGACATCCCGATCATCAAGGGTTCGGCTCTGGCCGCACTTGAAGATTCCGACAAGAAGATCGGCGAAGACGCGATCCGCGAGCTGATGGCTGCTGTTGACGCCTACATCCCGACGCCTGAGCGTCCGATCAACATGCCGTTCCTGATGCCAATCGAAGACGTATTCTCGATCTCGGGCCGTGGTACGGTTGTGACCGGCCGCGTCGAGCGTGGTATTGTCAAGGTTGGCGAAGAAGTCGAAATCGTCGGCATCCGCGCCACATCCAAGACGACCGTGACCGGCGTTGAAATGTTCCGCAAGCTGCTCGATCAGGGCCAGGCCGGCGACAACATCGGTGCTCTCGTTCGCGGCGTTACCCGTGACGGCGTTGAGCGTGGCCAGATCCTGTGCAAGCCGGGTTCGGTCAAGCCGCACAAGAAGTTCATGGCTGAAGCCTACATCCTGACGAAGGAAGAAGGCGGCCGTCATACACCGTTCTTCACCAACTACCGTCCGCAGTTCTACTTCCGCACGACGGACGTGACCGGCATCGTGTCGCTTCCGGAAGGCACGGAAATGGTTATGCCTGGCGACAACGTCACCGTTGCCGTTGAGCTGATCGTTCCGATCGCGATGGAAGAAAAGCTGCGCTTCGCGATCCGCGAAGGCGGCCGTACCGTCGGTGCTGGTATCGTAGCCTCGATCGTCGAGTAAGTTTTACTCGGTTGGAAAGCGGCACTTAGTGTGCCGCTTTCCTGAATATTTGCTGGTCGAAGCCTGCACCTGAAGGTGTATGCCTCTCGAATTGACGGAAGCGCGAAAAAACGTGCTTTCGTGGGCGTTCGGTCATTGTGTCGGACGCCGATTCCGTATATGTGGCGGGTCGAATTGCAGAAACGGACAGAGAGCGATTTGCTCTTTGGGCTCTTTGAAGCATCAGCACCCGGAAACGACTAACGAACTGCCTCATCTGTGGCATTCGCTAACAACAACAAGGATAACTCGAATGAACGGCCAGAATATCCGTATCCGCCTCAAGGCGTTTGATCACCGGATTCTTGATGCCTCCACGCGGGAAATCGTTTCGACGGCCAAGCGCACAGGCGCTTCGGTTCGTGGTCCGGTGCCGCTTCCTACCCGGATTGAAAAGTTTACTGTCAACCGCTCGCCCCACGTCGATAAGAAGAGCCGTGAACAGTTCGAGATGCGCACCCACAAGCGCCTTCTCGATATCGTCGATCCTACGCCCCAGACTGTTGACGCGCTGATGAAGCTCGACCTCGCTGCCGGCGTAGACGTGGAAATCAAGCTTTAAAAACAAGGAAGGTACGTGGATTTCGGTCCAACGGCTTCCAAAAACGGGCGACCCCAATCTTGCGGCCATAGGGCCGGGTGATGAGGGGAGACCTTAAACCAGAGATGCAACGGGGTCTTCTCCGTGGCTAACTCTTAAGAGGAATGAACCAATGCGTTCAGGTGTGATTGCACAGAAGATTGGGATGACCCGCGTCTATAACGACGCTGGTGAGCACATCCCAGTTACAGTATTGCGGATGGAAAACGTACAAGTTGTTGCCCATCGCACAGAAGACAAGAATGGCTACACCGCAGTTCAGCTCGGTGCTGGCCAGGCTAAAGTCAAGAACACGAGCAAGCCGTTGCGTGGCCAGTTCGCTGCCGCCAGCGTAGAGCCGAAGGCCAAGGTAGTTGAATTCCGCGTTTCGTCGGACAATCTGATCGACGTCGGCGCTGAGCTCACTGCAAACCATTTCGTCGCCGGCCAGCTGGTCGACGTTACCGGTACATCTGCCGGTAAGGGTTTTGCCGGTGCCATGAAGCGCCATAACTTCGGCGGTCTGCGTGCAACGCACGGCGTGTCCGTCTCGCACCGTTCGCATGGTTCGACTGGTTCCAACCAGGATCCGGGCCGCGTCTGGAAGGGTAAGCGCATGGCTGGCCACATGGGTCAGACACGCATCACCACCCAGAACCTGGAAGTGGTCTCCACCGATGAAGACCGCGGTCTGATCCTCGTCAAGGGCGCCGTACCCGGCTCCAAGGGCGCATGGATCGTCGTTCGCGACGCCATCAAGTCCGGCACTCCGGCTGACGCTCCGCGTCCTGCCGCTGTGCGCGCAGCCAAGTAAGGGGGCCAGATCATGGATCTCAACGTCACCACACTCGAGGGCAAAGAGGCCGGTAAGGTTTCCCTGTCCGACGCGATTTTCGGCCTCGAGCCGCGCGAAGATATCATTGCCCGCGTCGTTCGCTGGCAGCTTGCCAAGAAGCAGCAGGGTACGCACAAGGCCAAGGGTCGTGCAGAAATCGCACGCACCGGCGCCAAGATGTTCAAGCAGAAGGGTACGGGCCGCGCTCGTCACCATTCGGCTCGTGCTCCGCAGTTCCGCGGCGGTGGTAAGGCTCACGGCCCGGTTGTTCGCAGCCACGCCCATGACCTGCCCAAGAAGGTACGTGCTCTCGGCCTGCGCCATGCGCTGTCTGCCAAGCTGCGTGCCGAAGAGCTGATCATCGTTGACAGCCTGGTTGCAACCGAAGCCAAGACGAAGGTGCTGACCGGCGCATTCGCAACGCTCGGCCTGACCAACGTGCTGTTCATCGGCGGCGCCGAACTCGACAGCAATTTCAAGCTCGCAGCTCAGAACATCCCGAATGTGGACGTTCTGCCGGTGCAGGGCATCAACGTTTATGACATTCTGCGCCGCGGCAAGCTCGTCCTGTCCAAAGCAGCAGTTGAAGCTCTTGAGGAGCGGTTCAAATGACTGACCTTCGCCACTATGATGTGATCCTCGCTCCGTCGATCACCGAAAAGTCGTCGCTGGTTTCTGAACAGAACCAGGTCATCTTCAACGTCGCCAAGGGTGCGTCGAAGCCTGAAATCAAGGCTGCGATCGAAGCACTGTTCGGCGTCAAGGTTACGGCTGTGAACACGCTGGTCCGCAAGGGCAAGCTGAAGCGCTTCCGCGGCTTCGCGGGCCGGCAAAAGGACGTCAAGAAGGCTATCGTCACGCTCGCTGACGGTCAGACCATCGACGTCTCCACCGGACTCTGAGGAATAGAACAATGGCATTGAAAAGTTTCAATCCGACCACCCCGAGCCAGCGCCAGCTGGTCATCGTCGACCGGTCCGGCCTGCACAAGGGCAAGCCGGTCAAGTCGCTGACCGAAGGCCTGTCCTCCAAGGGCGGACGTAACAACACTGGCCGCATCACTGTGCGTTTCCAGGGCGGTGGTCACAAGCGTACCTACCGTCTGATCGACTTCAAGCGTCGCAAGTTCGACGTCGAAGGCACGGTTGCACGCCTCGAATACGACCCGAACCGCACGGCGTTCATCGCGCTGATCGACTATGCGGACGGCGAACAAGCCTATATCATCGCTCCGCAGCGCCTTGCTGCCGGCGACAAGGTGATCGCTTCGGAAAAGCAGGTTGACGTGAAGCCGGGCAACACCATGCCGCTTCAGTACATGCCGGTTGGTTCGATCGTTCACAACGTCGAGATGAAGCCGGGCAAGGGCGGTCAGATCGCTCGCTCTGCTGGCGCCTACGTTCAGCTGGTTGGCCGCGACCAGGGCATGGCGATCCTTCGCCTGTCGTCTGGCGAACAGCGCCTGGTGCACGGCTCCTGCCTTGCAACGGTCGGTGCAGTCTCCAATCCCGATCACGGCAACATCAACGACGGCAAGGCCGGTCGTTCGGTTTGGCGTGGCAAGCGTCCGCACGTTCGCGGCGTCGTCATGAACCCTGTTGACCATCCGCACGGCGGTGGTGAAGGCCGCACCTCGGGTGGCCGTCATCCAGTTTCGCCATGGGGTAAGCCCACCAAGGGCAAGCGTACGCGCTCGAACAAGTCGACCGACAAGTTCATCATGCGCTCGCGTCATCAGCGTAAGAAGTAAGAGAGGAAGTCTCCAATGACTCGTTCAGTATGGAAAGGTCCGTTTGTTGACGGCTATCTTCTCAAGAAGGCTGAGAAGGTTCGTGAAGGCGGCCGCAACGAAGTGATCAAGATGTGGAGCCGTCGCTCCACGATCCTGCCGCAGTTCGTCGGTCTCACGTTCGGCGTCTACAATGGCAGCAAGCATGTTCCGGTCAGTGTCAACGAAGACATGATCGGCCACAAGTTCGGTGAATTCTCTCCGACCCGGACCTATTACGGTCACGGTGCGGACAAGAAGGCAAAGAGGAAGTAATTATGGGCAAGGCAAAAGCCGAACGCCGGCTGAAGGATAACGAGGCGCAGGCAATCGCGCGCACGATCCGCGTCAGCCCCCAGAAGCTCAACCTGGTAGCTGCGATGATCCGCGGCAAGAAGGTCGACCGGGCTCTGGCCGAACTCGAGTTCTCGCGTAAGCGGATCTCGGACACTGTCAAGAAGACGTTGGAATCTGCGATCGCTAACGCAGAAAACAACCACGATCTCGACGTCGACAGCCTGATCGTTGCCGAAGCTTACGTTGGCAAGTCCATCGTCATGAAGCGTTTCCACGCTCGTGGCCGTGGCCGTGCATCGCGTATCGAAAAGCCTTTCGCGCATCTGACGATCGTTGTTCGCGAAGTCGAAGCTAAAGGGGAGGCCGCATAATGGGTCAGAAGATCAATCCAGTTGGCTTCCGCCTCGGCATCAACCGTACCTGGGATAGCCGTTGGTTCGCCGACAACGCAGAATACGGTCAGCTTCTTCACGAAGACCTGAAGATCCGTGCCTACGTTATGGAAGAGCTGAAGCAGGCCGGTATCGCCAAGGTGGTCATCGAGCGTCCGCACAAGAAGTGCCGCGTCACGATCCACTCGGCTCGCCCGGGCCTGATCATCGGCAAGAAGGGCGCAGACATCGAAAAGCTGCGCAAGAAGATCGGCGAGATGACCAAGTCGGAAACGCACCTCAACATCGTTGAAGTGCGCAAGCCGGAAGTTGACTCGACGCTCGTCGCCCAGTCGATCGCTCAGCAGCTCGAACGCCGCGTGGCTTTCCGCCGTGCGATGAAGCGTGCCGTTCAGTCCGCAATGCGTCTTGGCGCCGAAGGCATCAAGATCACCTGCGGTGGCCGTCTCGGCGGTGCTGAAATCGCGCGTACCGAATGGTATCGTGAAGGCCGCGTGCCGTTGCACACGCTTCGCGCCGACATCGACTACGGTGTGGCTGAAGCCAAGACCGCTTTCGGTATCTGCGGCATCAAGGTCTGGATCTTTAAGGGCGAAATCCTCGAACACGATCCGATGGCTTCCGAGCGTCGTTCGTCCGAGGCAGATGCCCAGGGCCCCAGCAGCAACAACCGTCGTCGCGAAAACGCGTAACAGTCGTTCCTGGCAGCTAATATCGGAGAATTAAAAAAATGTTGCAGCCAAAGCGCACTAAGTACCGCAAGCAGTTCAAGGGACGCATCAAGGGCGTTGCCAAGGGCGGTTCCGACCTTGCTTTCGGTGAATTCGGCCTGAAGTCTCAGGAGCCGAACCGCGTAAACGCACGCGAGATCGAAGCGGCCCGCCGCGCGATCACCCGTCACATGAAACGTGCCGGCCGCGTATGGATCCGCGTATTCCCAGACGTACCGGTCACGGCAAAGCCGACCGAAGTCCGCATGGGTAAAGGTAAGGGTTCGGTTGAATATTGGGCTTGCAAGGTCAAGCCCGGCCGAATGATGTTCGAAATCGACGGCGTCAGCGAAGAACTCGCCCGTGAGGCGCTTCGCCTTGGTGCTGCGAAACTCTCTGTCAAGACGCGCTTCGTTCAGCGCATTGCAGAGTAAGGAGTAAAGCCCAATGAAAGCCGATACCGTCCGCGCGCTCAGCGCCGATCAGCTCAACGAAGAGCTTGCCAAGCTGAAGAAAGAGCAGTTCAACCTGCGCTTCCAGAAGGCCACAGGCCAGCTCGAAAAGTCGTCGCGCATCAATGAAGTCCGCAAGGATATTGCGCGCGTCAAAACCATTGCCCGCCAGAAGGCGGCAGAAGCCAAGGCTTAAGGAACTAAGAATATGCCAAAACGCATTCTGCAGGGCACAGTCGTCAGCGACAAGAACGATAAGACCGTCGTGGTCCGTGTCGAACGTCGTTTCGCGCACCCGATCTTCCAGAAGACCGTTCGCCGGTCCAAGAAGTACAAGGCGCATGACGAGAACAACCAGTACAAGGTCGGCGATCAGGTTTCCATCGAGGAATGCGCGCCGATTTCCAAGGACAAGACCTGGACAGTGGTTACCGTTCAGGCCTAATTCTTAAGAGTTTCGCATCCGGCCCTTGCGTCGGCTGCGAAAATCTGTATGAAGCAGCGCAAGGACGCTCGACTACGAGCGTTCTTTTGCTTTGAGCGCACGGAAGGTCCTGTTTCAGGAAACCACCCTGGCAACGATCGATCCCGCGCGAGAACAGAAATTTAGAAGCTGGAACAGGGGGCCCTCAATCTGATGAGGTTGGCCCAACCGGTCCGGTCACAACAAGAAGGCGACCTGACATGATTCAGATGCAAACAAACCTCGACGTGGCGGATAATTCCGGCGCACGTCGTGTCATGTGCATCAAGGTGCTGGGCGGCTCCAAGCGCAAGTACGCTTCGGTCGGCGACATTATCGTCGTTTCGATCAAGGAAGCTATTCCGCGCGGCCGCGTCAAGAAGGGTGATGTGATGAAGGCGGTTGTCGTTCGCACAGCCAAGGACATCCGTCGTCCCGACGGCAGCGTCATCCGGTTCGATAACAACGCAGCTGTTCTTATCGACAACAAGAAAGAGCCGATCGGCACCCGTATCTTCGGACCGGTTCCGCGCGAACTTCGCGCCAAGAACCACATGAAGATCATCTCGCTGGCTCCAGAAGTACTGTAAGGAGCGATTGAGATGCAAAAGATTCGCAAGGGCGACAAAGTCGTCGTATTGACCGGCAAGGACAAGGGCCGTTCCGGAGAAGTTCTCCAGGTTCTGCCGAAGGAAGACCGGGCCGTTGTGCGTGGCGTGAACATGGTGAAGCGTCACCAGCGCCAGACCCAGGCCCAGGAAGCCGGTATCATCAACAAGGAAGCGTCGATTCATCTGTCGAATCTCGCGATCGCCGATCCGCAGGACGGCAAGCCGACCCGCGTCGGTTTCAAGATCGATGGCGACAAGAAGGTTCGCGTTGCAAAGCGTTCGGGAGTGTCGATCGATGGCTGACACCAAGAAGTATGAGCCGCGGCTCAAGACCGAATATGTCGAGCGTATCTCCAAGGCGATGCAGGAGAAGTTCTCCTACGCAAACGTCATGCAGATCCCGCGCCTCGACAAGATCGTGATCAACATGGGTGTTGGTGAATCGACGGCTGACTCGAAGAAGCCAACGGTTGCTGCAGCAGACCTCGCAGCGATTGCCGGCCAGAAGCCGGTCATCACCAAGGCCCGCACCTCCATCGCCGGCTTCAAGCTGCGCGAAGGCATGCCGATCGGCGCAAAGGTTACCCTGCGCGGCGTTCGCATGTACGAATTCCTGGACCGCCTGATCAACATCGCGCTGCCGCGCGTTCGAGATTTCCGCGGCCTGAATCCGAAGAGCTTTGACGGCCGTGGCAACTTCGCCATGGGTGTCAAGGAACACATTGTGTTCCCGGAGATCAACTACGACAAGGTTGATCAGATGTGGGGCATGGACATCATCGTTTGCACGACGGCAACGAACGACGACGAAGCACGCGCTCTGCTCACAGAGTTCAACTTCCCGTTTCGCCAGTAAGCCGTAACGACAAGCAGAAGGATTAAGTTGAATGGCGAAGACGAGCGCAATTGAAAAGAACAATCGCCGCCGTAAGTCGGTTGCCCAGGATGCGTCCAAGCGCGCAGCCCTGAAGGCCACCATCATGAACCAGTCTCTTCCGATCGAAGAGCGTTTCAAGGCTACTCTGAAGCTGGCCAGCCTCCCGCGTGACGGCTCCAAGACCCGCGTTCGCAACCGTTGCGAAGTGACAGGTCGTCCGCGCGCATATTATCGCAAACTCAAGATGTCGCGTATTGCGCTTCGTGAACTTGGCAATTTCGGCAAGGTGCCGGGCATTGTTAAGTCGAGCTGGTAAGGAGACGGGTACATGGCAATGACTGATCCGCTGGGCGATATGCTCACACGTATCCGCAACGGTGCTGCCCGCCGCAAGTCGAGCGTTTCCACGCCGGCTTCCAAGCTGCGCGCACGCGTTCTGGATGTCCTTCAGGCTGAAGGCTACATCCGCGGGTATTCGGAAACCGAATTTGGTAACGGCAAGGCCGAGATCAACATCGAACTGAAATACTATGAAGGTGCGTCGGTGATCCGTGAGATCGGCCGCGTATCCAAGCCGGGCCGCCGGGTTTATGTCTCGGTCAAGTCCATTCCGCAGGTCGCGAACGGTCTCGGTATCACTATCCTTTCGACTCCGAAGGGTGTGATGGCCGATCATCAGGCACGCGAACAGAACGTTGGTGGCGAGGTTCTCTGCTCCGTATTCTAATACGGTTGCAGTGATCTCCATAACGGACAGACAGGTTTGAAATATGTCTCGTATCGGTAAAAAGCCCGTTCCGGTTCCTGCAGGTGTCACGGCCACGGTTAATGGCCAGACAGTGACTGCAAAGGGCCCGAAAGGCGAACTCTTCTTCGTTGCTAACGACGAAGTCGTCGTAAAGCTGGAAGACAACAACGCGGTGTCGGTGACCCCGGTTGACCAGTCCAAGGATGCACGGTCCAAGTGGGGCATGTCCCGCACGATGATCGAAAACATCTTCAAGGGCGTCAAGGACGGTTACGAGCGCAAGCTCGAAATCAACGGCGTCGGTTACCGCGCGTCGCTTCAGGGCAAGAACCTGCAGCTGGCACTCGGTTTCAGCCACGACGTGGTCTATCAGACTCCGGAAGGCATCTCGATTGCTGTGCCCAAGCCGACGGAAATCGTCGTCACCGGCATCAACAAGCAGCAGGTCGGCCAGGTCGCGGCGGAAATCCGCGAATACCGTGGCCCCGAGCCCTACAAGGGCAAGGGCGTCAAGTATGCTGGCGAGCGGATTGTCCGCAAAGAAGGCAAGAAGAAGTAAGGATCACGCGAAATGGCTACAAGGAAAGATACACTTGTGCGCCGCGCCAGCCGCGTGCGCCGTCAAGTCAAGGCAGTGGCCAATGGCCGTCTGCGCCTGTCCGTTCATCGCTCGTCGAAGAACATCTACGCACAGGTTATCGATGATGTTGCTGGCAAGACCGTTGCGTCTGCCTCGACACTCGACACGGATCTGCGTCCGTCTCTCAAGACGGGTGCTGACACGGCAGCAGCTGCTGCCGTTGGCAAGCTCCTCGCAGAGCGCGCCTCGAAGGCTGGTGTCAAGGACGTTGTCTTTGACCGTGGCGCCTTCATCTATCACGGCCGCGTCAAGGCGCTCGCCGAGGCAGCCCGCGAGGGTGGCCTGAACTTCTAAAGATGATATCCGCCTGGGCTTGCCTGGGCGGATCATCGAACCGCTTTTTATAAAGCGCGTCGCTTCCGCTCCCTCGAAGGGGCGGGGCGACTTTTTGTCAATCTGCCGATTGCACCCGGAAAAGAAAAAGGAAAAGGACAATGGCACAAGAAAAAAGAGGTTCTCGCGACGATCGCCAGAACCGCGAGGAGCGCGACAGCGAATTCGTTGACAAGCTCGTAGCAATCAACCGCGTCGCAAAAGTCGTCAAGGGCGGCCGCCGTTTCGGCTTTGCTGCGCTCGTCGTCGTCGGCGACCAGAAGGGCCGCGTTGGCTTCGGCCATGGCAAGGCACGTGAAGTGCCGGAAGCCATCCGCAAGGCCACCGAAGCTGCCAAGCGCGAACTGATCTTCGTTCCGCTGCGCTCGGGCCGCACGCTTCATCACGACGTTCATGGCCGTCACGGCGCAGGCAAGGTTCTGCTGCGTGCCGCCAAGGCCGGTACCGGTATCATCGCCGGTGGCCCGATGCGCGCCGTTTTCGAAACGCTCGGCATGCACGACGTTGTTGCGAAGTCGACTGGTTCTTCCAACCCGTACAACATGATTCGCGCCACGTTCGACGCCCTGAAGAGCCAGATGCACCCGAAGGATATCGCAGCTCAGCGCGGCATGAAATATGCCACTCTGCAGAGCCGCCGCGTATCCGCCGGCGTTGCTTCCGAAGAATAAGGGAGCCTGAACAATGGCTAAGAAAGAAGTTGCAAAGAAGACGGTTGCGGTCGAACAGATCGGCAGCCCCATTCGCCGCCCAGCCGTACAGCGTGCAACGCTGATCGGTCTCGGTCTCAACAAGATGCACCGGGTCAGCGTTCTGGAAGACACTCCTTCCGTTCGCGGCATGATCCGGGCCGTCCAGCACCTCGTTCGCGTCGTCGACGAGAAGTGAGGGGGATACCATCATGAAACTGAATGAAATCAAAGACAACGAAGGTTCGACCAAGAACCGCAAGCGTCTCGGCCGTGGTATCGGTTCCGGATCCGGCAAGACTGCCGGCCGCGGTGTCAAGGGTCAGAAGGCCCGTTCCGGCGTCGCCATCAATGGCTTCGAAGGCGGCCAGATGCCAATCTACCGCCGTCTGCCAAAGCGCGGCTTCAACAACATCTTCCGTTCGGATTTTGTTGTCGTGTCGCTCGGTCGCATCCAGACTGCCATCGACGCCAAGAAGCTTGATGTTTCCAAGGCCATCGATGCTGCTGCTCTGACAGCTGCCGGCGTGATCCGCCGCGCCAAGGATGGCGTCCGCGTTCTCGCCGACGGTGAACTGACGGCAAAGGTAACGATCGAAGTTGCCGGCGCTTCCAAGCCTGCGATCGAAAAGATCGAAAAGGCTGGCGGTTCGATCAAGCTGCTTTCGGGCGCTGCTGAATAATTAGTTGCTGATGAACCGCCCGGGGTGCTTCACACCGGGCGGTTTTGCTCCCATATGAGAGCCTCACGGATTGCACGGCCGGATTCGTCCGGCGCAGCAGAATATTGATCGGGAACCACGGTGAGGCACGTGATTGCAGTTGCAGTCGTTTCCAAACCGGTTTTCATAAAAAGAAGATAGCTTTTCCGGATCTGACCGGGTTTTCCCCGCGGGTTCGAACTGGCTACGCGGAGAATTGCATGGCTTCTGCAGCGGAACAGCTCGCCTCCAACCTGAATTTTGCGACTTTCGCAAAAGCCGAAGATCTGAAACGCCGCCTCTGGTTCACCCTTGGCGCGCTTCTCGTCTATCGCCTTGGCACCTATATTCCGCTGCCAGGCTTGAACCCGGAAGCTTTTGCACAGGCTTTTGCCGGCCAGAGCGGCGGCATTCTCGGCCTTTTTAACATGTTTTCGGGCGGCGCCGTCGAGCGCATGGCGATCTTCGCCCTCGGCATCATGCCTTATATTTCCGCCTCCATCATCGTTCAGCTGATGACCTCCGTGGTTCCGTCGCTGGAGCAGCTGAAGAAGGAAGGCGAGCAGGGCCGCAAGGTCATCAACCAGTACACCCGCTACGGCACGGTGCTGCTCGGCACGCTGCAGGCCTACGGCATTGCGGTCGGTCTTGAGAGCGGCAACGGCCTGGTCGTCGATGCCGGCTGGTTCTTCCGTATTTCCACCGTGATTTCGCTGCTCGGCGGCACAATGTTCCTGATGTGGCTCGGCGAGCAGATCACCTCGCGCGGCATCGGCAACGGTATCTCGCTGATCATCTTTGCCGGTATCGTCGCGCATCTGCCCACAGCTTTGGCCGGCACGCTTGAACTGGGACGCACCGGCGCCCTGTCGACGCCGCTGATTCTTGCCATCATCGTCATGGTCGTTGCCGTGATCGCGCTGATCGTCTTCGTCGAGCGCGCGCAGCGCCGGTTGCTGATCCAGTATCCAAAGCGGCAAGTCGGCAATAAGATGTTCCAGGGCGACACCTCGCATCTGCCGCTTAAGCTCAACACAGCCGGCGTCATCCCCGCGATCTTTGCATCCTCGCTGCTGCTTCTGCCGGCAACGCTTGCAGGCTTTGCCAACAGCACGGCGCTGCCGAGCTGGGCAACGACCATCGTTGCAGCCCTTGGCCACGGCAAACCGCTCTACATGGTGCTCTATGGCGGCATGATCGCGTTCTTTGCCTTCTTCTACACGGCCATCGTTTTCAATCCGAAGGACACGGCCGACAATCTGAAGAAGCATGGCGGCTTCATCCTCGGCATCCGGCCGGGCGAACGCACTGCGGAATATATCGATTACGTGCTCACGCGCATCACCGTGCTTGGCGCGATCTACCTGATGTTCGTCTGCATTCTGCCCGAAGTCGTAATCGCGCAGACCGGCGTGCCGTTCTACCTTGGTGGTACGTCGCTTTTGATTGTTGTCAGCGTTACCCTTGATACTGTAGCACAGGTGCAGGGTCACCTGATTGCCCAGCAGTATGAGGGGCTGATCAAGAAATCAAAGCTGCGTGGAGGAAAGAGGGGCCGATGAGACTCATATTCTTGGGACCGCCGGGAGCAGGCAAGGGAACACAGGCGAAGCTTCTGACGGAAAAATACGGTATTCCGCAGCTTTCCACAGGCGATATGCTGCGGGCCGCCGTTCAGGCGCAGACGGATGTTGGCAAGCGTGCCAAGGCTGTCATGGATGCCGGACAGCTGGTCTCCGACGAGATCGTCAACGAGATCGTCTCCGACCGGATCGATTCGGCCGACTGTGCGAATGGGTTCATCCTGGATGGCTATCCGCGCACCGTTCCGCAGGCTGTTGCGCTGGGCAAGATGCTCGCAGGCAAGGGGCTGCGTCTCGATTCGGTCATCGAATTGAAGGTGGATGAAGATGCGCTTGTACGGCGCATCGAGAATCGCGTAGCAGAAACCATTGCCGCAGGCGGCAATGTTCGCTCCGACGATAATCCGGAAGCATTCAAGAAGCGTCTTGTCGAATATCGCGAGAAGACGGCGCCTTTGTCGCAGCACTATGCTGTCACGGGCGAGTTGAAGACAGTTGATGGAATGGCGCCGGTCGAGACCGTCACCTCTCAGATCAATGCAATTCTGGCATCGGCTTCCGCCGACGCCTAAAAGGTAGTTCTTGAAAAAGGACTGCCGGGGAGTTGACTTTTGCGGTCGATTCCTTCAAAGACCGCGCTAACTCGCAGCATGCTAGGGATCGGCGCGGATTTCAAGACGAAGTCCGGGCGCGATTCTTTTGACGTGTTCCGAACAGAACTTTCACAGCCGGCCTCTTCAAGGGGCTGCATAACGAAGCACCTATTGCCGGATGGCAACTGGAAGCAAGGAGAACAGGCGTGGCACGTATCGCTGGCGTCAACATCCCGACGAGCAAGCGCGTAGTAATCGCGCTTCGTTACATTCACGGGATCGGAGCGAAATTCGCACAGGAAATCGTCGAAAAGGTCGGTATCCCGGCTGAACGTCGTGTGCACCAACTGACGGATGCTGAAGTTCTTCAGATCCGCGAAACGATCGACCGCGATTATCAGGTTGAAGGCGACCTGCGTCGCGAGACCTCGATGAACATCAAGCGTCTGATGGACCTGGGCTGCTACCGCGGTCTGCGTCATCGCCGTTCGCTGCCTGTTCGCGGTCAGCGCACGCACACCAATGCCCGCACCCGCAAGGGCCCGGCAAAGGCGATTGCAGGCAAGAAGAAGTAATTTCCCTGAAATGGGAAATGCAGAGGCTGGCGCTCGGCGCCGGCCTCTTTTGTGGTTTCGGAAGGGCGCTCCAAGCGTCCCTCCGGTGGAGCTGCTGGCATTACGGCAGTGACGATATCGCCGCGCAGACCGGGTTTTTCCGGTCGCGCATGACTTGAAAATTCAGGGCAGGGGTTCTCCTCCGCCCGGTGGAGCCGCTGGTACTACGGCGGTGCAGAGATCAACGAAAGGTATACCATGGCCAAGGAAGCCACACGCGTTCGCCGTCGCGAGCGGAAAAACATTTCTACGGGCGTTGCCCACGTCAATTCGTCGTTCAACAACACGATGATCACCATCACCGACGCACAGGGCAACGCGATTGCCTGGTCTTCGGCTGGTTCGAAGGGCTTCAAGGGTTCGCGTAAGTCGACCCCGTTCGCAGCCCAGATGGCTGCTGAAGATGCGGCCAAGAAGGCCCAGGAACACGGCATGAAGACCCTTGAGGTCGAAGTTTGTGGTCCGGGTTCCGGCCGTGAATCGGCTCTGCGTGCACTTCAGGCTGCTGGCTTCATGATCACCTCGATCCGTGACGTCACGCCGATCCCGCACAATGGTTGCCGCCCGCGCAAGAAGCGCCGCGTTTAAGTCTACGCATTCATCCAGCCGGTGAGGGGGAAATCTCTCCCGGCGCTTCAAGGCTCGGTTGCCACGATTGGATGGTGGCAACGAACGGAAGGCAAAACATATGATTCAGAAAAACTGGCAGGAACTGATCAAGCCGAACAAGGTTGAGTTCTCCTCGACCGGCCGCACCAAGGTAAGCCTTGTTGCCGAGCCGCTCGAGCGTGGCTTTGGCCTGACGCTCGGCAACGCGCTTCGCCGCGTTCTTCTGTCGTCGCTTCGCGGCGCTGCGGTGACCGCAGTGCAGATCGACGGCGTCCTGCACGAGTTCTCCTCGATCCCGGGTGTCCGGGAAGACGTGACGGACATCGTGCTCAACATCAAGGAAATCGCCATCAAGATGGATGGCGACGACGCAAAGCGCATGGTTGTGCGCAAGCAGGGTCCGGGCGTTGTTACCGCCGGTGACATCCAGACGGTTGGTGATATTGAAATCCTCAACCCGAACCATGTGATCTGCACCCTCGACGAGGGCGCCGAGATCCGCATGGAGTTCACCGTCAACAACGGCAAGGGCTACGTGCCTGCAGACCGCAACCGTTCGGAAGATGCACCGATCGGCCTCATCCCGGTCGACAGCCTGTATTCGCCGGTTAAGAAAGTGTCCTACAAGGTGGAAAACACCCGTGAAGGCCAGGTTCTCGACTACGACAAGCTGTCGATGCAGATCGAGACCGATGGTTCCGTCACCGGTGAAGATGCAGTCGCTTTCGCGGCCCGCATCCTTCAGGACCAGCTCGGCGTTTTCGTCAACTTCGACGAACCGCAGAAGGAAGCCGAAGAAGAAGCCGTGACAGAACTGGCGTTCAACCCGGCATTGCTCAAGAAGGTCGACGAACTGGAACTTTCGGTCCGTTCGGCCAACTGCCTGAAGAACGACAACATCGTCTATATCGGCGACCTTATTCAGAAGACCGAAGCCGAAATGCTTCGCACTCCGAACTTTGGCCGCAAGTCGCTGAACGAAATCAAGGAAGTTCTCGCTTCCATGGGCCTGCACCTCGGTATGGAAGTACCGGCATGGCCGCCCGAGAACATCGAAGATCTCGCCAAGCGTTACGAAGACCAGTATTAACAATAAAAAAGGCAGGTTTTGACTGCCTTTCCCCGTCAAACAGCAGGCAGATGTCTGCATGTGCCAGGAAACGGCAGGCCCATACGAAAAAGGGAACCTGCAATTAAAGGAGAATAGCAATGCGCCATGGTGTAGCCGGCCGCAAGCTGAATAGAACTGCAAGCCACCGTAAGGCAATGTTTGCCAATATGGCTGCTTCGCTCATCGAACATGAGCAGATCATCACGACCTTGCCGAAGGCAAAGGAAATCCGTCCGATCGTCGAGAAGCTCGTCACGCTCGGCAAGAAGGGTGACCTTCATGCCCGCCGCCAGGCCATCTCGCAGATCCGCGACGTTGCTGTCGTCGGCAAGCTGTTCGATGCCATCGCAACACGTTACGCAACCCGCAATGGCGGCTACCTGCGCATCATGAAGGCTGGTTACCGTCACGGCGACAATGCGGCTCTGGCCGTCATTGAATTCGTCGATCGCGACACCTCGGCCAAGGGCGCCAAGGACATCGCACGCGTTGCTGCCGAAGCAGAAGCTGCAGACGCCGCTTAATCGGTTTGCAGACTGAGATTTGAAAAAGGCCGGGTGCGCAAGCGCCCGGCCTTTTGCTGTGCGGCGTTATGGCGAAGGCTTGCCCCGCTGTTCCCGCAGCATCTCCAGGACACGGGCGAGAAAGGGTCGAACGGCTTCCCCGATCAGAAAAAAGTCCGCGTTCGACGCGGCCCAGAGATCTTCCAGTTGCTGGTCTGTCGCATTCGCGTTCAGCCAGTAGTCCAGAAAATTGTCGAGATCGTCAGCCGTGTCCGCGAACTGGTGGAGAACGTGACCGATCCCGAAGTCGATGATGTCATCGTGAGAGCGGAAGATAAGCGGGTCATGAATCATGGCTCTGGTGAACGCCCGGAAGCCGGGGGATTTGGCAACGAATTCTCGCATAAACTACCCCCATTCGAGTTTTTATTCGCGAATAAGTTGTATCAGGTTGAGGGCGTTGTGGCAATTCGGATCGGCTGTCGTTTCAAGTTCAGGCTTCGGCCTTTCTAACAGCCGCCGCCTTTGCTTTTTGGCAGCCGGCGTCCTATCTCTGTGTCCGCGAGATTTGATTTGATGGGACTGTTTTACATGCCGCGTTTTCTCTATTCGTTCGTTGCCTTAAGTGCTGTCGGCGCTCTGGCTGCAGGTCTGGTCTTTACAGGAAAACCGGGGGAGCCCGGCGGTTCTGAGGTATCCTTGGTTTCTTCCGCGCAGGCGCAGCAGGCTGATACGCAAAAAGCCGTTCCGCAAAGCAAGACGGAAATGCAGCTGTCCTTTTCGCCGCTGGTCAAGCAGACGGCCAATGCCGTCGTGAACGTCTATGCGGAAAAGACCGTCCAGAGCCGCTCGCCGTTCGCCGATGATCCGTTCTTTGAACAGTTCTTCGGCCAGCGCATGCCCAACCGGTCGGAAAAGCAGTCTTCGCTCGGTTCCGGCGTGATCGTCGGGAAAAACGGCATCGTCGTCACCAATTATCACGTCATTACCGATGCCGATAACATCAAGATCGCGCTGGCCGATGGCCGCGAATTCGAGACCAGCGTGATGCTGAAGGACGAGCGGCTTGATCTGGCGGTTCTGAAGGTCAAGTCGGATGGTCCGTTCGAGACCGTGCCGCTGGGGGATTCCGATGCGGTGGAAGTCGGCGACCTCGTCCTGGCGATCGGCAATCCCTTCGGTGTCGGCCAGACCGTCACCAGCGGTATCGTGTCGGCGCTCGCCCGCAACCAGGTGCTGTCAGGCGATTTCGGCTTCTTCATCCAGACGGACGCAGCGATCAATCCCGGCAATTCCGGCGGCGGCCTTATCGATATGAACGGCCAGCTGATCGGCATCAACACAGCGATCTTTTCGCGCGGCGGCGGTTCCAACGGTGTGGGCTTTGCCATTCCGGCCAATCTGGTCAAGGTCTTCGTCGCGTCGGCTGAAGGCGGCAATGGCAGCTTTACCCGGCCGTTCATCGGTGCCAGCTTCGAGCCGGTGACATCGGAAGTCGCCGATGCGCTGGGACTTGACCGGGCACGCGGCGCGCTGGTGAGTTCCGTCATCGAGGGCGGACCAGCGGAAAAGGCCGGCATCAAGCCCGGCCAGGTCATCATCGCCGTCAATGGCATTGCCGTCGAGCATCCCGATGCGCTGGGTTACCGCCTCACCACCGTCGGCATCGGCCATATTGCCCGCGTCACCATCAGCGAAAACGGCAAGGAGCGCGATATCGAGCTGGCGCTTGCCGAAGCGCCGGAGACATCGCCGCGCGACGAACGCCTGATCGAGGGCCGCAATCCCTTCTCGGGCGCTGTGGTCGGCAATCTGTCGCCGCGTCTCGCCGACGAGCTGCGGATGCCGGCGGCGTCGCAGGGTGTTGTGATCACGCAGATCAACCGCGGATCGCCCGCTGCCCGCGTCGGCTTCCGGCCGAAGGACATCATCGTCGCCGTCAATGGCACGCCGGTCGATAAATCCACCACGCTGGAAACCATTGCCAAGGAAGACCCGTCGCTGTGGCGCGTCGAAATCGAGCGCGACGGCCAGCGCATCCGCCAGTTCTTCCGGTAATCGTTTTGCCGGGCGAACCCAGGAACCAAAATGACCCGAAACGGCCACGACCGGCTGTTTCGGGTGGAGGACGTGCCCGTGACATTGTTCGATGAGGCTACCCACCGGCCGCTTGCCGACGCTCTTCGTCCCGAAACCCTGGCGGAGGTGATTGGCCAGGATCATCTTCTCGCGGAAAACGGGCCGATTGCGCGCATGCTGGCGGGGGGCACTGTCGGCTCGTTCATCCTCTGGGGCCCGCCCGGCGTCGGCAAGACGACGATCGCGCGCCTGGTCGCCACATCCGCCAAGATGGAGTTCGTCCAGCTGTCGGCCGTCATGTCCGGCATTGCCGATCTGCGCAAGGTTTTCGACACGGCAAAAAACAACCGCACCATCGGCCGCCAGACCATCCTCTTCGTTGACGAGCTGCATCGCTTCAATCGCAGCACCCAGGATGCCCTTCTGCCGCATGTGGAAAACGGCACGGTCATCCTGATCGGCGCGACGACGGAGAACCCGAGCTTCAGCCTGGTGGCGGCCTTGCTGTCACGGCTGAAGGTGTTCACTCTCAATCCCTTCGATGCCGCCTCTTCCGAGCTGCTGTTGGCGCGGGTGGAGAATTTCGTTGGCAAGCGCCTGCCGCTGACGGAGGACGCGCGCGCCGCGCTGATCAACATGGCCGACGGGGACGGGCGCTATCTCGTCGGTCTGGCCGATGATGTCCTGTCGCTCGGTGAAGAGGATGATCTCGACATTGGACGGCTGTCCAAAGCGCTGCAGAAGCGCATGCCGGTCTATGACAAGGCGCAGGATGGCCACTACAATCTGTTGAGCTGTTTCCACAAAAGCCTGCGGGGCAGCGATGTCGATGCGGCGCTCTATTGGGGCGCACGCATGGTGGATGCGGGGGAGGACCCGACGACGCTGTTCCGGCGGCTTGCCTGCGCCGCCAGCGAGGATGTCGGCATGGCCGATCCCAACGCGATGCCGCAGGTGATTGCCGCCTGGACGGCGTTTGAGCGCATCGGCTGGCCGGAGGGCCGGCTGTTTATCGCGCAGGCCATCGTTTATGTAGCGACGGCGCCGAAATCAAACGCAAGCTACCGCTCCTTCGACGCAGCCCTTGAGATGGCGCGCGAGACCGGTTCCATCCCGCCGCCGAAAAGCATCCTCAATGCACCGACCAAGCTGATGAAGGACCTCGGTTATCACGAGGGTTACAAATACGACCACGATTATCCGGATGCCTTTTCCGGCCAGGAGTTCTTTCCAGAAGAGCTGCGCAGCAAGGACACGCGCTTCTACAAGCCTCAGGAACGCGGTTTCGAGCGCGAGACGCTGAAGCGGCTGGAATTCTGGCAGCGCCTGAAGCGGGAGCGCCCGGTCAAGAAATAGCTAGAGCCTCTACGATCAGCTATTCCGGTATCTTAAAAAACGCCTCGAGCCGGTAGCCGTCGGGATCGATGATAAACCCGGCGTAATAGAACTGGCTATATTCAGGCCGCAGTCCCGGCAACCCGTTGTCTTCGCCGCCGTTGGAAATGCCTGCCGCATGGAAGGCATCGACTGAGGCAGAATCGGGCGCGATAAAGCAGAAGTGCAGGCCGGAGTTTCTATCGGCCGGCACGGGGCTTTGAACTTTTGCAATCCACAGGCTGATCCGGTCGGATCCATAACCAAGCACGGTGTCCGTCTTCGACAGCCGCTCGTAACCAAGGGGTGCCAGCACGGCGTCATAAAAGCGAAGCGAACGGTCGAGATCTTTGACGCCAATCGACACATGGTCAAACATTGCGGACGACTCCTGTTTCGCCTCCATCTTCCCTGTTCGCCGTCATCCGCACAAGCGCAAACCGCGACAGAGCTGCAATTCTATCGCGTGATCATATGTCCGTGCGGCGAATAGCTGCCATGCGCGCCGGGCTCTTGCCACCGCCAAATCCGGATGGCATAAGGTGCCTATGCAGACGGCTGCACGGGATCGGATCGACACCCGAACATCCGCGAGGACGGCCTCGCTCCTTAAGATGGAGTACACTATGGCCTGGATTATCCTTTTCCTCGCAGGCATTCTCGAAATCGGCTGGGCCATCGGCCTGAAATATACCGAAGGCTTCACCAAGCTCGTACCGACGCTTCTGACCGGAACCGCAATGGTCGCCAGCATCGTGCTGCTGGGCATCGCCGTGCGCACCTTGCCGCTCGGCACGGCCTATGCCGTCTGGACCGGCATCGGCACGGTTGGCACCGTCATTCTGGGCATCGTGCTGTTTGCCGAGCCTGCGACCGCGATGCGCCTCGGCTGCATCGCGCTGATCATCACCGGCATTGCCGGGCTGAAACTGACCGCCTGAAAATTCAAACGCTGAATTGAAAACACCCCCGTGCAGGGCGCTGCACGGGGGTGTTTCTGTATAGGCCGTTTGGTGTGGAAATCAGCGCAGCGCGTCGAGCGTCGATGTTGCCGCCTGCATGTCCCGCCAGCGGTTTTCCCGCCGCTGGAAAGCTTCGTCATCGGTGCCCCAATGCTCGATCTGCCAATCCTCGTCGATATGAGCGAGTGCCCAGGCTTCCTGCGCCGAAAGCCGTTTTTCGGCAAAGGCGATTGCGAGGAGGGCGGAGCCGGTCAGCGTGGTGATCGTGTGCAGGCAGGCCAGACCGAGCGGCGTGGCATAGGCCCGCAACGCCTCGGCAACACCGTTGATGGCGGCACGCGGCTGCAACTGATGCACGATGCCTTCGATCAGGATGAACCGAGCGCCCAGCGCTTCCGCAGCCCAGGTGATCACCGGGTCCCATTGTTCGGACTGGCGGGCGGCCAAACCTTCGGGTTCGCCGGCGCGGTAACAGAGAAGATCGGTTCCGGCAAAGTTGAGGATGTCATCGAAGACGGCGCGGATATCCTTTGAAACACCATCGATCGCCGTATTGGCAAGCCGGGTGATCGGCATGGTCGCCGGGTCGATCTCGTCCTTCTGAGCATCCCATTCGGCAGCCAGCAGGCTGGCTGCAGCCGGCGTCGGCACCGTCAGATGGCGTTTGGCCGGCGTCCTCACCGGGCGCCCGTCAAGAAGAATGGCATGGCCGCCATCTTCCGCAGGCCCGATGCTGACGGTTTTGTAGAAACGCTTCGGCAGCGGCTTGTGCATCTGGATCTGCGCGCGGCGCACGGGATCCGGGTCGCTCAAGGCGCCATGCAAGTCGTCGCGGATATCAGGCATGATGTGTCTCCATCCATTCCAGAATGTCATGCGGGGTGCGGGCAATGAAATCGGCGCCGGCCTCGATTAGCTCGGGAACACTCGCATAGCCCCAGGCAACGCCGATGGCGGATGCGCCGGCGCTCTTGGCCATCTGCATATCGTAAATCGCATCACCGATGACGACGGTATCCTTCGCGTCAATACCGGCCTCGCTACAGCATTCCGTCACCATGGCCGGATGCGGCTTGGAGGGGCAGTCATCAGCCGTGCGTGAAACGAAGAAAGTCTTTTCATAACCGTGGCTTGCGCAGATCTGATCAAGTCCACGCCGCGACTTTCCCGTAACGGCACCCAGAAGCAGTTTGTCGCGGCGCATCAGGTCGGCGAGCAACGGCGCGATGCCGTCAAACAGCGGTTCGCGAAAATTCATCTCCTCGCGCACGCCGCCATAAATCTTCTTGTAATGCGCGGTCATCGCCAAGGCGCGATCATCGACATGCGGCTGGTGCATCAGCCGGGCAATGGCGATATCCAGCGTCAGGCCGATAATGCTCTTGGTGGCATCCAGCGAAACACATTCCAGGCCGAAATCCGCAAAGGTGCGGGCCATGACCTCGTGGATGAGCCCGGCGCTATCAACCAGGGTTCCGTCGCAATCGAAGAGAGCAAGTTTCATCAGTCGTCGGCTTCCTCGGCACTGGCCATGTCGAAGCCGATCAGGTTCCAGCTCTGCACCATATGCTGCGGCATCGGCGCGGTCACGATCAGGCGCCCGCCATCGGGATGCGGCACGTCGATACGCCGGGCATGCAGATGCAGCTTGTTTTGCACGCCGCCCGGAAAAGCCCAATTGAACTCGGCGCCGAAATATTTCGGGTCGCCGATGATCGGGTGGCCGATATGGGCGGCATGGACGCGCAGCTGGTGGGTGCGGCCGGTATAGGGCTCCATCTCCAGCCAGGTCAGGTTCTGGCCTGCGGTTTCGATGGTGCGGTAGTAGGAAACCGCATGATCGGCGCCGTCCTCGCCATGCTTGGCGATGCGCATGCGGTCGCCGTCCGGCGTCTGTTCCTTGACCAGCCAGGTCGAGATCTTGTCTTCCCGCTTGCGCGGCACGCCCTTGACCAGCGCCCAATAGGTTTTCTTGGTATCGCGCTCGCGAAAGGCAGCCGTCAGCTTCTGGGCGGCACCGCGGGTGCGGGCAATGACCAGAACACCGGATGTGTCGCGGTCGAGCCGGTGCACCAGGCGTGGCTTTTCGCCCCTGGGGCTCGTCCAGGCTTCCAGCATGTCGTCGATATGGCGGTTGATGCCCGAGCCGCCCTGAACGGCGATCCCCGGCGGCTTGTTGAGAACGATCACCTTGGCGTCTTCATGCAGGAGCATGCGCGACAGGAGTTCGTGGTCGGAGGCATGACGAAGGTCGCGGCCGGCGATCGGGCCTGTGCGTGTCTTCGGGGCCACTTCCATCGGCGGAATGCGCACGACCTGACCAGGCTGGACGCGCATGTCCGATTTGACCCGGCCGCCATCGACACGCACTTGGCCGGAGCGCAGCAGTTTCTGCAGCGGACCAAAGCCCAGGCCCGGATAATGGACCTTGAACCAGCGATCGAGCCGCATGCCCGCCTCGTCGGATTGGACCTGCTTGTGTTCAATACCCGCCATTTTATTCTACCTGCATCCAATTGCCATAGCGCCCCGGCAATGGTGCCGACCGGAAATCCGTGCGCAAACTGATATGACAGAGCAGGCCGGTCCCGATCGGACGCATGGCGCTCTGAGAGGTCCCTTTAGACCATTGCGCGCATAAGGGCCAGCCCGGCAAACACCGCGAAAGCCGAAAGAAGCACGCTGGAAGCCACATAAATCAAGGCCGTGACCGGTTCGCCGCGTTCCAGAAGCGTCATCGCGTCAAGCGAGAAGGCGGAAAAGGTCGTGTAGCCACCGAGAATGCCGGTGATCAGGAACACCCGCATCTCCGCGGACGCGCCGAATTTGCGGGCGATCGCCTCGGCAAGGACGCCGATCAGAAAGGATCCGGTAATGTTGACCGTCAGCGTGCCCCACGGAAATGCCGGGCCGAAGCTGCGCAGCGTCCACAGCCCGACGAGATAACGCAGAACCGAACCAACGGCGCCACCGGCGGCAACGAGCAAGATATGTGTCATGAACACTGCCTTAGCCGAAACCGGCGGCGCGGAAAAGATGGCCGCCCATTCTGGTGCAGTTGAAACGGCGCCCGTATCCCTGGCTGTTCGCCGGAAAACCAATTTTTAACACGCGAATTCTAAAATGCCCGTCTCTGGCCAGGCTGTTTCAAGCGGACATGCAATGACAAAACAGAAGTTCAGCTTCACCCACTACGATCTCAAGCAGCAGCGCGCAGGCGTGACCGTCGAGATTACGCTGTCGGCGGTCGCCAATGTCCGGCTGATGACGCCGAACAATTTCCAGCTTTACACCGAAACGCTGAAACACCAGTTCGTCGGCGGCGTGGCGCGCAAATCACCGATCCGGCTCACCATCCCGCAATCCAGTCACTGGCATCTGGTGGTCGATATGGAAGGTCATCACGGCCACTGCGAATCCAGCATCCGCATCGTGGAACCCGCCGCACGGCCAAGGTTTCAGTCGGCCTCTTAAGGCAGGTTCGTCTATTCAAAGAAAGAGGACGTATCGACATCCACTGAGTCGATTTTCGCAGTTTCCTGGTCAAAATGTCCGTTAACATATGCTGGAAAAGACTCGCTGGATGACAGAGAATCGGCGCCGTCGCCATAATTGAGCTTCACGTAGACTGTTGCGACGACCTGAAATTTCCCGTCGCCTGACTCGAAAGTGCCTTCCGGAACCGCTTCCAAGCCGTCAAATTCAGTCCGTTCTGACAAGCCGTCCAATTCGCTCCAATTGGGATCGCTCGCAAAATCATACTGGCCGACAGCCTTTATGACTTCCGCCTTTCGCTCAGGGTTTTCGAACCTGTTGAGTTCAAATATATCTGGCGTTACCCTATTTGCCGAACTGTTCATTATCTGACCGCACCCAATCCTACGCCAGCCGCATATTGCCAACTCAATCTAGCACATAATCCGTCCAGGCCTCCCATAATTCGCTGATGGTCAATTCCGAAGGAAAACAGCCGTCTTTGAAAGAAGCTGCGCACATCCCGTGGAATATCGAAGCTTATCTGACCGCTGGGAAGCCACGGACTGTCCGGCTGATGATGACAGCTGAATATTCCGCTTTGAGACACGATCCGAACGGTAATGGAGCGTGGAAGCAGGAAACCCGTCTGCGAAATTGCGAGCGGCTCTTTGTGATAGCCGGTATCGATGATCTGATCCGATGATACCCGGGTGGCTATAACAGTTGCATCCCGATCAAGCGGCGCAGAGGTCGTCGCGAAATAGGCGGCAACCAGAGGGTTGGATGTCCAGTCGAGCAATCGTGTCGGCATTCCGTGATGCTGCGCCAGCGCAATCAAGTCCCAGCGGTTCAATTCCTGATGCCCTAAAAATTCTGTTGCGCGGCGCGCAAATATCTCGAGCAAAGCAGTTTCGTCTATCAGCCGGTATTTGCTTTTCCTGCCAATGCTTGGCTGGAGCTTATAACTGACATCCGGATGTCCCCGATACACCCATCGGGAGTCAGCATGTTGCGTTGTCCATGTCAGAAAATCTTGCCAGACGTCCTGCTGTCTTTTGCGGCGCTCTTTTTGATTTTCAGACACTTCGCGGCTCCGGTTTCGAGATTTAAATTCGATACGGAAGCCGCGTTTGTCAATATTATATTCAACCTAGACGTTCAGCATGCCATTTCAGGTGGTCGTCCATGAAGGACGAGATGAAATAGTAGGAATGGTCGTAGCGTTCGTGCAGGCGCAAAGTGAGCCCGATGCCGGTGTCTTTGATGGCCTCCTCGAACAGCCATGGCCGCAGGCCATTTTCCAGGAAGGTGTCGGCCTTGCCCTGATCGATCAGGAATTCCGGGAAGCGCGCCCCATCCTTCACCAGGGCACAGGCATCGTATTGACGCCAGTTCGCCTTGTCCTCGCCAAGATATTTCTCGAAGGCGCCGATCGACCAGTCGGCTGTCGATGGCTCGACGATCGGCGCGAAGGCCGAGCAGCTCTTGAACCGGCCAGGGTTCTTCAGCGCGATGGTCATGGCGCCATGGCCGCCCATCGAATGGCCGAAAATGCCCTGGCGGGCCATGTCGATGCGGAAGTGCTGGGCAACGAAGGCCGGCAGTTCCTCGGTGATGTAGGTGTACATCTGGTAGTTTTCGGCCCAGGGCGCTTCCGTCGCATCGAGGTAGAAGCCAGCGCCCTTGCCCATCTGCCAGTTGGTCAGTTCGTCAGGCACATCGCTGCCGCGCGGGCTGGTGTCGGGGCAGACGATGATCAGGCCCAGTTCTGCCGCCATCCGGCGGTATTCGCCTTTTTCCATGACATTGGCATGAGTGCAGGTCAGGCCGGAGAGATACCAGGCGACCGGGCAGGGCGTGGTGATCGCTTGGGGCGGAATGAAGACCGCAAAGGTCATCTCAACCCCGCAGGATTGTGAATCATGCGAAAAGACGCCCTGCATGCCGCCAAAGGCGGTGTTTTGCGAAAGGACTTTCAAGCTGTGCTCCCTTGAAGCTGAAACGCACCGGCGCGGTTTGCGCCCATTGCGTCACGGTTTTGCGCGATGCGCTTTAGGCCAGCGACACCGCCGCATTGACTGCGGCCGCCACCAGCACGGTGTTGAAGAAGAACGAGACGACGGCATGCAGGAGATTGATCTTGCGCATGGCGGTCGTGGTGATGGCGATATCCGAGGTCTGCGCCGTCATGCCGATGACGAAGGCGAAATAAAGGAAATCGTAGCCTCCGGGTTCTTGGGTGCTTGGAAAATCCAGGCCGCGTTCGTCGCTCTCCGCCGCCTGCAGGCTCCAGTAACTGTGGGCATAGTGCATCGCCGCCATCGTATGGATCGTCAGCCAGCCCAGCGTCACCGACGAAAATGCCAGAACGAGTTCCAGCGCCGTCTCCTTGGCGCCGGCATTGAGCGCCATGAACAGCGAGACGAGCGAGAGCGCCGCCGTTGCCAGCGTCACCGCAAAGATGATGATGGCCGGTTCGTCGTTACGGGCCGCGTGATGTTTCAAATAGGCGCCGGTCAGCCTGTGCATACGGGCGCCGATCATCACGAGATAGACGAGGAAGAAGACCACCGCAGCCAGATTGACCGCCAAAGCGGGTATCGCAAACAGGCAGACCGCAAATGTCACCGCAGCACAGATGCCGCCGGCGTAAAATGGCGTGTGGCGGCGATGCGTGATTTTTGTCTCCGGCATGCTCATGAGGGATCCCGATCTCTTATCAGCGTTGTTTGACGCGGCGGCAAAGCCGGTCGAGCGTTTCGAGAAAGGCCGAGCGGTCGCGCGGCGAGAAGGCGGCATTGTAGCCCTTGCTTTCGCCGGTCTCGCGCAAATGCGCGCCGAGATCCCGCATGGCCGTCGCCATGCCGATATTGGCCTTGTCGAAAATGCGGCCCGTCGGTCCCGTCACCTGTGCCCCGGCGGCAACGCAGCGCCCGGCGAGCGGCACATCGGCGGTGATCACGATGTCGCCGTCGCGTGCCCGCTCGGCGATCCAGTCATCGGCGGCGTCGAAACCGGCGGATACGATGACATTGCGCACCATCGGGTCACGCGAGGGCCTGAGGCCGGAATTGGCGACCAGCACCACCGGCAACCCATGGCGCTCGGCCACCTTCAGGATCTCCGCCTTGACCGGGCAGGCGTCGGCATCGACATAGATGGTGCTGGCTGGCTGGAGGATGTCTGGCTGGGTTATATCTGGCATGGCTGCTCGTACCACTTCATTCTTGTCATGGCATGTCATGGCCGGGCGGCCGGGCTGCTCATCGGCTTCATCGCCTCGCCGGCCGGTGCCTTCGGCCGTTCCAGCGACCGGGAGCGACCGGTGGGAACCCAGGTTTCCGTCGAAATCGTCTCGCCATCTCCGTATGCCCAATGCCCTTTCCAGGAACCATCCGGCTGCAGATCATATTGCGAAATTCCAAAACCGCTGCCGTTACCGTAGCCGATGGTGATCATATCGTCATCCACCGAGGCAACACCCGTGGTTGCCGCATTCCCCCGCCTGCCGCCGATGCCCACACCGGTCGAGCTCATCCCTGCAATCGTCCATTCCACCGAATAGGTTTCGCCGGTGCGGCGGACGGCGACGGTTCCCTGATATTCGCCGCCATCATCGGGATTGATGCCGGTCACGTCATAGGTCCCAACGGGATCGGCGAGCGCCGGTCTGGAAAGGGCAGGGATGGAAACGGCGGCGGCCAGCAAGAGACCGGCAATGCCAAAACTGCGCCTGTTCATTCTGCCCTCACGCTTTCGTCTGCGAAACCAGCTCTGGTTTTTGTCTTCGAACGCATAGCGGTCCGGCAGTTCGAAATCCAGAACCATGTGGCGCTGCAAACAATTCCTGGACGGACAGACCTTGGAAAAGCCAAACGCCGCGCCTTCAAAAGACGCGGCGCCCAATTTTGTGACCGAAACGATCCAAAAATCGTGGTTGCTGTTTGCTGTTAGTAGATCACCACGCTGCGGATGCTTTCGCCCGCATGCATCAGGTCAAAACCCTTGTTGATATCCTGAAGCGGCATCGTGTGGGTGATCATCGGGTCGATCTGGATCTTGCCTTCCATGTACCATTCGACGATCTTCGGTACATCGGTGCGGCCGCGCGCGCCGCCAAAGGCGGTGCCCATCCAGTTGCGGCCGGTGACCAGCTGGAACGGACGCGTGGAGATTTCCTGGCCCGCACCTGCAACGCCGATGATGACCGACTTGCCCCAGCCGCGATGCGAACTTTCCAGCGCCTGGCGCATCACCTTGGTATTGCCGGTGCAGTCGAACGTGTAGTCGGCGCCGCCGATCGTGTCGCCATTACGCTTGGTCAGGTTGACGAGATAGGGAACGATGTCGTCGCCGACTTCCTTCGGATTGACGAAATGCGTCATGCCGAATTTCTCGCCCCAGGCCTTGCGGTCGTTGTTGATATCGACGCCGATGATCATGTCGGCACCGGCAAGGCGCAGGCCCTGCAGAACGTTGAGGCCAATGCCGCCGAGACCGAAGACGATCGCCGTCGAGCCGACCTCGACCTTGGCCGTGTTGATGACGGCGCCGATGCCGGTGGTCACGCCGCAGCCGATATAGCAGATCTTGTCGAACGGCGCGTCCGGGTTGACCTTGGCGAGCGCGATCTCTGGCAGAACGGTGAAATTGGCGAAGGTCGAGCAGCCCATATAGTGGAAGATCTTGTCCTTGCCGATCGAAAAACGGCTGGTACCATCCGGCATCAGGCCCTGTCCCTGGGTGGAGCGGATCGAGGTGCACAGGTTGGTCTTGCGCGACAGGCAGGAATAACATTCGCGGCATTCCGGCGTGTAGAGCGGAATGACGTGATCGCCTTTTTTCAGCGAGGTGACGCCCGGGCCGACATCGACGACGATACCGGCACCCTCATGGCCAAGAATGGCCGGAAACAGGCCTTCCGGGTCGGCGCCCGACAGCGTGAATTCGTCGGTATGGCAGATGCCGGTCGCCTTGACCTCGACCAGCACTTCGCCGGCGCGCGGGCCGTCGAGCTGGACCGTCATGATTTCGAGTGGCTTGCCTGCCTGCACGGCAACGGCGGCGCGTACGTCCATTGTTGTTCTCCCTCGTCTGAATTTGCGGCACAATTGCAGAGTGGCCGGTGGCGCTCAAGCCGGAATCGGCTGAGAATCGATGTTGAAATCCTACATGTCCTGTAGGACGCGGTTGATCTCCATCTCAAGAGCGGAGATCGCCTTTCCCGTCTGCTCGTGCAGTTTCTTCACTTGCGCCAGCTGATCGCGCAACTGTCCGGAGACGGTATTGGACAGTTCGTCCTTCGGCGCTTCGCCGATCCCGGCGATCAGCCAGGCCGGTGTGACCCCCAGCACGCCGGCCAGCATGAACAGCCGGTTGGTGCGCGGTTCGGAGCGGTCGCGCTCCCAGGCCGAAATCGTATCGCCGCGAACGCCGAGCTGGTTGGCAAGGTCCTTGACCGAGAGGTTCATCGCATCGCGCGCCCGCCAGATGCGGCCCCCCAACGTGTCGTTGTCGCTTGGCCTGCGCAACATTGCCAGGGCGGTTTCCGTCGATAGACGCATCGGTCTCTCCTTTTTGCCTTTGGGGCTTGGGTGGGTCGAGTTCCGGGGCGGCCGCGATTGCGGTCGAAGACTTCACTGTTGCAATTTATAGAACCTGCTGCGAAATTGGACACCCTTCCACGTCAAAAATACCGCCAAAAGCGTCTTCTGTGCGCGTCCTTTTCCGGACGGCGCCCACAATCGGATATCTCCCGTGACCCCATCTTCGCCGAGTGCCGTAGCACCCACGCATACCGTTATGCAGGGACTTGCCATCATGCTGGGAGCGATGATCATCCTGCCCTGCATGGACGCGATCGCCAAATATATGGCGGTCTATCAGGGCATGTCGCCGGCGCAGGTGACCTTCTACCGGTTCTTCTTCCAGGTGGTTTCCGTGCTGCCGGTGCTTCTATCGACCGGTGGCCTGCGCGCGCTCAAACCCCAGCGGCTCTGGTTCAACCTGTTGCGCGGCGTGCTCCTCGCCGCTGCGGCCTTGCTGTTTTTCATCTCGGTCAAATACATGCCGCTTGCGGACGTCTTCGCCATCTATTTCGTCGAACCGTTTATCCTCACCTGCCTTTCGGCCCTGATCCTGCACGAAAAGGTCGGCTGGCGGCGCTGGCTCGCCATCTTCGTCGGGTTCGGCGGCGCCATGATCGTCATCCAGCCGAGTTTTGAGATTTTTGGGCTGAAATCCCTGCTGCCGGTCTTCTGCGCCTTCCTGTTTGCCTGCTATCTGCTGCTCAACAGGGTGGTTGGAAATGCCGATACACCCCTGACGATGCAGACCATTGCCGGCATCGGCGGCTCGCTGTTCATGGTTGCCGCCATCGCCGTCGGCTATACTGCGGATTCGGTGGATTTTATTCCGTCGCTGCCGCATTCCACGCTGGGCTGGGTTCTGGTCATCGCGCTCGGCACCATTTCCGGCTACGGCCATCTGATGGTGGTCAAGGCGTTTCAGGCGGCGCCGGTATCGCTTCTGGCGCCGTTCCATTATCTGGAGATCATCACCGGCACGGTACTGGGCTTCCTGATTTTCAGCGAATTCCCGACACTGTCGAAATGGCTGGGCATCGCCATCATCATCGGCTCGGGCCTGTTCATGATCTGGCGTGAACGCCGGGCCGGATTAATGCTCAAAATGGAGTGAATCCATCAAGTCTCTGCTAACAAACATTCTTTCCGGATTGGCAACTGAAGCCGTCTAGGTTCACTCCAGTTTCATGATGAAACGGGAGAGGAAACGATGGATGACCGTCGTCTTTCTTGTCCGGCATGTTCCATCGCCGGGAAGACATGGCTGATGCTCGGTTCAATCGCCGTTTCGCATCGGCTGTGTCTTTTCTCCAGGGATTATCGCGTCGCAAGAGGCGGTAATCCCTCTGGCGATCCGCGGCAGCCTCCCGTACGATTTTTCACGCTCCATCGCCCGCCGTCCGGCTGGCGATCAAGGGAAAGGCGCCTATGGCCACGCATGCACCGGCGATCGCGCTTCTTGTCATTAATGTCGGGCTTCTCTGGCTTCTTCTCGCTTTTCCCGTGGGTGTGCGGACCATACGGGTCAGCCGGACGTTTCATGCCAGCCGGGACAAGATCTGGAACGCCATCTTTCCGCTGGGCCAGTCGGCAGACTGGCACCATTCGGTTTTGACCAGCCAAAGCTTTGCGGACGCACCCGACCGGGTGCAGCAGACCTATACCCATCTCGACCGGCACGGCGAACCGATCGTCCGCACGTTGCAGATCATGCAATCGCTCTCCGGTACTGAGTACACAGCACGCGTGCTGGAAGACAGCGCCCTTGACGCCGCCTTCTGGACGGATTTCTCCGAGCGCCGTTGTCTTGGCGGGGACGGAGATGTGATGCACCTGACGATCGAGCAGACCGACCGCTATCGTGGCCTTGCCTTTCTGATCTTCCGCTTCTTTTCCCTGCGGCGCGAGATGAAATCCCTGCAGCAATGGCTCGACACCGGCGAGAGCAAACCGGCGCGCGCCGTCTTCGAGCATCCATTGGTCCAATGCGGATTGGCGGTTTTATCGACGCTGCTCTTGTGGCCGTTCTTTGGTCTCACCCGTGGCGGACTGATGTTATCGACGCTTTTGACGCTGGTCATCGTGCTGCACGAATTGGGGCATCTGGCTGCCTATCGCGCGTTTGGCCACAGGAAGGTGCGAATGATCTTCGTGCCGCTGTTAGGCGGCATTGCCATCGGCGGCCGGCCCTATAATTCGCTCTTCGAGGTTGCCACCTGCGCGCTGATGGGGGCGGGCCTGTCGGCCTTCCTCATCCCCGCCGCCATCATCCTGCACAAGGCAGCCGGCCATGGCACGTTCGGCTCGGGAACGGCGGTGCTGATCTTCCTGCTGATCCTCGGGGCGTTCAACCTGCTCAATCTGTTGCCGATGAACCGCTTCGATGGCGGCCAGGTCCTGCGCCAGGTTTTCCGCTCCCGCAGCGGGCGGATGGTGGGAAGCTTCCTCATCACCCTGATCATTGCCGCTGTCGGCTGGCGGGTCGGCCTGTCGGCGCCGGCCCTTCTGGCGGGGCTTGCCGTATTTGCCCTGTTGAGCATGATGGGCAGCACCGGCGTCAAGCCGCGCCACCGCCTGGACGAGATGACAGGCAGCCAACGGATCCTCAGCGGCCTGGGGCTCTACTCCGCCGTGGCGCTGCACGGCTACGCCGTCGTCTATGCGACGGACCGGTTGTTTTCCTGGTCGCAGGGCTGACAGCCGAGATCATTGACCGCCGGGCCGAAAATAGTCTCGAAGGCCTGGCGAAGCTTGATGTCGACATCGGTCATCATCACCGGCATGCCGAGATCGACCAGGCTGGTGACGCCATAGCCACGAATGCCGCACGGTACGATACCGTCGAAATGGTCCAGTTCCGGATCGACATTCAGCGACATGCCGTGAAAGCTCACCCACCGGCGAAGGCGGATGCCGATCGCGGCGATCTTGTCTTCTGCCATCGAACCGTCGGGCAGGCTCGGCCGGTCGGGACGCCGCACCCAGACGCCGACCCGGTCCTCGCGCCGCTCACCCCTGACATTCATGCTGGCAAGCGTCTCGATGACCAGGCTCTCGATCGCTGCGACAAAGGCGCGGACATCCTGCTTGCGCCGCTTCAGATCAAGCATGACGTAAACTACGCGCTGCCCTGGACCATGATAGGTATATTCGCCGCCGCGGCCGGTCTGAAACACCGGAAAACGGCCGGGCATCACGAGATCGGCGGCATCAGCGCTGGTGCCGGCGGTGTAGAGCGGCGGGTGTTCGACCAGCCAGACCAGTTCATCGGCCTCGCCGGCGGCAATGGCTGCTGCCTCACGCTCCATCGTTTCGACGGCGTCCGCATAATCGACCGGGGAGGGCGCGATTCTCCACCGCACCGGCGGACAGCCTTCGGCTGCAAAGAAGGTTTTCTCCAGATTTTCGCGCTGCATGGTCCAAGCAATCCCGTTGATTTACTTTTCTAAATGGTACGTCAAAGGCCAAGAGTCCAGCATTCTCAGGCACGCGCCAACCAGCCTGTTGAAATAGTTGATCCCGCCGTCAACTTTCTGTCATCCTGCCCTTGTGCACCCCAAATGCTTTTGCTACATGCAGCCCCGCCGGAGCAATTCGGCATCTACCACGATGCGGTCGTGGCGGAATTGGTAGACGCGCAGCGTTGAGGTCGCTGTGGGGCAACCCGTGGAAGTTCGAGTCTTCTCGACCGCACCAAGAACCCGGCTTTATGCCGGGTTTTTTGTTGTTTCACAGCAATTTCACAATTGGGCCTCTCCCACGAGGAACTCGTCGCTGTAGGTTGAGACAAGTGGCGACTGAAAAGTCCGATAGTCTAGCTAGGCGTTCAAAAAGGATGTTTGCACGATGGGTTTGACCGCCGATTGATAAAGCGTGAAGGTCAAGCATTTAGCGGGTGTACGCCCGAGCCCCTCGTTCTCAGTGAGACAAAATAAGCCCGGTTGGTTTAAATGCTTTCAGATAGATTTTGATGTTGGGGTTTGCCGCATTAGTTGTAGATTTCGCGTTTAAGAATCGGCATTATTCTCAGCGCCTCTGTTACCAAGTCCTGAGTACTAAACTCTTCACCCCAAAATATTATATCGCGCGATTTAGGATCAAAAATCCGAAACTTGTCGATCGGCTGATTTGTTAAAAAAGATTCTTTGCTTCCAAAATTTTTGTCCACATAGTTCTTATTTTCAGATTCCCTCCACCATTTGTCAATGCGCTCGTCCATATGCTCGAAGTTGTTTCGCATCGTTACTTGCCTAAGAGGGGAACCATCCGATATGCCAATACTCGCACGCAGCAGTGCACGGTCATTTGCTTTTTTTCCTCTTTGCCCCCACAGCATTTTAGAAATATTTGCGCCTGCGTTGAGTAAATTTTGCAGAAAATACATTGTTTGATCGACGTCCATGTTCGCGAGGCCCGCATCAATGCCTTTGGCCGAAGCCAAAAGATATTTGCACTGATCTAGGACTTGCATTTGAAATATACGTAGCAAGTGTTTGTCCATCCATTATCTCCTGTACTAATCTATAAACCTATTTAGGGTGGAGTTGTGGGCTTTTCCTGGTTGAAAAATTGTTGTTTTCTCCAGCTTATCCTTGTGTTTTCTCCTGCTTTGCAAAGCGCTTGACCGCCCGCTCGCGCTTCAGCCGCGACAATCGCTGAAGCCAGAAAATGCCGTCGAGTTGATCGATCTCGTGCTGGAGGCAGATGGACAGGAGGCCTGAGGCTTCCTCTTCCTTCACCTCGCCAGCCAAGGTCTGATAGCGCACCCGCACGCTGTTTGGACGCGTCACGTCTTCGCTGATACCGGGCATCGAGACGCTGCCTTCCGCATGCGAAATCATCTCAGTGGACGACCAGATGATCGCCGGATTGACGTAGGTCTTCACGCCGGATTGAGCGTCAAGCTCAATGACTGTCAGGCGCTGCAGCACGCCGATATGCGGCGCCGTGACGCCGATGCCGGGCGCGGCCCGCATCGTGTCGAGAAGATCTGCCGCAAGAGCCGCCAGCGCGTCGTCGAATTCCACAACCGCTGCGGCGGGCAGGGCGAGCTGCGGATCGGGAAAACGCAGGATCGGTCGTCTGGACAAGGGCTGGCTCCATTGTATTTGCTCGCTCAGAGCTAAACATTTCACATGATTTTGCAACAGCTTGCGCAAAAACGCGGGTACGATCGGATTGGCGGCCCATAGGGTGGTGGACCTCATCCGTTTGTTGGGTTAGCAGGACAGTGCGGTTCGCTTTTCCAGCGCGCCGCAGTCACCAGTCTGAGACATTGCCTTCCTGCTCCCGTCCGGTTCAGCCGGCGTCTTGGATGGCTGCAATTCTTTTGAGGGCGGGCAGATGAGCAGTACCGGCGAGCAGGACAAAGACCGCAATCCCCCCGAAGCCGATGTTTATGACGGCTCGGATATCTACGCCGAAGACGGCTCGGTGCGCTCCGACTATCTGATGCATGTCGGTGCTGCCATTGCCGACCGCGATCTTCTCTATCTGCGCCAGCACGTTGCGCGGCTGCATGCATCGGAAATGGGCGACCTGCTCGAGGCAATCCAGCAGGATCAGCGCCGGGCGCTGGTGTCGTTGCTCGGCGACGATTTCGACCTGTCGGCCCTGACCGAGGTGGACGAGGCGATCCGTCTCGATATCGTCGAGCATCTGCCCAACGAGCAGATCGCCGCAGCCCTTGGCGAAATGGATTCCGACGACGCCGTCTACATTCTGGAAGACCTCGACCAGGAGGACCAGGAAGAAATCCTGTCGAAGCTGCCTTTTACCGAACGGGTGCGATTGAGGCGGTCGCTCGATTATCCCGAAAGCACGGCCGGACGCCGCATGCAGACGGAATTCGTCGCGGTGCCGCCATTCTGGACGGTCGGCCAGACCATCGACTACATGCGCGAAGACGAAAATCTTCCCGAGAGCTTTACCCAGATCTTTGTTATCGACCCGACCTTCAAGCTGCTCGGCGCGCTTGATCTCGACCGGGTGCTGCGCACCAAGCGCTCCGTCAAGATCGAGACCATCATGCGCGAGACCAACCATCCGGTGCCGGCCGAGATGGACCAGGAAGAGGCAGCCCAGCTTTTCGAGCAGTACGACCTTCTTTCGGCCGCTGTGGTCGATGAGAACAACCGCCTGGTCGGCGTGCTGACCATCGACGACGTGGTCGACGTCATCCAGGAAGAAGCCGAAGAAGACTTGATGCGCCTTGGCGGCGTCGGCGATGAAGAACTGTCCGATTCGATCGTCAGCACGTCGCGCTCGCGCGTCCCATGGCTGATGGTCAATCTGTTCACCGCCTTTCTGGCCGCCTCGGTCATCGGCCTGTTCGAGGCGACGATCCAGCAGATCGTGGCGCTGGCCGTGCTGATGCCGATCGTCGCCGGCATGGGCGGCAATGCGGGTTCGCAGACCATGACGGTCACGGTACGCGCGCTGGCCACCCGCGACCTCGATATTCACAATGCCTGGCGAGTCGTGCGCCGCGAGGCGGGGGTGGGGCTCTTCAATGGCATGCTGTTCGGCGTCCTGATCGGCATCGTCGCCGGAGCCTGGTTTCAGGACTACAATATCGGCGGTATCATTGCCGCCGCCATGCTGATCAACATGATCGCTGCAGCGCTCGCCGGCATCATGATCCCGTTGCTGCTTGACCGTTTCGGGGCCGATCCCGCTGTATCCTCGGCCGTTTTCGTCACGACAGTCACCGATGTCACCGGTTTTCTTGCCTTTCTCGGGCTTGCAACCTGGTGGTTCCGGGTCAGTTGACATCCGGCGAAAGTTTGACTTTTACGTCAAAGTCAATCAAACTGCCCTTTCGCATCGTGATGGCCTCGATTCCGGCCTGTTGACCGGTGCAACACTTCAACCGCAGGCGCATGATCAGGCACATTCCGCCTGATTTTGAACATTGCGGCGCAAGGCGAGGCAGGCGTGAACAAGTACTATACCATTACCGAGCTGACACGGGAATTCGGCGTTTCGACCCGCACGCTGCGCTTCTATGAGGATGAGGGGCTGATCCACCCGGAGCGGCGCGGCAGGACACGGCTGTTCCGCTCGGCAGATCGCCGCCTGATCATGGAAATCCTGCGTGGCCGCCGTATCGGCTTCACCATCGCCGAGATCCGCGAAATCATCCAGGTCTACCGCGACCCGCCGGGCGAGGCCGGACAGCTGCGCCTGCTGATGAAGCGTGTCGAAGAAAAGCGCGACGAACTCAACCAGAAGCGCAAGGATATCGAGGAAACGCTGGAAGAACTCGGCAATGTCGAGGAAGCATGCCTCACCCGTCTGGCTGAAATCGGCGTCGGTACCTGAGCCACCTTTACAGTCTTTTCTTGAGCGTCACCCGCCGCCACTGACGAACTGCGGCTGTTGAGTGCTCAGCGGCCCGGCGCAACGGGATCTGATCCCTGTCCGCTGTCCTGTGACTGAAGGGTGCATTGCCCGGCGATAAGCGACACGCGCGCGTCGTTGACATCGATCTTGCCCTGGTTCAGCGGTTCAAACAGATTTTCTTCCATCAGCTTGTCAAGCGTGCAGCTGCAAAATGTGGTGCAGATCGCAGCACTTTCCTGTAGGCTGCAGGAGGCCACGCAGTTGTTTTGATAGGTGACGAGCGGATCGGGCTTGGCCGCCGGAAAGCCCAGCGAATAGGCATAGACCAGCGCAAACAACAGCGGCTGGTGAACGAGATAGATGATCAGGCTGTGACGGCCGGCTGCCGTGAGCGCCCTTTTCCAGCGCGCGCTGCCATCGCTGCGCAGTTTTTCAAACCATCCGAAGTTCATGGCGATGCGCGCGATGGCGATCCCGGCAAGAAACGGTGCGAGCCAGGGAAGCAACGGCACGTAATCGTTGGAGCGCGGCACTGTTTCCGACAGTCCCACCCACCAGAGCGCCGGTGCGTCGAAAAAGGATGAGCGCAGATAGAATGGTGCGGCGAAGGCGCAGGCGGCGGCAACGAGCGTAACGACCGCAGGCAGGCGCAGGAAGACAAGGCCGATCAGGCTGGCTGCGGCAATCGAATGCAGGATGCCGAAGAAGATGAAACTGTCCGGAAAGGCAAACCAGGTGGCGATGGTGATGACCAGGGCTGCAGCCGCGATCTTGGCAAAGCGGATGGCGAAGGGCCGGGCCTTGAAGACCGGATAATGGCCAAGCACAAGCCCGACACCCGCCAGAAACAGAAAGCTGCTGGCAATCATCCGCGCAGAGATCTTGAAACCGCCGGTACCGACCGTGCCCGCATCGAGATAGCCGAAATATTCGAGATCCCAGGAAAAGTGATAGGTCGCCATGGCGATCAGCGCGATGCCGCGCAGCGTGTCGATTGCCCATATCCGGCCACGTGGGGCTGCGGCTGCCGGATGTGTGGCGCCGTTGTCGGTTTCGGTGGCTGTGTTGATATTCGGCATCACTCTATCTTTTCTGAACAGGCGGCATCTTGGACCAGCAGGCTTGGCGCAACGCATTATGGGTGTGCCTGCCCGAGATTGGCTTCCTCAAGACTTTCAGGGGTTTGTGTCGTCAAGAAGGGCTTCGCGCGCCTCCGAATAGAATTGCCGCCGCGTCAGCACGAAGATGACGAAGACGGTCAGCGCCATGAAGACGTAGGGGCTGATGAACCAGCCGAGATAGCCGATCGACAGAAAGACGCTGCGCAATCCGGCATTGAAATGCTTGGCGGCGAGAATGTTCATCTTGGCAGCGCGCCCGGCGGCGCGTTCGGCTCGGGGGCGATCCTGCAGAATATCCGACATCATCGGAATGCCGCCGACGAGAATGGAGCAGTAGTTGAACAGACGGTAGGACCAGGCGAACTTGAAGAAAGCATAGGCAAACAGGCAGGCCAAGCCGCCGACCTTCAGCTCGAACGCCGTGCGCCCACCATGAAACACATAGGGCAGATCGCCCATGATCGCTTCAACCCGGTCCGTGGCGCCCAGAAGCGCGAAACAGCCGCCCAGCGCAAAGATCGTCGTGGACGCGAAAAAGGCGGTGCCGGCCTGCAGTCCGGCGACGATCTGGGTGTCGATCATCTTCAGGTCGCGGTTGAGTGAATTCAGCAGCCAGCGCCGCCGGTTCTCCATCATCAGCCGCGTCAGGCTAATGCGCTTGAGATGCACCTTGCCGTCCGTGGCCCAGTTGTAACCGGTCCACAGCAATGCAAAGACCGCCAATGCGATATAGTCTGTCAGTGTCATGCCTCGTTTTTGGCATGGTTTGCTAAAATTGCAAGGCATGGTGAAAGTTTAACCCACCCCTTGAAATCCATGGGCGGGCATGGCGACTTATGAGTGAGGAATCGTGCTACAGCCACCCGGCGGCCACCCGTGTCGCATGCGCAGGAGCAGATGTCGGTTGATCGCCTGATGACGGGCGCAGGATGGCCTAGTTTCGATGCAATGATCGTGGTCCGGCAGCCTTGTCCGGTCTTCACAAGCCCTGGGGCGGAGTTCGCATGTTTCTTTCGGTTTTTGACGTTTTCAAGATTGGCATCGGCCCCTCCAGCTCGCATACGATGGGACCGATGTCGGCGGCCAACCGCTTTCTCGACCTCATTCTCTCCAGCGACTGGCCACGCCCGGCCAATGCCGCGGTCGCGTCGATCAAGTCCAGCCTGCACGGATCGCTGGCCTTTACCGGCATCGGCCATGGAACGGGCAGGGCGGTGATCCTCGGCCTGATGGGCGAACGCCCGGACCGCGTCGATCCCGACCGGATGGATCCGATCATCGATGAAGTCGAACGCACCGGACGCATCACGCCCCCCGGGCACCCCGCTTACGAATTCCAGCCGAAGACCGATCTTGTCTTCGACAAGAAGGTTCCGCTGCCCGGTCACGCTAACGGCATGTCCTTCTCCGCCTTCGACAAGGACGGACGCCTGCTGTTGAAGCGCGTCTATTATTCCATCGGCGGCGGCTTCGTCGTCACCGATACGGAACTGGAAGCCCTGAAGGCGAGCAAGACCAAGCCCGGTGGCGTCAAGGTGCCCTATCCCTTCTCGAGCGCAAAGCAGATGCTCGACATGGCGCGCCATTCCGGCCTGTCGATTGCCCAGATGAAGCGGGCCAACGAGGAATGTTCGGTATCGGCCGAAGAGCTCGACGAGGGGCTCGACAAGATCTGGGCCGCGATGAAGAGTTGCATCGACCGTGGCCTGAACGGCTCGGGCATTCTTCCCGGTGGCCTGAAGGTCCGCCGCCGCGCCGGCATGATCCATGACAAGCTGCAGGACGAATGGCGTTCCAACAAGATCAATCCCTTGCTCGCCAACGATTGGCTGAGTGTCTATGCCATGGCGGTAAACGAGGAAAATGCGGCCGGCGGCCGCGTCGTCACCTCGCCGACCAATGGCGCCGCCGGCGTCGTTCCCGCAACCATCCGTTACTACCTGCATTTTCATGAGGATGCCGATCATCACGGCATTCGCGATTATCTGCTGACGGCGGCGGCGATCGGCGGCATCATCAAGTTCAATGCCTCGATTTCCGGTGCCGAGGTCGGCTGTCAGGGCGAAGTCGGTTCGGCATCTGCCATGGCGGCAGCGGGTCTTGCGGCCGTCATGGGCGGCACGCCGGAGCAGATCGAAAATGCTGCCGAAATCGCGCTGGAACATCATCTCGGCATGACCTGCGATCCGATCGCCGGTCTTGTCCAGGTTCCGTGCATCGAACGCAATGCGCTCGGCGCCGTCAAGGCGGTCACGGCGGCCTCCCTGGCGCTCAAGGGCGACGGTCAGCACTTCGTGCCGCTCGACGCCTGCATCGAGACGATGCGCCAGACCGGCTTCGATATGCATGACAAGTACAAGGAAACCTCGACGGGCGGGCTCGCCGTCAACGTCGTGGAGTGCTGACACCAACCCAGCTGTGGAGCGGCCGGACAACAGGCTTGACCGCGACCGCTCTGCGGGTGTTCAACTCCGGCCATGGCCTTGCATCTCATCAAGCTCTGCGTTGGAGCAGAATCGATTGACGACCTTCGTGAATGGGTGTCGCGCAAAGCGCTGACGGCTGTTGCCGCCGGTCTGGAGCCGCATTCCTATCATACGACGCGGATGGTCCCCAAGCGCGTCGAGGAACTGCTGCAGGGCGGATCGCTCTACTGGGTGATCAAGGGGCAGGTGCAGGCCCGCCAGCGGCTGACCGGCATCGAAACCTTCACCGACGGCGAAGGCATCGGCCGCTGCAATCTGATTTTGGGCCCGGAAGTCATCGAGACCACCTATCAGCCGCGCCGCGCTTTTCAGGGCTGGCGCTATCTGCAGGACAATGAAGCCCCGCGCGACCTGTCGGCGCTTGGCGCTGGTACGGCGGAAATGCCGCTGGAACTGCGCCGCGAACTGGCCGAACTCGGCCTTCTCTAAACATGATTGTAACTACGAAAAAAGCCCGGCATGACCGGGCTTTTCTCATTGTCATATGTCGCTGTTAGCGGAGCCGCAGCCGGATCGGGTAGCGCCCGGAAGGCGAGGTCACATGCACATGGATCTGTGCATCCGGCTGTGTCGAGCGCCATGCACGGGCCCCATGCGTCAGAAGCAGCGTCACCAGATCCTTGGTCTTCGAGCGCGGGCGGCTGCCGAGTTCGGCGATCCGCATTGCCGCTTCATGCAAGGGGTGCAGGCCAGAACGCGGCGACTTGCGCTTCTTGTCCGGCGCGGGCGTCATGCCCGGTCCATTCTCATTCATTCCCATAACTGACCTCGTTACGCAAAACCAAATCCGAGGAGGATCACCGGCAAACGCAACACGCCGCTGATCGAAACTGTTGTCATGCCGTTTTTTACTGGGCGCTTGCCCAGCAGGCAAAGCCCTTGCTTTTCAGAGACTTGCAAGCGGAAAGAGCCTTGTTCTGGTCGGAGAAGCCGCCAAAGCGCGCCCGGTAGAGATGGCCGTCGCCGCTGGCAAAAGCGACCGTGAAGGGCGTTGCACCGCGCAGCGCCTTGCCGCCCTTGTCCTTGGCATTTGCAAGGAGTGCTGCTGCCTGGCCCTTGTCCGGCGTGGCACCGATCTGGATGACCCAGCCGGCTGGCGCCGTGTCGGCAATATCTGCGGCCTGCTTGGCAACGGAATTGGTGATCTGGTTGTCCACATCAGCAGCCGGGGCCGGTGCTGCCTTGGCAAGCTTCTGGCTCTGCGCTTCCAGCGTGTTCGGCTGGGCATTCTGGCGCAGCAGCGGATTGGCGCTGGCCTTGACCGGTGCCGCATAGGCAACTTCGATGCTCTTGGTGGTTTCGCCGCTATAGCGGAAATCCGGAACCGGGCCGTTGCTCGGCAGGTTGAAGCTGCCGCCTGTCGCAGCCACAATGGTTTCTGCCGGACGTTCTTCAGCCTGGACCATGGTCGGCGCATCGGCCGTCTCGGCCACGAGATTGCCACCGCCACGGCGCGAAGCCGATGGCATATATTTGGCAACGAGTGCACGCATCTGCGCATCGCGGGCACCACCGGACTTGCCGCCCATGACGACGCCGACGATGCTGCGGCCGTCGGCCTGGGCCGAGGTTACGAGGTTGAAGCCCGCAGCCCGGGTATAGCCGGTCTTGATGCCATCGACGCCGCGCACATTGCCGAGCAGACGGTTGTGATTGCCGATCGTCTGTTTGCCGAAACGGAAGCTGCGGGTGGAGAAATACGAATAATATTGCGGGAAATGCTGGCGAAGCGCCATGCCAAGCCGGGCCTGGTCGCGTGCCGTGGTCATCTGCGCATCGTTCGGCAAGCCGTTGGCGTTGCGGTAGGTGGTGCGGGTCATGCCGAGCGCGCGCGCCTTGTTGGTCATGATGCGGCCAAAGCGTTCTTCGGAGCCGCCGAGCAGTTCGCCAAGGGCGGTCGACGAATCATTGGCGGAGCGCGTGACCATGGACAGGATGGCCTGTTCCACGGTGATCGCATTGCCGGAACGTACGCCAAGCTTCGATGGCGGCTCGGCGGATGCATTCTTGGAGAAGGTGACGGGCGTGTCCTTCCTGATCTTGCCGGCTTCCAGCGCCTCGAAGGTCAGGTAGAGCGTCATCATCTTGGTCAGCGATGCCGGATAGCGCAAACTGTCGGCATTCTCGCTGTAAAGAACCTTGCCGGTCTTTGCATCGACGACGATGCCCGCATATTCTGCAGCGGAGGCGACGGAGACCGCAGTGAATGTGGCGGTCAGCGATATCAGCAGGACCCGGCATGCCTTCTTGAAAAATAGGACAGACGGAGCGGAGCCGTTGAATATGGTTTGGGGCACTTCACTACTCTTCATTCTATTTTCACAGATGTCGTCCGGGCGAGGCCTCCAGAAACGACTGTTCTCGAAACACTAGCGGGATAGCGTTACCAATCGGTTTATGATGAATGATTGGTTTCTGCTGTTGGACAGTTCTTTTGCATTTCGGTACAGGCGTCAAAACCGGATGGCGCCGCGAAACGGGTTCGCGGTGAGCGGCCGGTCAGGGGATCAGGCTCTTGTTCAGGAATGCCTCAACGGCGGTGTCGATGGCCTGCCATTGTGGCAGCAATTGGCTGGAAAACCGGTAAAGCACAACAAGATCACGGCCAATGTGGATATCGCGCTGGCAATCGGCGCTGGTGGAGAACGCAGGCGTTGCCGGCATCATGCAGCGCACCGCATACGGTGTGCCGCCATCCCGGTTCGCGGTGAAGAAGACTTCCTCGCCGTAACCCGAATTTTGTTTCATTTCATGCCGCACCAGTCCCGCCGGGCCGGGCAGGAGCTTGCCGCTGAAAAGATGCTGGTAGATCGGCTCGATCCGCCCCGACATGTCGCGCGACATCGTACTCTGCGAAATATCGAGGAAAAGCAGTGCGCCGGGCTGGCTGACATCGTTGAACAGCGCCCGCGTCTCGTCCGTATAGCCCTGCATTCCCGGCCAGGTGAGGTAGAGATCGACCCGTTCGGCGCGCCCGGTTTCGCGTTGCTGCTCGAAGCGGATGACATTGGCGGAAAACCGCAGATGATCCTGGCCGATGAGGATATCGGTGGGTTCCGTGCTGGTCGTGTGCCCCGCCAGCGCCAGGTTTTCTCCGTACCAGCGGCCGGCAAGGCTGATCGTTGCCGTCAAGGCTGCCATGCTCACGGCCACAACCGTCAACATGCAGATGAAACGCGAGGAGATCAGCGGAGCGTGATCGTCAGGACCGGCGGTTGCTGCATGGACTGTCATCGATGGTTCGCGGTCTTCGTGTCGTTGACGGAGTGTATCGCTAAAGGCGTTGCCTGTGCCGGGATGGAACAGGCGCTGGTTCACGGATTTTCAAGCTTGAGACGTGAAGACAAGCTCGCCCAACATGGTTAATTTTCGGTGAATATTGCCAGAATCACGTTCGGTTGCTGCCGGCAACCGCTGAATCGCGCGCAATAGAAAAAGGCCGGTTCCGGGGACAGCGGAACCGGCCTGCAGGGCCTTGGTCTGGGACGGGGACTGACCGAAGCCCTTTCATACGGCAGCCGGGCATCCTGAGCCGGGTTGCGTATGTCTGGTCTTGGCTCGCCCTATTGGCTGACGCTGCCGACAGCCACGGTACGGCCGTCCTGAAGCTTTACCCAACGGCCGGAATGCTGTTCCGACTGACGCTTGAGATAGGTATATTCGGTATCCGACCAGAGCAGGACCTTGTTGCGCATATTGTCGAGAACGAAATCGCCGCGATCGGTGCGCACGGTCAAAACGGCATGACCTTCGCCGCTCGGCTGCAGCACGACGGTGATCAGAAGGTCGGATGGCGAAAAGCCGGCCTGCATCAGGCGCTTGCGCTTCAAGAGCACATAGTCTTCGCAATCGCCGACTTTGTCGGGATAGGCCCAGTGCTCTTCGACGCCGTAGATTTCCTTGTCGGTCATCGGCGTCACGGATTCGTTGACGTCGTAATTGACCTCGAGAATTGTCTTCCAGCCGTCGCGGGTCAGCGTCAACGGGGCGCCACTGCCCGGGTTGGCGCGGCATTCCTGCGGCAGGCTGCGGCAGAATTCATAGTGGCCAACCGGCGGGTTGGTGCTGCCGCCGGTGATCATGTTCGCGGGCAGGGCAAACGCCGACTGTACCGCCGCTGCGGAAACAAACGCGCCGATCAGGCCAGCTTTCAGAAATGTCTTCAGGACAGTTTTCATTGTCATGCTTGTCTCCCCGTTCTGGAGTGACAATGACACCGAGTTTTTTATTGCTCGCGAAAATCGGAAGTAAAATAAAGTACAAAACAAATTGAAATAAGTAGAAAACTCAAACTAAACTTGAATAAAGTTTGAGTTGTTATTGATGCAAATTTATCTAAAATTTGAGCCTTTCCCGCCATGGAACAGCCGCCGTTAACCCTTGCAAAACCATCCATCCCGCCGGAAATGCAGCATATTCTGTTGCGAAAGCGGTGCTCTGGCGGATGTTTTCCAGACGCGGCCGGGAGAGCCGGGCTGCTGGAAAAGAAGAGTGTCTTTGCTGGTTTAGACTTGATTTACCAAAGCAGTGACCGTTTCCCGCCGCAATGTGCTGGAAATCCCGAAAAAATTATTTTTATTCTGGCACGGAAAATCATGGCGGGATCGTGATTTTGCCAAAACAATGCGGCTGTACGCAATCACCTGTACCATATTGGGGCGCCGCCCGGCGCGCCGACAAGGAGCAAATGGGGGACAGTCTTGCTTGCTGCATGAGCCGGCTTATGTCCTCATTATCCCGGCAGACCGGAATTGAGGATGCCCGCAATAGCAGGAGACAAAATGCGATGAGTGAACTCTCGGATATCTACACGGGCTACATTGCCTGTCTCAACAGCCAGGATTGGCCGAACCTCGGGCACTATGTCGGTGAGGATGCCTGCCATAACGGCCGCCGCATTGGCCTTGCCGGGTATCGCAGCATGCTTGAGGGCAATTATCGCGATATTCCCGACCTTAAGTTCAATATCGAGATCTTGGTCGCCGATCCGCCCTTTGTCGCAAGCCGGCTGCTGTTTGACTGCACGCCGCTGGCAATGTTCATGGATCTGCCCATCAACGGCCGGCGGATCACCTTCACCGAAAATGTGTTCTACGAGTTTCGAGACGGCAAGATTGCCAATGTCTGGTCCGTAATCGACAAAAGCGCGATTGAAGCGCAGCTCTGATCGCAAGCGTTGCGGGCCTCAATGCTGCGGCATAGACTGCGGCAAGCTTTGGTCTGCACGGTAAATCCAAGTGGAGGCATGAAATCCATGACGCCATCCGAAAATATCGACGCGCTGATTGCCGGTCTCACCGATTGGCGCGGCGCAACGCTTGCCAGCCTGCGCAAGACGATCCTCGCTGCCGATCCGGATATTGCCGAAGAGTGGAAGTGGATGGGAAGCCCGGTCTGGTGCTGCGAGGGCAACATGATTGTCGGCAATGCCCACAAGGAAAAGGTGAAGCTGACCTTCTCGCATGGCGCAAGCCTAGCCGATCCCGAAAAGCTCTTCAACAACGGCTTTGGCGGCAAGGTGTGGCGGTCGATCGATGTTTTCGAGGGCGACACGATCGATGCACGCGCACTGAAAGAGCTGGTCGCTTCGGCGGTCGCATATAACCGGGGCAAGAAGACGAAAAAACAGGCCTGAAACTTCGGCCGGACAATTCTGCTGCGGCGCTACAGAAACTCGCGCAACGCCTCGCGCGACTGAATTCCGAGAAATTCGATCGCCACGCCCTCCTGGAAATGACGCACCACACGGCCTTTCATGCTGCCAAGCAGGATGGCGGTCCCGAGCGGCAGGCGGGTCTCCATATCGACGGCAGCTCCCGACAGGGAGAGGTCGATGATCCGGCAGACATATTTGCTGCCGTCGTCGAGCGTGATTTCCGTGCGGGTCTTGCGTGGGGCAAGACGGTCGTGGCGCCGGTCTTCCGGCAGGCCCAGCTCGTGCTTGTTGGCAATCCAGGTCAGCTGGGCGGCAAGCTTTTCGCGCTTGCGGTCGGTGGCATTGATCTGGATGACGAAGGCATTGTCGGCAAGCCGCGACACCGTGCCCTCGAGGCGGCCGACATGATCGACATAGGCGATGATGCGTTCGCCGGTCCGCGGCCGGGCCTCGGAGGTGAAGAGCACGTCGCCGGGTGACATATCGATGGCGGTGCATTCGAATTCGTCGTGATTGGCAAGCATCAGGCGGCCCGTCAGATTCACCGAAACGCGCTGAAAAGCGCCTTCGTTGTGAGGCTTTGTTCCGGCCGTCTGTGATTGTTGAAACGAATACATGATCACACTTGTGCGATGTCCACCCAGCCCACAGCTTTACCCTGTTCCAGTTAATAGAAGGTTTTTTTGCTCCTTTGCATTTGAGGTGTATTAATCATTGCGGCCACCCTCGAAGACGCGCAGGTGCAGAACCCGGCGGATGGCGCCAGCAATCCCCTGATCGCCCATTGTGGAATGGCCCGCGTGCTGGCGGGGTGCGGGCAGGGGCTTTTCGGGTCTCGACTGCATGAACAGGTTGGTTTTTTCGATGTCGAGAACGCGAATGCCGTCGAGATCGAGATAATTGACCGGCGTCGCCTCCAGCCAGAGCGGTCTCGAATGCGGCACCAGCGCTCCGATGATCCGGTCCACCACGCCATCGGGGGAGCGCAGCGGCAGGAGGATGATTTCGGTCGGCAACCGGTCGGCGGTGCCGGCAAGCGACGATGCCGACAGCACGACCGGCGTCTTTTCCGTCATTACATTGTCGGCGATGCGGGCGAGGCGGCCGGTTTGGCTGGCAAGCCAGAGTGCGTCGAATGTCGAGCCGCGCAGCTCGCGCGCGAACAGTGAACAGATGCGCGTGCCGGCGAGCCGGAAACGGATATCACCGCGCGGCGTTTTTTCCAGGATGAACAGGTCTGACAGGATGTTGCGAATCTGGCCGGGCTCAATCTGGCTGCGCGACGGCACATCTCGATGGCCGCGCAACGCGTCCCAATAGGCATAGATCTCGATAGCGGTCTTGCTGCGCATGCTCTCATTCCATTCGAAACATATCTGTGCCGGTCTGGCACATCTGGCGGGAAAAACATGGCCCGCAGGGATATCAGTGCGATTTCCGTGCCAGCGCGATATTAAGGTTAATGTTTGGTTTCGATTGAAAGCGTCCGGCTCCGGTGGCATGGAAGCGCATCACTTCACGAAGGGTTTGCCTTCGGCACACTGACTTGCGGGCCTCAAGGTTTTTGGGGGGCTCAACGGCCGTTCAGTTCCTGACTGGACGGCCTTTTTTTCGCCTGCAAACGGTCATGCCCATTACAAATCCTTTTGATTTGATCGGCTCCGCCAGCCGTGCGAACAAGTGCCGCGCATCTCACCGCTTTTGACGCAGCCATGAATCGTATAGAGCGGGGCGTTAAGAGGCCGGTGACGATATGCCGGCGAAAGGAATTGTGAGCAGGATGACCGACCAAACCGACGGTGCGACGCCGCCGCAGGCCAATGAAGCAGATGCTGCAACGCGGGTCAGCGAACCGGCGTTCAACCTGCCGGCAGGTCTTGTCGCCATGCTGGCGCTTCTGGTCGTCATCCATGCCGTACGCACCTATCTTCTGTCCGCGCCCCTCGACAGCGAGGTGATCTTGAACTTCGCCTTCTGGCCGGCGCGTTATGATCATCCGCTCGCCGATCAGACGCTCGCCTGGCTCTGGAGCCCCTTGACCTATTCCTTGCTGCACGGCTCGTGGGAACACCTGATTTTCAACGGGTTCTGGATGGTGGCCTTCGGCGCGCCGGTGATACGCCGAATCGGCCTCATACGGTTCATGCTGTTCTGGTGCCTGTCGGCGGTTGCCGCTGTCGCCCTGCATGTGGCGTTCCATTGGGGCGAGACGATCTTCGTCGTCGGTGCCTCCGGCGTGGTTGCCGGTTTGATGGGGGCTGCAGCCCGCTTCGTCTTTTCCCCAAGCGGCCGCATCAGCCGCCAGTTTGCGCATCTCAACCGCCGCCTGACCGTCGGCGAGGCGCTGTCGAACCGCTCGGTCGTGGTGTTCACCGGCATCTGGTTCCTCACCAATTTCCTGATCGGCCTTGGCGTCTTTGCCTTTGGCGGAGCGGGCGGCATCGCCTGGGAAGCGCATATTGGCGGCTTCCTGTTCGGCTTTCTGCTGTTTGGCCTTTTCGACCCCCCGCAAGTGAGCACGGCGCGCGGCTGATCGCCTTTCAAAGATCGGCGATCTCACCGAGAACGCTTGATTTTCCACAGTCTGTGGCGCACCATTCGCGTCCAGCATGAAACCGTGAGGAGAGCGGTTTGGTGCCAATGGGCAGATAAAGCGGCAGGAATGATGTCTGTCTTGCGAATTGGTCCTAAACCGCAGCGCGAGAAGCGCGTGGCGGTTCGCCAATATCCCGGTCAGATTCAAGGTCGCTGAAACGGGAGGGTTTGAATGTCTGTTAAAGCCATACTGAATGAAAAAGGCCGTCAGGTCGTGACGGTCGATCCGCAGGCGAAAGTGCGCCAGGCGGTGGCCTTGCTGAGTGAAAATCGCATCGGTGCCGTCATCATCGTCAAGCCCGGCGACGAGATCGCCGGTATCTTGACGGAGCGCGACGTGGTGGCCGCCATGGCCAAATTCGGGGCCGACTGTCTGGATAAGACCGTATCGGACGTCATGTGGTCGAAAGTGTATAGCTGCACCGAGGAGATGAGCATCGACGGCATCATGGAAATCATGAACAATATGCGCGCCCGCCATCTTCCCGTCGAAACCAACGGACGCCTGGTGGGCATCGTCTCGATCGGTGACGCGGTTCGCCATCATATCCGGGCGATCGAGCATGAGGCCGAACAGATCAAGGCCTATATCGCCGGCTGAGGCATCCACGGAACATGACAATGCCGCGCACCCGAACCGGGCCGCGCGGCATCATTGTTTGCAGCGATCTCTATCGCAGCATCACATCCTGAAGGCGCTGCAGCTCGCTGAGCTTCGACTTGGTCTCGTAATAGCCGCGATCGATCGCTTCTCCGGCCCGGTGAAATTCCGACAGGCCGATATCGTTGAGCTTGGGATGCAGCGCCAGATCCGGCGGATCGCCGGCAAGCCGCGCCCGCGAAATGCGATCCTGGATGATGTTGAAGGCCTGCACCATCACACTGGTCATGCCCAGCCGCCCGGCCTGGCCTTCCGGTTGTTTCGCCACAGCGGGCTGTTCGACGGCACGGCTTCCCGCATTGTGCTTGATCACGGCGGAGCGGCCATAAAGGTCATAGTTAAGGTTGACGGCAACGACCAGCTGCTGCTCGTGGGCGCGGCAGACCGAGACCGGCACCGGATTGACCAGCGCGCCATCCATCAGCGTGCGGTTGTTGCATTTGACCGGTTCGAAGATGCCCGGCAGGGCGTAGGAGGCGCGGATGGCGGTGATCAGCGATCCCTGGCCGATCCAGACCTCATGGCCGGAATTGACCTCGGTTGCGACGGCCACAAATGTGCGGTCGAGATCTTCGATCGCCATGTCCTGCAGATGTTCCTGCATGCGCTTGGTCAGGCGCAGGCCGCCAAACAGCCCGCCGCCACCGATGGCGAAATCCAGCAATCCGGCGATGCGGCGCATGGTGAGCGAGCGGGCGAATGTTTCGAGTTCGTCGAGCTTTCCAGCCAGATAGCAGCCTCCGACCAGCGCGCCGATCGAGGTTCCGGCGATCATCCCGACTTCGATGCCTTCTTCATCCAGCGCTTTCAACACGCCGATATGCGCCCAGCCGCGCGCGGCACCGCCGCCAAGTGCCAGCGCGATCTTGGATTTCGGCGGCTTGATCTGTTCGGGTGGGGAAGACACCAGGGCGTGGGAAGGGCCGCCGGGTGCGGAAGCGTCTGCGGTGATACCGCTGCGATTGAATGTCCAGTTCAACATCCGGCACCTCCATGCCGCAGAACACACTGTTACAGGCCGTCACGTCTCGCATTACTGCTTTGCAAGTGCATGCCGTACATACTCAATCTACAGGAGGGCGTTGCGGCCGGGTGTTCCCTGCGGAACGCATCCTCGTTGTCAAGATTACGCTCCCAGTCTGGTTGCGAAATCGTGAATCCAGTCAAGAAGCTGAGCCAAAAAGCGTCAGATGATTAATTTTTGCCGTAGACATCGCCCGGATGGAAATGAATTTCGGTATCAATGATGTTAAGTGACGTGACGCCGTCCTTGACGCCAACGGACCGGTAAAAACACGAGCGCCGGCCGGTGTGGCAGGTTGCGTCATGGCCGGCGACACGGACTTTCAGCCATAAAGCATCCTGATCGCAGTCGGTGCGAATTTCTTCGACTGTCTGCAGGTTACCGGAGGTCTCGCCCTTTTTCCAGAGGCTCTTTCGCGAACGGCTGTAATAGTGGGCGATACCGGTCTCGATCGTCAGCGCCAAGGCCTGCGCGTTCATATGCGCCACCATCAGCAGCGTGCCGTCGCCGGCATCGGTGACGACGGCGGTGATCAGTCCATTGCTGTCGAAACGGGGCGTGAAAGCGGAACCGGATTCCAGTTCCGCCTTGTCGGTGGACGGGCGGTCAAATTCAAGGGTCATCGGAAGGGCTCCGGTTGACGGAGCTTACTTGAAGCCCCGCAGCATGGTCATGAAGCGGGCCTGTTCGGCGGGCTCGTTCTTGAAGATACCGGTAAAGGTGGTGGTCAATGTCGTCGAGCCCTGCTTCTGGACGCCACGCATCGCCATGCACATATGTTCGGCTTCGATCATTACGGCCACGCCGCGCGGCTGCAGCGTATCGTCGATCGCCTTGGCAATCTGCGCCGTCATGGTTTCCTGCGTCTGCAGACGTCGGCCGAAGATATCGACAACGCGCGCGATCTTCGACAGGCCAAGTACCTTGCCATCGGGCAGATAGGCGACATGCGCCTTGCCGATGATCGGAACCATGTGATGTTCGCAATGCGAGAAGAACGGGATATCCTTGACGAGCACGATGTCGTCATAGCCGCCAACTTCCTCGAAGGTGCGGCCCAGAACGTCTTCGGCAGCCAGGTCATAGCCGGAAAAAAGTTCCTTATAGGCCTTGGCGACGCGGGCAGGGGTATCGAGAAGCCCTTCGCGGGCCGGATCGTCGCCTGCCCAGCGCAGGAGAACGCGAACGGCGTCCTCGGCTTCCTTCTGGCTCGGCCGTCCATCGGTGGCGGTCACGGCAGGAAAATTCTTGACTATGGCGTCCATAATGGCCTCTTGGCGTAACAAGCGTTACGTGACGTTTATCTTTTCGGACAACTCGCCATTGGCCATTGACCTGACGATTGCAGGCCTGGTTTCCGTCGGCGGGCTCCGGGGCTTTTTGATTTGCAGAGGTTAAGGGCTCTGGATCATCCGGCACGGTTTCCCAAACAACAGGCGACTGTTCGCTCTTGCGAACCTGTCGCCCCCACACGACATAGCATATAATATGCCGGGACACATGTGAAAGAGGCGCAGATGGAGACACTGTGTTTTTTTCTGAGATACGATAGAAAATCATGCGCCGTTTGCCTGAAAACGCGCAAAAACAAGCGGATCGCGCCGAATGATGGACGAAATCTATAATAGCAGGATTTTGGAATTTGCCGGCAATATCCCCGAAACTGGTAGGCTTGCCGACCCGGACGCCGAGGCCAGCGCCCATTCCAAGCTGTGTGGTTCGAAGGTGAGGATCACCCTGAAAATGGACGGCGATACCGTCACCGGCTTCGCTCATGAGGTAAAGGCCTGTGCGCTTGGACAAGCCTCGTCCTCGATCATGGCCCGCCATGTCGTCGGCGCCACATCTGCGGAAATCCGCCAGGCGCGCGAAGACATGCTGGCCATGCTGAAGGCGGACGGGGAGGGGCCATCGGGCCGTTTCGAAGACATGCGCTTCCTTAAACCGGTTCGGGATTACAAGGCACGCCACGCCTCGACCATGCTGACCTTCGATGCCGTCGTCGATGCGGTCGGCCAGGTCGAAGCCAAACGCCCGGTCAAGGCTGCCGGCTGACATGTGCGGCGAACCGGGATGCGGGCACCATGAGGCGGACGGCGCCAGACGGCCCTATCGAGGCCGCAACTATGCGGGTCCGTTTCGCAAGACGCCGGGACGCCTGTTCGGCATGGCCTTCATCCGGCTCTACCAGCTGACGCTGTCCGGCTTCATCGGCAATTCCTGCCGCCATATCCCTACCTGTTCCGAATATGGCTACGAGGCGATTGCCCGCCACGGCTTCTGGCCCGGCGGCTGGATGGTGCTGTTCCGCTTCCTGCGCTGCGGCCCCGGCGGCACGAGCGGGCTCGACCCGGTGCCGGAGAAACTGCCACCATCGAAACATTGGTATATGCCTTGGCGGTATTGGCGCCCGGCGTCGCAATGACTGTTTATGTCGCTTTGCTCCACAGCATCGTCCTTGCACCCGGTCGCCGCGTGGTGATGTCGGAGCTTCGGGCGATGGCCGAAGGTCTCGGCTTTCGCGATGCGCGCACGCTGGTATCGACCGGAAACCTGGTCTTCGAGGCACAAAGCGAACCGGTCGGGGTGATCGAGGCGCAGCTGGAAGAGGGGTTTCGCGCACGTTACGGAAAACATGTCGATATCATTGTGCGCGATGCACCGGGTTGGCTGGCACTTGCGGCGGGCAACCCTTTTCCCCCGGTAAACGATGCCGAAGCGAAAAATATCGTCGTCCGGGTGATGCGCTCGCCACTCTCCAGCGATATGCCAGCCAATATTGAGCGCGGCGGCGGCGAACAAGTCGCAGTTGTTAATGGCGATCTCTGGATCCGTTTCCCTGGCCCGCCGAGCGAGTCAAAACTGCTCTCGGCATTGACCACCAAACGCCTTGGCCCCGGCACATTTCGCAATTGGAATACGGTGCGTGGCCTGACGGATATGATCGAAGCCTGATCAAGGCTGTTCTTTACTCCGTCACGAAAACGCTCTATCACCCGCGCGTCAATTTGCCGGCCGCGCCGGTTATCAACACCACCCGCATTCGTTGGCGGGACTGGACAAGGAAGAACACATGTCTGACGCTGTTTCCCTTACATTTCCCGATGGTTCTGTCCGCGGTTTTGCCGCTGGCACAACGGGTCGTGAGGTCGCCGAATCGATTTCCAAGTCGCTTGCAAAGAAGGCCATCGCGATTGCGCTGGATGGCGAGTTGCGCGACCTGTCGGATCCCGTCGTCACCGGCACGCTCGAGATCGTCACCCGCGAAGATGCCCGCGCTCTGGAGCTGATCCGCCACGACACGGCTCACGTGATGGCCGAAGCCGTGCAGGAATTGTGGCCGGGCACGCAGGTCACCATCGGCCCGGTGATAGAGAACGGTTTCTATTACGACTTTGCCAAGAATGAACCGTTTACGCCTGACGATCTGCCGAAGATCGAAAAGCGGATGAAGGAAATCATCCAGCGCAACAAGCCTTTTACCAAGGAAATCTGGCCGCGCGACAAGGCGCGTCAGGTCTTTGCCGACAAGGGCGAGAATTATAAGGTCGAGCTGGTCGATGCGATCTCTGCGGATCAGGACCTGAAGATCTACTATCAGGGCGACTGGTTCGATCTCTGCCGTGGGCCGCACATGGCCTCCACCGGCCAGATCGGCAATGCCTTCAAACTGATGCGGGTGGCCGGTGCCTATTGGCGCGGTGATTCAAACAACCCGATGCTGACGCGCATCTACGGCACGGCCTGGCGCACCCAGGAAGAGCTCGACCAGTATCTGCATATTCTGGCCGAAGCCGAAAAGCGCGACCACCGCCGGCTGGGCCGGGAGATGGACCTGTTCCATTTCCAGGAAGAAGGCCCGGGCGTTGTCTTCTGGCATGGCAAAGGCTGGCGCATCTTCCAGACGCTGGTCGCCTATATGCGCCGCCGTCTGGCCGGCACCTATCAGGAGGTCAATGCACCGCAGGTGCTCGACAAGTCATTGTGGGAAACCTCCGGCCACTGGGGCTGGTACCGCGACAACATGTTCAAGGTGACTGTCGCCGGTGACGAAACCGACGACGAGCGCGTCTTTGCGCTCAAACCGATGAACTGCCCCGGCCATATCCAGATTTTCAAGCATGGCCTGAAATCCTATCGCGAACTGCCGATCCGGCTTGCCGAATTCGGCAATGTTCATCGCTACGAGCCTTCGGGCGCGCTGCATGGCCTGATGCGCGTGCGCGGCTTCACGCAGGATGACGCGCATGTGTTCTGCACCGACGAGCAGATGGCGGCCGAATGCTTGCGCATCAACGATCTCATCCTGTCGGTCTATCAGGACTTCGGTTTCCAGGAAGTCGTGGTCAAGCTCTCGACCCGTCCGGAAAAACGCGTCGGCGACGATGCGCTCTGGGATCGTGCCGAAAGCGTCATGATGGACGTCTTGAAGACGATCGAGGCGCAGTCGGAAGGCCGCATCAAGACCGGTATCCTGCCGGGCGAGGGCGCTTTTTACGGTCCGAAGTTCGAATATACGCTGAAGGACGCGATCGGCCGTGAATGGCAGTGCGGCACGACGCAGGTCGATTTCAACCTGCCGGAACGCTTCGGTGCCTTCTATATCGACAGCAATTCGGAAAAGACCCAGCCGGTGATGATCCACCGCGCCATCTGCGGCTCGATGGAGCGCTTCCTCGGTATCCTCATCGAGAACTTCGCCGGCCATATGCCGCTGTGGATTTCGCCGCTGCAGGTGGTCGTCGCCACCATCACCTCGGAAGCCGATGATTACGGCCGTGAAGTTGCGGAACTGCTGCGCGATGCCGGTCTCGAGGTCGAGACCGACTTCCGCAACGAGAAGATCAACTACAAGGTTCGCGAGCATTCGGTGACCAAGGTGCCTGTCATCATCGTCTGCGGCATGCGCGAGGCGGAAGAGCGTACGGTCAATATCCGCAGGCTCGGCTCGCAGGCGCAGACGCCGATGACGCTAGATGAGGCCATCGCCTCTCTGGTCCTGGAAGCAACACCGCCGGACGTGAAGCGCAAGGCCGAGCGCCGCAGCAAGGCCAAGGCCTGATCAGGGCTGAAAGTCTGTATGATCTCATCGGGAAGGTGCGGCAGGGCCGCACCTTCAGTCTCCTGTCAGAAAACTGTAACATTCGCAGACTATCCGGTTTATGCGTGATGGGTGGAATAAGAGCCGCCGCTGAACGCAGTCCGGCAAAACCGAAATACCTGTGCTGCGTCCCTTCCGGACGCACCTTTTCTTGGAACGGGGAACAACGTGCAGTTCAAAGAGCTGTCTTATGCCAACGAGAACGATCGACGGCTGAAACGTTGGTTTATCCGCTCCATGGAGGGGCTTGCCGGGCGCAATCGCTACGCCAAGCTCTACAATCAATGGCGCCATAATATTGTCGGCAAGAGCGACCGGATTTTCGGCGAAATGCTGGATCTCATTAATGTGCGCGTCCGCGTCCAGGGCGAATGGCCGCCGCGCCATCTGCCTGATACGCCCGTGGTCATCGTCGCCAACCATCCCTTCGGCATCGGCGATGGCATTGCGGTCCTGTCGCTTGCCGAACAGTTGGGCCGTCCCTTCAGGGTTTTGATCAACAACGAGCTGTTGAAAGTGCCGGAAATGGCGCCCTATTCGCTGCCGATCTCGTTTGAAGAAACCAAGGAGGCGTTAGCGATCAACATGCAGACGCGCCACGAGGCCGTGCGGCTGTTGAAAGAGGGCGTCACGCTGATCGTCTTTCCGGCCGGTGGGGTCGCAACCGCGAGAAAGGGATTTGGCCGGGCCGAAGACCTGCCGTGGAAAATGTTTCCGGCCAAGCTGATCCAGGCGGCCAAGGCCAGCGTTATCCCGATCTATTTCGAAGGCCAGAACGGCCGGTTGTTTCACCTGGCCAGCAAGGTTTCGCTGACCCTGCGCATTTCACTGTTGATCCGCGAGTTCCGCAGGTTATCGGGTACGACCATCTCGTCGCGCATCGGCCAGTTGATTGCCTGGGAGGAACTGAGCGCCATTGCCGACCGCAAGGATATCCTGACGCGCATCTATGACGGCGTGTTCTGCATGGCGCCGCCGCGCAAGCCGTTTCTGAAGAGAGCTGCGTCTTAGACTCAGCTGATCGGCTCAGTCCTGCGCGTCCGATGCGCCGGATGCGGGCTGCGCCGATTTGTCGTTCAGCAGCACCTCGACATCGGTATTGACGCCGGCCTTGACGGTAAAGTCGCGCTGGAAAATCTTCTCGTTGTTGCGCGCCACCGCCGAATAGCCGCCCTCGGCCAGAACCAGTGTCGGAAACGCGCCGACGCTTTCGCTGACCACGTCGCCCGATGAGGTGAGGATCGACCAGGCGGTATCGGCGATCGCTTCGCCGCCGGGCTCGGAGACGAGCTTCAGCGTCAGTTTGGCGGCGCGGTGCTGGATCGTCGCCTCCGTCAGCTTGCCGGCCTCCACCTGGATATCGGCGCGAATGACGGCATTGACCGAGCCATAGTTGGACACGACATGATAGGTGCCGGTATTCAAACGCACGACGGTGTTCGGCTTGACGTCGGCGACCACGAGCGCGCGTTCGCCGTCTTCCTTCGCATCGGCCGAAAAGATCGAGAAACTCAGCTCGCCCGGCGGAATACGCACGTCGCTGCCCGATACTGCATTCAGCATGACGCCGCCGGCATCAAGAACCAGCACCTGCTTTTCCATCGGGCCGGCATCCGCCACCCTGATCTTGCGGGTCGCGCCAGCACGCCCGAAGGCGACATTGACGAAATATTCACCCGGAATGAGCTGAAACGCCGCCGAGCCGCCTTCCGAGGTCGCCACCAGCGGCAGCTTGCCATCGGAGCCGGGAATGGGGCTGAAAACCCGCCAGGTCAGGCCCTGTTCGACAGACTTGCCCTTCTCGGTCAGATGCGCCTCGAGCGCGATATCCTTTGCGGTCGGCCCTTGCGTTGCGGCATCCGGGATCATCGGGTTGAAGCTGTTGAGCTTCGGCATCTTCTTGGCTGGCGCGGAGATTGCCGGAAACGCCTTGAAGGGGTCGGCAAGCTCCTGCGCCTGCGGCGCACCGGTGGCTGCTGTCGCAAGAACGAGCGCTATGGAGACAGTGCGAACGGGACCGGCCTTGATGCGCATGGGGTGGTTGACATCCTGAGTGTGTGGCTCCACTTGAAACGCCGATATGGCATTTTCGTGGCTGCCTTCGGGGGAGCGGCGGCGTGCGGTGGCAAACTACTGGAAATGGACGGCGATGAAAACTGAAATCAGTCTGCGTGATTATCTGGCAACCCGCCGGTCTATTCCGGCCTTTCAGATGGGCGGACCGGGACCGGGCACGGCTGAAATCGAGGAGATGCTGAAACTGGCCTCGCGCGTGCCCGATCACGGCAAGTTGGCGCCCTGGCGTTTCATCGTCTATCGCGGCGAGGAGCGGGTGCGGCTGAGCACCGAGCTGGCGAAAATGGCGCTCGCCGCCAAGCCCGATCTGTCAGACGAGATGATCAAGGTGGAAAATACCCGCCTGACCCGCGCGCCGGTGGTCATTGCCGTGGTCAGCAAGGCGGCTCCGCATTTTAAGGTGCCCGAATGGGAACAGGTCATGTCGGCGGGCGCCGTCTGCCTCAATCTGCTGATGGCAGCCAATGCGCTCGGCTTTTGCTCGAACTGGCTGACCGAATGGTATGCGTTCGATGAAAAGGCCTATCCGCTGCTGGGCGTTCAGCCGGGCGAAAGGGTCGCCGGCTTCATTCACATCGGCACGCCGCAGGTTCCGCCAACCGAGCGCCCGCGTCCGGAGCTTGCAGACATCGTCACCTGGGTTGGCGAGGACGGCTGATGTTTTACGCGGCCGCACAAAACGCGCATGGCCTGGCCCATGATCCATTCAAGGCCATCGTCTCGCCGCGCCCGATCGGCTGGATCGGATCGCGGGCGGAAGCTGGCAGTCTCAATCTGGCGCCCTATTCCTTCTTCAACGCCATCAGCGATACGCCGAAGATGGTGATGTTCTCGTCGTCCGGCCGCAAGGACTCGCTGCGCAATATCGAGGAAACCCGCGAATTCACCGCCAATTTCGTCAGCTTCGATATTCGCGACGCCATGAACCTCACCTCGGCCCCGGTGCCCCATGGCGAAAGCGAATTTGCGCTCGCCGGATTGACGCCCGTCGAAGGAGAATTCGTGCGCGCGCCCTTCGTTGCCGAGGCCTATGCGGCGCTGGAATGCAAGGTGACGGACATATTCCAGCCGAAGACGCTTGATGGAACCCTGTCCGAAAACCACGTGGTCATCGGCCAGGTCGTAGGCATCCATATCCGCGACGAGGCTGTTCGTGACGGCCGTTTCGATATGGCCAAGGTACGGCCGGTCGGGCGTATGGGATATATGGATTATTGCGACGCCGGGGATGTCTTCGAATTGTTGCGGCCGAGACGCTAGGGCAGGTGCCTTACGCTCCGGCAAGCGCTTCAAGCTGCGCGGCGTTGCGCGCGACGACCCCGGAAAAACCATCGGCAAGCGCAATCTCGCGCATCGTCTGCGGATCATCCGCCTGCTCTTCAAGCAATTCGTAACAGGCAATGCCCGCCTGCGCCGCCTTGATGACGGCCGTTGCCCGCGCAAGAAGCAGCGGTGCACCGGCCCGTGATGCCGCCCCATTGTATGCTTGGCTTGCCGTAGCCCGTGTCATGCCTTGCCCATCGAAAATGATCGCTTTCAGCCGCTGCGAGACGTCCTTGAAGGACGTTGCCGAGAGAATGAACGCGGTATCCTCGCCAAGCTCGGCTACCAGTGCCACCGCGCCTGCCTCTATCCCGTGGCTGGCCTCGGCGACCCGCAGCATGACGTCGAATTTCTGGATATCGGCGGCCCCGTTGCAGCCGGAAAGCACAAAACCCTGCGGCCGCAGCGCCACCAGCCGCTCGATTGCAGCTTGTCCCGCCTCGTCATCCGGCCTGCCGACGCGAAACAGCGTTGCGCCCGCTTGCGGCTGCCTCTGCGCAAGGATCGCCTGCGCTGCGTCCGATGCAGCCTGCGCTGCGCCTAGTCGTCCCGTAAGCCAATCCTTCCGGATATCGATGATCACCGTCGCCGCCGCGCAGGCATCGATCATCGGCGACAGCACATCCGGTGCCGCGCAGAGGATCGGCAGCGTCATTTCAAAGCGGTTAACGGACATGGTGAACCAATCTTAAACCTTTGATCGCTAACGTAGGAAGCACCGTGATTGTGGCTGGTTGGTGTGTAGTGAGGCGTCGGTGATCATTCAAGCATTTCTTCGTTGGGTCGAGACCGCAAAAACCGGCGATCGGGTCCGGGCAGCCCAGGCGTTGGGCCGCGCTTACGTTGCGGCGGACATGAATACGCTTGACGAGCATGCCGCCGAAATGGCGATGACCTTTCTGCTGGACGATCCCTCGCCAAAAGTCCGCCTGGCGCTGGCCGAAGCCGTTGCAGATTGCGGCCGCATTCCCCGTTCGATCATCCTGTCTCTGGCCGAAGACCAGCCCGAAACAGCCTATGCCGTCATTTCCCGCTCTCCCGTGCTCAACGATATGGACCTTGTCGATCTCGCTGCCAAGGGAACGCCGGAAACCCGTGCGGTGATTGCCGCCCGCCAGGCCATGTCGCGGCCGGTTGCTGCGGCGATCGCCGAAATCGGCGGCGAAGAGGAAGTCCTGATCCTGCTCGAAAACAACCAGGCGAGCTTCTCCTGCCGGACGTTGAAGCGCCTGAGCGACCGTCTCGGCCATCTCTGGTCGGTTCGCAACCGGCTGCTCGACCGTGACGATCTGCCAGCCGATGCGCGCCACGCGCTGGTGGAGAAGGTTGGAGCGGCATTGTCCGGCTTTGGTCTCGTGCAGGCTGCGATCGGCGAACGCCGGGTCGAGCGGATCACCCGCGAAGCCTGCGATAAAGCCGCCGTTGGCATGGCTGGCGCTGCCGGTCCCGATCAGATCCCCAATCTCGTCGAGCATCTCCGGGTCACGGGACGTCTGACCCCGGCCTTTCTGCTCAACGCCCTGTGTTCCGGCAAGGTCGATTTCTTCGCAAGTGCTATCGTCAACCTGACCGCCGTGTCCAACAAGCGGGTGCGCTCGATCCTGTCGGATGGCCGCATACACGCTATTCGCGCTCTGTTCGAAAGCGCCGGCCTTGGCCGCGATGTCAGCGCGCTGTTTGCCGAGGCGGTGCTGATCTGGCGCAAGGAAAACCGGGCTGGTTCGCCGGCGGTGACGGCAACGATCTCGGCGGCCCTGTTGGCGAAATTGCGCGGCAGAAGCCATATTTCGGAGGCATCCGGCAGCCTTGCCGATCTCATCGAAAAGCTGACCATCGCCGAGCAGCGCCAGACGGCGCGCGACTATGCGCAATTGGCGGCGCGGCAAGCGGCCTGAACACCACGCGCGCTCCATCCCCAACCTTTCCGAACGCTGTGCCTTTGACACGGTTGATGAAACGCACCATGTAACCTGTGGCAGCGGCGGATAAGGGGTATGGCGATGAATAATGATAGGGCAGGACTGGTCGCCGTGACCGGCATAGGCGGCTTTCTCGGCCGTCATGTCGCCGCGCAACTGTTGAAGGCGGGCTACGAGGTGCGCGGAACCCTGCGGTCGATGAAAAAGGCCGATGCCATTGAGGCAGCGATCCGCTCGGCCGATGGTGCGGCTCAAGGCAAGCTCTCCTTCGTCACCGCCGATCTCACCGCCGATGCCGGATGGGACGCCGCCTTCACGGGCGCCGCTTACGTCGTCCATACCGCATCTCCCTTTCCATCGCATGTGCCGAAGAACGAGGATGACCTGATCCGTCCAGCCCGAGAGGGAACATTGCGGGTGCTGCGGGCGGCAAAGGCAGCCAGCGTTCGCCGCGTGGTTTTGACATCGTCGATCGCCGCCATCAGCTACGGGCCGGGCAGGGCGCCCTTTTCGGAAAAGGATTGGACCGATCCGGATGGCCCTCTGGCGACGCCCTATTACAAGTCGAAGACGCTGGCCGAGCGCGCCGCCTGGGATTTTGCCCTCGAAAACAGCCTTGAGCTTGCCGTCGTCAACCCCGGAATGATCCTCGGGCCCATCCTGGGCACGGAAACCGGCACGTCGGTGGGCCTCGTGCAGAACCTGATGAAGGGCCGCTACCCCGCCATGCCGGACTTCCGCGTGCCTGTTGTTGACGTTCGCGATGCGGCAGAAGCGCATGTGCTGGCCTTGACCGTCCCGCAGGCTGCCGGCGAGCGGTTCATCATTGCCGGCGAGGCATTGTCGATCGAGGATATCGTTACGGTGCTGAAGCGGGATTTTCCGGCCTATGGCAAGAAACTGCCAAGGTTCGTGCTGCCGAACTGGCTTGCCGGACTTGCAGCGTATTTCGATCCCGGTCTGAAACTGATCGCCGGCGAGCTCGGCCGCGACGCGCGCATATCGAACGAAAAGGCCAAACGCGTGCTCGGATGGAAACCCCGGCCGGAGGCTGAGGCCGTGCGCGCCAGCGCCGAAAGCCTGATCGCAGCCGGGCTGGTATAGGCCAGTCCTTCACCTACCGGCTAAATTTGCGCGCCACCCAGGAATAGCCGTCCTCGATATAATGGACGGGTTTCGTCACGGCGTTGCGCAGCGTCGATCCATCGGGAAGGGCGCCCGTCACCATGGCCAGCGTCCGGCGCGGCAGGCTTGGCCTTTGCTGCTCGGCTCCGGGCGGCGTGGGCACCGGATGGGCGGTGACCGTGTGTGCCTGATCGAGCGCCGACGGTGTGGCCGTGCCAGGGGCCGGGTCCTTGGCCGTGGCCATCGTGTCGCCTGATGTTTCGCAGACGGCGACGATGACCGGATAGTTGGCGTTGGAGAATTTCGGCAATTGCTTCTGCGATTCCGCATCGCATGTCGCAATCGTCTGCCAGGTGCCGCTGACCGTCGAAACGTAGTGGCATTGGCTGACACTGTCGTCGCAGCCGAGAATTGTCATGACGATCAAGGCAGGAACCATCGCGAATATGTCTCCAAAAACGGGGGAGGTACCGCTCCTTGCATGAAGCGATTCTCGGTCCGCAGATCTTAAAAGCCCGTTTGCTCCGGAAGTAAGGCGAAGCCGGAAAAGTTGGAAACAATTTGTTTCCACGCGCCTTGGCGGCGCGATGGCAGGAAGGGGCGAAATTTGGCGTCTGTCGTTTTCTCAAGCCTGCTCTTAGTGTCAACTGGCAAGGGTATGACTCGACCTGTGAAGGAACAACGCCAAGTGACTCCAACCATTGAAAAAGAATCGCCACGCCAGCCGGGCGTTCTCGACCTGCTCCACCAATCCGACGTTTACGCGCAGTCACTCTATCCGCCCGAAAGCAATCACCTGGTCGATGTCTCGACGCTGGAAAAGCCCTCAGTCTCCTTCTTCGTCGCCCGTCATGAGGGCGATATTGTCGGCTGTTGCGCGCTGGTGGATGCCGGCGATGGCAGCGCCGAGATCAAGCGCATGTTCGTCGATCCAAAGGCCCGTGGCCTGAAGATCGGCCGCAAACTGCTGGAGCATCTGGAACGTCATGGCCGTGAAACCGGGCTGTCGGCGATCCGGCTCGAAACCGGCATCTATCAGCCGGAAGCCATCGGCCTCTATAAGTCGGCAGGCTATGTTGAGACCGGCCCGTTCGGTTCCTACCAGCTGGATCCGCTGAGCATTTTCATGGAAAAGACAATCGTTTGACGCGCATTTGAGAGCGTGAAAACCGTTTCCGCTCCATGGCTTGGAGCGGAAACATGACTCAATTCGACAGCGTGTTGAATCGTTTCGCGAGCGCTTTGATCAGATGTCCAGATTATCCGCAAACACCGCGCGTTCCTGAATGAAGCGAAAGCGGGCGTCGGCCTTGGTGCCCATCAGGTTATCGACGGCTTCGCGCGTGCCTTCGAAATCCACCTCGTCGATGGCGACCTTCAGCAGCGTGCGCTTGGAAGGATCCATCGTGGTTTCCTTCAACTGCGCCGGCATCATTTCGCCCAGACCCTTGAAGCGGCCGATTTCGATCTTGCCGCGGCCGTTGAATTCCGTCTCGACCAGTTCCACCCGGTGCGCGTCGTCGCGGGCATAAAGCGTCTTTGCCCCTTGGGTAATGCGGTAAAGCGGCGGAACGGCGAGATAGAGATGGCCGCCCCGGACGAGTTCGGGCATTTCCTGATAGAAGAAGGTGATCAGCAGCGAGGCGATATGGGCGCCGTCGACATCGGCATCGGTCATGACGATGACGCGCTCGTAGCGCAGGTCTTCCTCGCGGTATTTGCTGCGCGTGCCGCAGCCGAGCGCCTGCACGAGATCGCTGATCTGCTGGTTGGCGCCGAGTTTTTCGCGGCCGGCGCTGGCGACGTTGAGGATCTTGCCGCGCAGCGGCAGGATCGCCTGGTTGGAGCGGTTGCGCGCCTGCTTGGCCGAACCTCCAGCCGAATCGCCTTCGACGATGAACAGTTCGGCGCCTTCTGCCGAATTCTGCGAGCAGTCGGCAAGCTTGCCCGGCAGGCGCAGCTTGCGCACCGCCGATTTGCGGGTGACCTCTTTTTCCTTGCGGCGGCGCACTCGTTCGTCGGCGCGCTCGATCACCCATTCGAGAAGCTTGTGGGCTTCCTGCGGATTGTCGGCCAGAAAGTGGTCGAACGGGTCGCGCAGGGCGTTCTCGACGATACGCTGCGCTTCGACGGTCGCCAGCTTGTCCTTGGTCTGGCCGACGAATTCCGGTTCGCGGATGAAGACAGACAGCATGCCGGCCGCCGAAATCATCACGTCTTCGGTGGTGACGATCGCCGCGCGCTTGTTCTGCGTCAGCTCGGCATAGGCCTTCAGGCCCTTGGTGAGCGCGATGCGGAAGCCCGCCTCATGCGTGCCGCCTTCGGGCGTGGGAATGGTGTTGCAATAGGAGTGCACGATGCTGTCGCCACCGTACCAGGTGACCGCCCATTCGAGCGCACCGTGGCCGCCGGTCTTTTCCGTCTTGCCGGCAAAGATTTCGCGGGTGACGGTGAATTCCTTGCCCATGGTCGCCTGAAGATAATCCTTCAGGCCGCCGGGGAAGTGGAACACAGCCTTTTCCGGCGTTTCCGTGCCCTCGATCAGCGCCGGATCGCAGGACCAGCGGATTTCGACGCCGCCGAACAGATAGGCCTTGGAGCGCGCCATGCGGAAAAGCCGGGCCGGGTCGAATTTGGCATGCGATCCGAAGATTTCCGGATCGGGATGAAATTTGACCTTGGTGCCGCGCCGGTTCTGGACGTCGCCCAGCTCCTCCAGCCCGCCCTGCGGAATGCCGCGTGAGAAGCGCTGGCGGTAGAGCTTGCGGTTGCGGGCGACCTCGACTTCGAGAATGTCGGAGAGCGCGTTGACGACCGAGACGCCGACGCCGTGCAGACCGCCTGAGGTCTCGTAGACCTTGCTGTCAAACTTGCCGCCCGCATGCAGAATGGTCATGATCACTTCGAGCGTCGATTTGCCCGGAAATTTCGGATGGTTCTCGACCGGGATGCCGCGGCCGTTATCGGTGACGGACAGGCAGCCTTCGGCATCGAGATGCACGTCGATGAAATTGGCATGGCCCGCCACCGCCTCGTCCATCGAGTTGTCGATGACTTCGGCAAACAGATGGTGCAGCGCCTTTTCGTCGGTGCCGCCAATATACATGCCCGGACGCCGGCGCACCGGCTCCAGCCCCTCGAGCACTTCGATGGCGGATGCGTTATAATCGCCGGTATCGGCCTTCAGCGCCGTCGAAGCGCCACCGCGCTGCTCTGCAACGGGAGCTGCTGCAGGTTTGGCGGCAACCGGCTTCGGCACGACGGGATCCGTCGCGGGCTTGGGCACCAGGGGCAATGCTGAAAAGAGATCGTTGCTGTCGGTCATAGTCTGTTTTGATGTCTTTCCGTGGTGGCGGCTTCAGGCCTGGGAAGGGCTGCGGACTGAGCCGTCATGAATGTCTGCACGAATCGCCGGAATTCTGCCAAATTCCTGGCGCGAAAGCGACCTTGCCAGCCCTGTGGCGCGGGCCGCAAGCGCTCCATCGCCGATCACGCCTTCAATAGCCGCAACTGTTGCTTTGCGGAAGCTCCGATGGCAAGGCTTGGATCAAAAGAGGAACATTCCGGATGCACCTGTCCACAGCTCATTTGATCCATCGCGTCTTTTTCACCTGCATAGCCGCCATCGCGCTTGCGGTCCCGGCTAGGGCAGCACCGCTGAAACCCTATAAGGACGCGCTGTTTTCCTATGGCACCGTGCTTGAAACAGCCGATGGTGGCGATTACCGCGTCGTCGATTATCAGGAAATGCGCGATATCAATGGCCGCGACCAGGATCCGGAACGGCGGGCAAAGCGCGCCTACGTCTCGCTTAGTGTCAAGAGCGCACAGGCGAACGAGACGCTGGCCGTCGGATCAAGGCCGCTCGATGTCACGCGCGCCGGTTCTGCCAGCGGCGCCGCATTCACCGTCATCTTCATCCACGGCCGGGGCGGAGACCGGCGGCTCGGTGCCAATGACTGGTCGTTCGGTGGCAATTTCAACCGCCTGAAGAACCTCGCCGTCGATAATGGCGGTGTCTATTACGCCCCGAGCGTCCGCTCTTTCGACGATGCCGGCGTGGCCGATATTGCCGGGCTGATTGCCTATGCGCGCCAGCAATCGCCGGGCCGCCCGGTGGTCCTTGCCTGCGCCTCGATGGGCAGCTTCATCTGCTGGGGCATCACGCGCGACAGGCAGGCGGTTGCATCCCTGAAAGGCATGATGATCATGGGCGGTCCGGCGGATCCCGCCTTTATGAAGAGTGCGGCTTACAAGAGAAAACTGCCGGTCTTCTTCAGCCATGGCAGTGCCGACAGCGTCTATCCGTCAGCCGATCAGATCGCGCTTTACCGGTCGTTGAAAGCGGCGAAATATCCGAGCCGCATGGTTCTGTTTCAAACCGGCTCGCATGGAACGCCGGTGCGCATGACGGACTGGCGCGATGCGCTAAACTGGATCGGGCTGGATTGAGGATGGGAAATATATCCGGGATTCATTAACCAACGCAGCAATTTGAAACGCTGCCTCAAGCGCTGTTTGCTATTTGGAAAGCTGATCGTGGGACTGTTCCGGGCATATATTCTCGGGGTTTGATCTTATGGATGCTCGAACTGAAACGCAGCATATTCCGCTGTGCGTCGATCTTGATGGAACGTTGCTTGCTGCAGACACGCTCTGGGAGGGCGTGGCCATCATTCTCCTGCGCAATCCGTTGATGTTGTTTGCCGTTCTTTTCTGGATGTCGAAGGGCAAGGCGCGCCTGAAATACGAGGTCGCGGCGCGCTCCGGACGCAAGGCTGCCGATTGGCCTTACCGCGAGGCCGTGCTGAAGCGCCTGACGCGCGAGCGCGAAACCGGCCGCCAGATCATCCTCGTCACCGGGGCCGCCGAAAGCGTGGCACTTGGGATTGCCGCCCATACCGGCGCGTTTTCCTCGGTCCTCCACAGCACAACGGATATCAACCTTACCAGCCGCCGCAAGCGCGAGACGCTGATCGAAAAGTTCGGCGAGGGCGGTTTCGACTATATGGGCAACAGCCGCGATGACGTTCCGGTCTTTGATGCCGCGCGCAAGGCGATTGTGGTTGCGCCGGATGCAGCCGCTGAAAAGTGGCGCCGGGCCCATGATGCCGAACGGCTCGATCTTGGCAAGACATCCCGTTTTGCCGCGCTCAAATCGATCCGCGTGCATCAATGGGCCAAGAACGTTTTGATCGGCGTGCCGATGGTCCTCAACCACGACATCCTGCAGATGGATGCGGTGGTCAATGTCATCCTGGCCTTCTTCGCCTTCAGTTTCCTGGCCTCCGCCGTCTACGTGGTCAACGATCTCTCCGATCTCACCAATGACCGGCGCCATCCCAAGAAGCGCAACCGGCCGTTGGCCAGCGGCCAGATGTCGGTGCCGATGGGCATGGTGATTGCGCTCTGCCTTCTGTTTGCCTCGCTGTCGCTGACGGCTGTGCTGCCCTATGATTTCGCTCTTGTGCTCGGGTTTTACGCCCTGGCGACGACGGCCTATACATTCGTGCTCAAGCGCAAGCTGCTGGTCGATGTCTTCACGCTGGCCGGGCTATACACGGTCCGCATTATCGCGGGCTCGGCTGCCACCGGCACCGAGCTGTCTTTCTGGCTTCTGTCGTTTTCCATCTTCTTTTTCCTCAGCCTGGCGCTGGTCAAGCGCTATGTCGAGCTCGACGAATATGACGGGCGTGATGGAAACCAGGTGCCTGGACGCGGCTATCTGGCCGTCGATTTCGAAATGGTCGGGCAGGCCGGCGTCTCCTCGGCTTTCGCCTCGGCGCTGGTTCTGGCGCTCTATATTCACAGCAAGGAAATGCAGGAGATGTACACGCTGGACTGGGCGCTCTGGCCGCTTTGCCCGCTCGTCCTCTACATGCTCCTGCGCATCTGGATGCTGGCCCGCCGCGGCATGCTGCATGAGGATCCGGTGGTGTTCATCATGCGCGACTGGCGCAGCCTCGTGACCATGACCATCGGCGCCGGCTTCGTGCTCGCCGGTGCAATGGGAACGCCATGACATCGACAGGATTTGACAGCTGGGGCCGGATCGATCGCCGCGCCCGGCAGTCCGTATCGCCCGATGCCTATGAGAACCTCAGGGAAAGTGCGGCCCCCGGCGCATTCCTGCCGTTCGGCAACGGCCGGTCCTATGGCGATAGCTGCCATAACGACCAGGGCAAACTGATCGAGAGCCGGGTGCGCACCCGCATCCTTGGATTTGACCCGGGAACCGGAATCATCTCCTGCGACGCCGGCGTTACCCTCCATTCCATCCTTGAGACGGCGATCCCGCACCGGTTCTTCCTGCCGGTCACGCCGGGAACCGCGTCGGTCACCGTTGCCGGTGCCGTCGCCAACGACGTCCACGGCAAGAATCACCACGCACGCGGCACGTTCGGCCGGCATGTGCGCGGCCTGACATTGCTGCGATCGAACGGGGAAATGCTCGCATGCTCGCCGGCGGAAAACCGCGAGCTGTTTTATGCCACCATCGCCGGCATGGGTCTGACGGGGCTGATCCTGTCGGTCGATCTGCAGCTGATGAAGGTGCCATCCGCCCATATCCAGCAGCACGCCATCCGCTTCGACACCCTCGCCGACTATTTCGGCATGGTCGAAACCGTCGATGCCGAACATGAATATTCCGTGGCCTGGATCGATCAGCTGGCGGCCGGCGAGCGGGCGGGCAGGGGCGTGCTTCTGGCCGGCGATCACGCCGATGCATCCTGCGAATTTCCGGACATGCCGCGTGCACGGCGATTGTCGGTGCCGATCGCGCCGCCGTTCAATCTTCTGAACACGGTGACGCTAAAGGCGTTCAACGAGCTCTATTTCCGCAAGGAAAAACGCGGCGAAACGGTCAAGACCGTCAAATGGCCCGGCTACTTCCATCCGCTGGATGCGATCGGCAACTGGAACCGGCTCTATGGACCGAAGGGTCTTTACCAGCACCAGAGCGTCTATCCGTCGGCGGACGCCCCGTATCTGACGCCACGCCTGCTGGAGACCGCCCGCAAGGCGGGTCACGCTTCTTTTTTGACCGTCTTGAAGAAGTTCGGCGGTGAGACATCGGGCGGACTTTTATCCTTCCCGAGGCCCGGTTTTACGCTGACTTTGGATTTCGCCAATCAGGGTGAAGAGACCCTTAAGCTTCTCAACCGCCTTGATGCCATGGTTGTAGAGGCCGGCGGCGCCATCAATCCCTACAAGGATGCGCGGATGAGCCCGCAAACCTTTGATTTCTCGTTCCCGCGCTGGCGCGAACTGGAAGAATTGCGCGATCCGGCCATGGTTTCCAACTTCTGGAAGCGCACGGCTCTTTCCTTGCCGGGTTGAAAACAGGCTTTGCCGAAATGGGAATAGGAACAATTTGAATTAAATAAACGCCCGAATTTCACGGAATATACGGCTCTTAGCTGTAAGTATCCGGACGGGAACAGGGGACATCGACATGAAGTATATCGTATTCATTCTCTTCACCGTACTGACCAACGCTGCCGCACAAGTCCTGCTGAAACAGGGCATGCTGTCGCTGGGACCGTTGAGCTTCACGGCTGATACTTTCATTGCCCGTATTTTCCAGGTGGTGTTCAACCCCTGGGTCTTCGCCGGACTTGCCACATTCGTCATTTCGATGGTGTCGCATCTTTACGTCCTGTCGAAGGTGGAACTTTCCTTCGCCTATCCATTTCTCAGCCTTGCCTATGTGGCGGTGGCCGTCTTTGCCTATTTCGTCTTCCACGAGGATCTGAACGCCTGGCGCATCGCCGGCATCGGCTTCATCTGCGTCGGAACCATTCTCATTGCCCAATCCGGCCTGTCAGGGGCAGGTATGTCTTCGCATGAAGACCAGTCATCGCTTGAAGCTGCGGGCGCCAAAACAGCAAAAATCGGGAGCGCATCATGAAACATATCATTTTCGGCGGTGACGGCTTCGTCGGCCGCCATCTCGCAGAACGTCTGGTCCAGGACGGTGAAGAGGTCCTCGTCGCCGATATCGCCAAGTCCGACCTGCCGCATTACGCCCGTGCCCGTTTCGTCCATTGCGACGTGACCAATGCGGACGACGTGATGAAGGTCGAGATCGGCCCGGACGACATGGTTTACAACATGGCGGCCAAGATGCTGTCGCCGTTGCAGGTGCGCTCCAAGCGCTGGCAGTTCTTCTGGCCGGTCAATTATTACGGCGCTGAAAACATCATGAAGGCGACGGCAAAGTCCGGCGCCAACCGGATGGTGCAGTTCACCACCGACATGATCTACGGCCACACGATCATGTCGCCGCAGACCGAGGCGCATCCGGCAAAACCGCTGGGCGAATACGGCAAGTCGAAATGGGCAACCGAGCAGCTCGCCGCCGAATGGCGCAAGCAGGGCATGAATATCTCGATTTTCCGCCCGCGCCTCATTATCGGCCCCGGCCGTCTCGGTATTCTGGAAAAACTGTTCAAGCTGATCGACGCCAATCTGCCGGTGCCGATGATCGGCTCGGGCAAGAACCCCTACCAGTTCATCTCGGTTTTCGATTGCGCCGAGGCTGCGCGTCTTGCCTGGAAGGGCGGCGTGCCGAACGAGGCTTACAATCTCGGCTCCGACAATCCGCCGTCGGTGAAGAAGCTGCTGGGCGACCTGATCGTCCATGCCGGATCGAAATCGTTCCTGCTGCCGACGCCCGCCTTTGCGGTCAAGGCGACGCTCGCCGCCTTCGATTTCGTCAACCTGCCGATCATGGACCCGGAACAGTATCTGATCGCCGACGAAATGTGCATCCGCGAAACCGGCAAGCTCAAGAAGGAGCTGGGCTGGAAGGCCGAGTACAATGACGGCGACATGCTGATCGCGGCCTACGACGAATATCGCGCCAAGAAGGCCGGCAAGGCTTTCGCACACACATCCGCCGTACCGGCCGAATGAACCAGGGGATCACGACAATGCTCGACAAAACGCAACGTGTCGCCATCGACGCACCCGCTCTTTCCGGCGGTATCAACAAGCCCGACCTGCTGACAGTTGCACAGGCCAAGGATATGAGCGTCGCCGATATGACTGCTCTGTTCAAGGATCACCTGAACCCGGGTCAGCTGCATTTCATGAAACTGCTTGGTTTCAACAAGATCAAGATCGAAACGGCCGAGGGCATGTATTATGTCGATCAGAATGGCCGGAAGATTCTCGACTTTTTCGGCGGTTTCGGTTCGCTGGCGCTCGGCCATAACCATCAGCGCCTGATATCCGCGCGAAAGCAGTTCCAGGACGAAAACCGCCACGAGATCGCCATCGCCTTCATGTCGCAATATGCGGCGGCTCTCGCCAAGAACCTCGCTGCGATTGCCCCTGGCGACCTTGACATGGTGTTCCTCGGCTCCTCCGGCTCGGAGGCCATGGAAGCTGCCATCAAGCTGGCCGAACGCGTCGCCGGCCCGAAGCGGCCGCGTGTCGTTTATGCCGAGAACTCCTTCCACGGCAAGACGCGCGGCGTGCTGTCGATCACCGACGGTCCGCTGTATCGCGGCGATTTCAAGTTGCTCGACAACAACGTCAAGATTCCGTTCGGGGAGATCGACGCGATCCGCCACGCTTTCGAGAGCGATCCGACGATCGGCGTTCTGGTGCTGGAAACCATTCAGGGTGGTGGCGGCATCAACATCGCACCGCCGGAGTTCTGGCAGGAGGTTCGCGCGCTCTGCAACAAGCATGGCGTCATCTGGGTGGCCGATGAGGTGCAGTGCGGCGTCGGCCGCTCGGGCCGCTTCTTCGCCTTCGAATATGCCAACGTCGTGCCTGATATCACGGCGGTCGCCAAGTCGCTCGGAGGCGGCAAGACGGCCATGGCTGCCATGATCGCCCGCCGCGAAATCTATATGAAAGCCTATGGGACGCCGAAGACGGCGATGATCCACGCCCATGCCACGTTCGGCGGTATCGGCGAGGCCTGCATCACGGCTATCGAGACCTTGAATGTACTTTACGACGAGGATCTGATCGAGAATGCCGCTGTGCAGGGCGAGTACCTGCTTGAGCGCCTGACCGCGCTGAAGGACAAGTATCCGAAGATCATCAAGGATGTGCGCGGGCAGGGCCTGATGGTCGGTCTCGAATTCCAGGATTTCAGCCAGACGCTCCCGATGGTTCTGCGGCCGGTGGTTGCGGTGCTGGATGACAAGCTGAAGGGATCGTTGTCAGGTTTCATCGGTGCGCTTCTGCTGCGTGACTACGATACGCTGGTGGCCTTCACCGAATATAACCGCAACGTCATCCGCCTGCTGCCACCGCTGATCTGCGAGCGCCAGCATGTCGATCATCTCTGCGATGCGCTCGATGACCTTTTGGGCCGCGGCATCATCCGCATCGTCAAGGATTTCGTCGGCAGCCAGATCGGCTGATTGCCACTGGAAAATCCGGCAGAATGAAAAGAGGGCACGGCGCCGCATGCGCCGTGTCCTTGTTGATTCCACGAGGTCCGTACCGATCTGAGCGGGGAAGCTGCCTCCCGAAGAACCCCGCATGACAAGCGGGCAATCCGCGCGTCCTCTTCGTCACCGTGCTTTTCTTTGCCCGGCTTATTTGCTAGGGCCTTTGCCGGGAAAAGGACTTAGCCTTGAAGGAGACGATATGACGCCCGACGTGAAACCGCTGGTTGCCGGAAACTGGAAGATGAATGGTCTGCGCGCGTCGCTCGATCAGATCAAGGCGATGGCGGAAGGCGTCAAGGGAGACTTGTCCGATAAGGTCGAAACCCTCATATGCCCGCCCGCAACCTTGCTTTATGTGGCAACCGCACTCTGCGACGACAGCCCGCTTCTGATCGGCGCACAGGATTGCCATGAAAAGGTCTCCGGCGCCCATACCGGCGATGTCTCCGCCGAAATGATCGCCGATTGCTTCGGCACCCACGTGATCGTCGGTCATTCCGAGCGCCGCACCGATCACAAGGAAACCGACGCCGTGGTCCGCGCGAAGGCTGAGGCTGCCTATGCCGCCGAGCTCATTGCCATCATCTGTATCGGCGAGACCGGCGACGAGCGCAAGGCCGGCCAGACGCTGGATGTGCTCAAGCGCCAGCTTGCAGGCTCCATCCCGGAGACCGCAACCGCTGAAAATACTGTCATCGCCTATGAACCCGTCTGGGCGATCGGCACAGGCCTGACGCCGACCGCTGCCGATGTCGAGGAAGCCCACGCTTTCCAGCGCTCAGAGCTCGTCGCACGCTTCGGCCCGGCCGGCGCGAAGATGCGCATTCTCTATGGCGGTTCGGTCAAGCCGGGCAATGCGAAGGAATTGATGGGTGTTGCCAATGTCGATGGCGCCCTGATTGGCGGCGCAAGCTTGAAAGCCGACGACTTCCTCGCCATCTACCGGGCGTATGAAGAACTGACGGCCTGATTGCTGGCGGACCGGCACCATGCCGTCCTCTACGCTTCTGTCCGCCGATCCTTGGTATTAAGACGGGCAGGGGCTTTTAATGCGCGGTGGCTTGGTATATGCAGCCGCCAACACTAATCTTTGCCGCTTGGAGCGGACGTCGAAACTTGCCTTGGCAAATTCGCTGCGTCTCCCACGCCGGACGATCACCCGATCGCGTCTCCATCCCTTGGCTGCCATCAGCCGGACGGACCGTGATCTAAGGCAGGACTGGACAAAATGCAGACCGTATTGCTTGTCATCTATCTCATGGTTGTGCTGGCGCTGATCGGCGTCGTGCTCATTCAGCGCTCCGAAGGCGGCGGCCTGGGCATCGGCGGCGGCTCGGGCTTCATGTCCGCACGCGGCACGGCCAATGCGCTGACCCGCACCACTGCGATCCTTGCCGCCCTGTTCTTCGTGCTGGCACTCGGCATGGGCATCCTCGCCCGTTACCAGCCGAACGCCACCGACGTCCTCGATCGCATCCCGGGCACGACCAACAACGGCAATGGCGTGCTTGATTCGCTCGGCGGCGGCACGACGCCGCCGGCTGGCGGGACGCCTGCGCAGAACCAGACGCAGACACCAGCACAGTCTGGCGCGAACACTCAGACGCCTGCGACCACCACGCAGACGCCTGCAACGGCTGACACACCCGCGACCACCCAGACGCCTGCAACGCAGACGCCTGCAGCGACCGAGACAAAGCCGGCCACATCCGGTTCGGACGTCCCAAGCGGCCAGTAAGGCTCAAAACAGATATAATCGCCGGCGGAAGCCAGTCTTCCGCCGGTTTTCTTTTGTGTGAATTTTGCCATCCGAACCTTTTGAACGAAAAAATTCTGGAAGATGAATTTTTCGGTGGCGGAATCATTTTTGAAACGGTATCCGGTGAAGCCCATGGCGCGATATGTATTCATCACTGGCGGCGTGGTTTCTTCCCTTGGCAAAGGGATAGCCGCAGCTGCTCTCGGAGCGTTGCTGCAGGCCCGGGGCTACCGGGTGCGGCTTCGCAAACTTGACCCCTATCTCAATGTCGATCCGGGCACCATGAGCCCGACGCAGCACGGCGAAGTATTCGTGACCGACGATGGTGCGGAAACCGACCTTGATCTCGGCCACTACGAGCGCTTTACCGGCCGCTCGGCGACCAAGACCGACAACATCACCACCGGCCGCATCTACAAGAACATCATCGACAAGGAACGCCGCGGCGATTATCTCGGCGCCACCGTTCAGGTCATTCCGCACGTCACCAACGAGATCAAGAATTTCGTCACCGAAGGCAATGACGATTTCGATTTCGTCATCTGCGAAATCGGCGGCACCGTCGGCGATATCGAGGCAATGCCGTTCATGGAGGCGATCCGCCAGCTGAAGAACGATCTTCCGCGTGGCACCGCGATCTATCTTCACCTGACGCTGATGCCCTATATCGCAGCTGCAGGTGAGCTGAAGACCAAGCCGACCCAGCATTCCGTCAAGGAACTGCAGGCACTCGGCATTCATCCCGATATCCTGCTGGTGCGCGCCGACCGTGAAATCCCGGAGGCCGAACGCCGCAAGCTGTCGCTATTTTGCAATGTGCGCCCGTCTGCCGTTATCCAGGCGCTGGATGTCGCGTCGATCTATGACGTTCCGATCGCCTATCACCGCGAAGGCCTCGACAACGAGGTGCTCGCAGCCTTCGGCATCGAGCCGGCACCGGCACCGCGCATTGAAAACTGGCTTGAAGTCGCCAATCGCATCCGCACCCCGGAAGGCGAGGTCACCATCGCCATCGTCGGCAAGTATACGGGCCTGAAAGATGCCTACAAGTCGCTGATCGAGGCGCTCTACCACGGTGGCATCGCCAACCGCATCAAGGTCAAGCTCGAGTGGATCGAATCGGAGGTCTTCGAGAAGGAAGACCCGTCGCCCTATCTCGAAAAGGTCAACGGCATTCTCGTTCCCGGCGGTTTTGGCGAACGCGGCTCCGAAGGCAAGATCCAGGCGGTGCGCTTTGCCCGTGAACGCAAGGTGCCCTATTTCGGCATCTGCTTCGGCATGCAGATGGCGGTGGTCGAAGCGGCCCGCAATCTCGCCGGCATCGAAAAGGCCTCCTCGACCGAATTCGGCAAGACCGAGGAGCCTGTCGTCGGCCTGATGACGGAATGGGTGAAGGGCAATGCGCTGGAGAAGCGCGCAGCGTCGGGCGATCTCGGCGGCACCATGCGTCTCGGCGCCTATAAGGCGAGCCTGAAGAAGGGCACCAAGATTGCCGATATCTACGGCTCGACCGATATTTCCGAGCGTCACCGCCACCGCTACGAGGTCAATGTCGACTACAAGGACCGGCTGGAAGCCTGCGGCCTTGATTTCTCCGGCATGTCCCCGGACGGCGTGCTGCCTGAAACGGTCGAATACCCCGATCACCCGTGGTTCATTGGCGTCCAGTACCACCCGGAACTGAAAAGCCGCCCGCTCGACCCGCACCCGCTGTTCGCCAGCTTCATCGAAGCGGCCGTCGAACAAAGCCGGCTGGTTTAATCGCGGAGGCCGGTCATCGCACGGGCCGCTGATTGATATTGACGCATTTTAGGACCGCTTGCAGCAGATTGTTGCTGGCGGGTTTTTTGTGGTCTGTTTCCGGTCTCTTGCGTGCTGATTCGATCTTATCCGCACGCGCTGAACTGGAGGATGTGGGACTTGCAGCAGCTCACCTTTCGCAAGGCAGCCGAGGCCGATCTGCCAGCGATCGTCGGCCTGCTTGCCGATGACGTTTTGGGCGCGTCGCGGGAAACGATCCGGCCAGAGGATGCGGACCGGTATCGCGAAGCTTTTTCGCAGGTAGACGCGGATCCCAATCAATTCCTTTGCATCGTGGAGGACGGACGTGAGGCCGTTGGCACGTTTCAGCTGACCTTCATCCCCGGATTGTCTCGCGGCGGAAGCAAGCGGGCTCAAATCGAAGCTGTTCGCGTTTCCCGGTCGAGACGCAGCGAAAAGATCGGTGAGGCGATGTTCAAATGGGCGATCGATTATAGCCGTTCGCACGGATGCGCCCTGATGCAGTTGACGACTGATAAGCTGCGGCCCGATGCACATCGTTTCTATGACCGTCTGGGTTTCGAACCCAGCCATATCGGCTACAAGCTGCGTTTATCATGACAGCTGGCAATGGTGGACGCGACCTGACTTCTGGGCCACCCCCGCCACAAGCGTGGCGAGGATAGAAGGGCGAACGGCTTCCCGCTCTTTTCGCGTAGGAAAGAGTTTCGCCGACGTGAAATTCACGCGCCGGCAGGGATGCGCGCGATAACCTTGATCTCGAAGTCGAAGCCCGAGAGCCAGGTGACGCCGATGGCCGTCCAGTTCGGGTAAGGTTGTTTGCTGAAAACCTCTTGCTTGACGGCCATGATGGTTGGGAACTGGTTTTCGGGGTCCGTGTGGAACGACGTCACATCGACGAGATCGTCGAATGTGCAGCCGGCAGCACTGAGAGTGGCCTCAAGATTTTTAAAGGCCAGCCGGACCTGTTGTTCAAAGTCAGGCTCAGGCGTGCCGTCCGTGCGGCTGCCGACCTGGCCGGACACAAACAGCAGGTCGCCGGATCGAATGGCCGCCGAATAGCCATGCGCCTCATAGAGTGCATGTTTGTCCGGCGGGAAGATTGCTTGGCGTTCAGTCATTTTCATCTCTCATAATGGGTGTGGGGCCGTATTTCATGAGCAGAGTTTTCTGCTTCACAGCTCAGGCTATTTCGTATACGGTGCGTATATGAAGTAGCAGCATGCATGGCGCATGTCAATTTAATATACGAACCGTATACGAATTCGGGGATGAGATGGCCAACCGGCGCCTTGAGATGATGGAAGAAAATCGCGTCAAGCTGATTGCAGCCGCGCGCAAGGCGTTTGCGGACAAGGGGTATTCAGCCGCTTCGATGGACGATTTGACCGCAGACGTCGGCCTGACGCGGGGCGCTCTCTATCATAATTTCGGGGATAAACGCGGGCTTCTGGCGGCGGTTGTCGATCAGATCGATTCGGAAATGGCGTTGCGCGCGCAAGAGATCGGGGCGGGAGCAGGGGACGATTGGCAGTGCTTGATGGCCGAAGGTGTGGCCTATATCGAGATGGCGCTGGACCCTGAGGTGCAACGTATCGTCTTGCGCGACGGACCGGCGGTCCTGGGCGATCCATCGCAATGGCCAAGTCAAAGCAGTTGTCTTCAGGCGACCCTGCGAACGGTCGAGCGTTTGATTTCACAAGAAGTTCTGAAACCGGTCGATGCCGAAGCCGCCGCCCGCCTTCTCAGTGGCGCAGCCCTCAATGCAGCCCTCTGGATCGCCGCCAGTGACGATCCGCAGGATGTTCTGCCCAAGGCTGTCGAAGCATTCCAGTCGCTGGCCACGGGGCTTCTGGTGCGGCCGGCATAGACGGCTCCGCTTCAGATATTCTTCTTTACATCCGGCACTTCGGCACTAGGTCGCAGACATGGCTTTGAGAAAGGCGTGCCCCGGCTCTTCGATCGGAAGGCTGCTGCGCGCTGAAGGAAGGAAAATCGGACATGGCGGATGCAATCACCACGGAAACCCTGAAGGTCCTGCAGGCCGACGTCCCGCTCAGCGCGACGCTGCATGTCTGGCTCAAAGCCGTGACGCCGGACGCGCCGGGCACAATGGCCTTCATGCTCGGTGGCGACAAGATCGGCGAGGTATCCGTCAGCAATGCCGAGGAATATGTCTTCCGTACCTTCGTTGCCAGCAGCGGCGGCGCGCTCTCCTGCGTCTACGACACAAAGACGACAGCCGTCTCCGTTGCCTATTTCTTCAATGCGGCGGAAGTGGTGGAAAAGGGCATTACCGTGATGCACACCAGCGCCGCCAACGCGCCGGCCCCCGTGCCGCACGGCTATCATTTCCGCCCGCCCTTCGGCTGGATGAATGACCCCAATGGCTTTGGCCGTTTTGCCGGCCGTCCGCATCTCTTCTACCAGCATTATTCCCACGGCCTTCGTTGGAACACCATGCATTGGGGACATGCGGTGTCGGAGGATTATATTCACTGGCATCACATGCCGATCTTCCTGTTTCCCTCCGAAGACCTGACGGCCCGTCCGGACCGGCGGGGCGGAGCCTTTTCCGGGTCGGCCATCCCGATGGGTGATGAAGGCGGCATCCGCGTCTTCTTCACCGAACAGGTGATCGACCGGACGCCGGAGACTCAAGTGCAGTTGACCGCCACCTCGCACAATATCATCACCGCCAGCCAGGCCGAGGTCATCCTTGCAAACCGCCCGGTGGGTCTCGGCCTGACGCTCGATTTTCGCGATCCCTACGTGGTCAAGGGGCCGGACGGCCTGTGGAAAATGGTGCTCGGCAGCCTCAGCCAGCAGGGCGGCGTCATCCTTCTCTACGAGACCGACGATCCAACAGCCGCCGCCGGCTGGCGCTTTGCCGGCACGCTGCTATTGGAGGAACGGTTCGGCACCGCCGTCATCGAATGCCCGTGCCTGCTGCCGCTCGATGGCCCCGCCGACGATCCAGATACCCATTGGGCGCTGGTCTACGGCCTGATGAACAGCACCCATGCCGATACCGGGCGCAAGAACCTGACGCTGATTGCGGTCGGGCATTTTGACGGCGTCCGCTTCATGACGGATTTCGAGCAGGAACTCGATTTCGGCACGGACAATTATGCTTTCCAGGCCTTTGTCGATGCAGGCGTGCCCGTCGGCATAGGCTGGCTTGCCAACTGGGCGGATGTGTCCCACACGATCGATTTTCCGACCGCCATGACCCTGCCGCGAAACCTTCGGCTTGAGGACGGCGCCATCCTGACGCCACCGGTCGAAGCCGTCGAGAGCCTGCGCAGCGGCATCATCGACGATACCGGGCTTGCCGCCGGAAAAACCGTGCAGCTCGAAACCGGGGCGGTGGAGATCCTGTTGGATCTCTCCTGGCCCGGCGCCTCCTTCGTCCTGCATTTCGATCATCCGGATGCCGATCTGGCGCTGCAACTCGATGCGGAGGGATTGTCCATTCTCTACGCGTTGCCGGGCCAGCATGCGCAGCCGGACGGGGTGACCGAACCGCGCTATATCGCACGCGGCGCCCGTCCCGTGCATTTGCGGATTTTCCTCGATGCAGGTTCGATCGAGGTCTTTGCCGATCACGGCCGCTGGGCGGGGACCAAGCGGATCGAAGGCTTTGAGCCGGTGCGCTCCGTGCGGCTGGAAGCGGCCGAGGGTTACGTAACGTCAGGCCGCATCTTTGCCCTGAAACTCTAGAGTTAATTGCAGAGTTTTTCGCGCGGCATCGTCCGGAAATGGAGGTGAATGGTTGGTTCCCATTTGCCTAAAAACGTCTCTTTAACGTTTACCGGTTAGTAATCTCTCTGAAAGTGAGAGATCTGAAGCGATGCGTATTGCGTTTATCGTCGCCCTTCTGCTGCTGGCCGGCTGTGCGAGTGCACCCCGGGATACCCGCAATGCCTGCGCGATTTTTGATCAGCGCGATGGCTGGCTGGACAACTGGCAGCGCGCCGCAAACCACGCCGAGCGCCAATATGGCGTGCCCGTGCCGATCCTGATGGCGACGATCTACACTGAATCCGGCTTCCGCCCGAATGCCCGTCCGCCCCGCACAAAGCTGCTGGGTTTCATTCCCTGGAAACGGCAATCCACCGCCTATGGCTTCTCACAGGCCCTAAACGGCACCTGGTCGGAATACAAGAGCTCGACCGGCAATGTGATGGCAAGGCGCACGAAATTCTCCGACGCCATCCATTTCGTCGCCTGGTACCACAACAAGAACAGCAGGAAGAACGGCATCGCCCGCAACGATGCCTACAATCTCTATCTGGCCTATTATCTCGGCGATGCTGGCTATCGAAAAGGCGCCTGGCGCGGCAATGCGCAATTGCAGAAGGCCGCCCAGCGTTCGGCCAATATCGCCAATGCCTATGCCAAGCAGCTGCGCTCCTGCGACTGATCTTAAGTCCTCACTGTGTAAATGCCGGATCCCAATAGGGTGGGCTGCCAAATGCCGCCCGCAGGTGATCGGCCAGCGCCCGCAGCTTGACGGACGGACGGCGTCCGTCCGGATGGGCGATGTGGATATATTCGAGCTCCGGCTGAACGCCGATATCGATCGTCTCAAGCTCACCCGCTGCAACCTGCGCACCGACCGCGAACATCGGAATGAGTGCGATGCCAAGGCCGGCAATGGCCGCGTCGCGCAGCATGTCGCCATTGTTGAGGCCAAGCCCCATCTTGCCGCGCACGATGACCGTGCCGCCGATGCTGGGAAAGCGCCAGTCGGCAACGCCGCGATTGGTATAAAAGATGCCGCGATGCTGTTCGAGGTCCTCGATCGATGCCGGCTTGCCATGGTCTTTGAGATAGGCGGGCGAGGCGACCAGCACGCGCCGGCTCGGCGCCAGCCGCCAGGCCATCAGCCTTGAATCGGCGATCGGGCCGTTGCGCAGCACCGCATCATACCCGTCGGCGGCCGCATCGACGCGCCGGTCGTCGAGATCGAGCGTCAGTTGCAGATCGGGATGGTCAGCCAGAAAAGGATAGAGCGCTGGGCCCAGATGCATCCGGCCGAATGTGACGGGGGCTGAGATGCGCAAGGGGCCGGAAATGGTGCCGCGCCGTTCCGCCATGTCCGACGTCGCCGCTTCGATCTCCTGGACGATGCGGTTGGCGCGTTCGAGAAAGGCGGTTCCGTCCTCTGTCAGCGTCAGCTTGCGGGTGGTCCGGTGCAACAGCCCGGCACCCAAGCTGCGCTCCAGTTCGGCAAGCCGCTCGCTGACCACGGACTTCGACAATCTCAGCCGTCGCGCCGCCTCGCTGATCGAGCCGCTTTCGGCAACGGCGACAAAACTGGCAATCCCGTCGAGCTTCATCATTGTTCGGTTTTTCCGGATACGAGTTCCTTGATTTGCAGACTAATCCGAACGTTAGAATAAAGCCATATTCCCCTCAAGCAAACGGCATGAAGAGACGGCCATCCGGCGTCTCACCCGCTCTGCCACACGAGGAAAAGATCATGGAACGCCTGTCCAACAAAGTCGCAATCATCACCGGTGCCAGCGCCGGCATTGGCCGCGCCACGGCAAAGCTGTTTGCCGCCGAAGGCGCAAAACTCGTCGTCGGCGCCCGCCGCCAGAGCGAGCTTGACGCGCTTGTGGCCGAGATCAAGGCTGCGGGCGGCGATGCTGTCGCCCTTGCCGGTGACGTCCGCTCGGAAGATTATGCCAAGGCGATCGTCGCCCTTGCCGTCGAAACATACGGCCGCCTCGACGTCGCCTTCAACAATGCCGGAACGCTCGGCGAAGCCGGTCCTTCCACCGGCGTGTCCGAGCAGGGCTGGAACGATGCGCTCGCCATCAACCTCACCGGGTCGTTTCTCGGTGCCAAACATCAGATCGCAGAGATGGTCAAGCATGGCGCGGGCTCGGTGATCTTCACCTCGACTTTCGTCGGCTACAGTTTCGCCTTTCCGGGCGTTGCCGCCTATGCTGCCTCGAAGGCCGGCCTGATTGGCCTGACGCAGGCTTTGGCCGCCGAGTTCGGTCCGCAGGGCGTGCGCGTCAATGCGATCCTGCCCGGTGCCGTCGATACCGACATGTATCGCGAGATGAACAACACGCCGGAATCGCAGTCGTTCATCACCAATCTGCATGCGCTGAAGCGCGTTGCCTCGCCGGAAGAATTGGCCCGGTCCGTGCTTTATCTCGCCTCGGACGATTCCGCCTTCGTCACCGGCACGGCCTCGCTTGTCGATGGCGGCGCCTCGATCACCCGCTCCTGAACCCTGTCTCGATAAGGACTTTCACCATGTCACGCTTGCTCAACAAGACAGCCCTGATCACCGGCGGCACCAGCGGTATCGGCCTTGAAACGGCCCGCCAGTTCATCGCCGAGGGCGCCCGCGTCGCGGTCACCGGCACCAATCCGGCGACCATAGAGACGGCCCGTGCCGTGCTCGGCGACACGGCGCTGTTCATACAGGCCAATGCCGGCGATGTTGCCGGGCAAAAAGCCGTCGTCGAGGCCGTCAAATCCGCCTTCGGCCATCTCGACATCCTGTTCGTCAATGCCGGTGCTGCCGATTTCCGGCCGATCGAAGCGTTCGACGAGGAGGCTTTCGACCGCTCTGTCGCGATCAACGTCAAAGGCCCGTTCTTCCTGATCCAGGCGCTGTTGCCGGTTCTTTCCAATCCGGCCTCGATCGTGCTCAACACATCGATCAATGCCCATATCGGCATGCCCAATACCAGCGTCTATGCGCTCACCAAGGCCGCCTTGCTGTCCTTTGCCAAGACGCTGTCGGGGGAATTGATCGGCCGTGGCATCCGCGTCAATGCCGTCAGCCCCGGTCCGGTCGCCACCCCGCTCTACGGCAAGCTCGGCATGTCGGCCGCCGATACCGACGCCATGGCTGCGGCCAAAATCCCGGCCGGCCGATTTGGTACGCCGGGCGAGATTGCCAGGGCCGTGGTTTTCCTCGCCTCCGACGAATCGGCCTATACCGTCGGCAGCGAATTGATCATCGACGGTGGCATGAGCAATCTTTGATATGCGCCACCCATGGCCCGATGATTTGCATCGGGCCATGGGTTTGCGTTCAACACAAGGTTGACGATTCAACATTTCCTTGAAATTGGCGGTCAAAACGGGCAAAGCACCAGCCAACGACCAGTTTCAGGGACATTCATGAGCGCTGCCTCCCGTACACCCCGTCTGCTCGACCATCTGGTCCTGCCGGTCATCGATCTGGCAACGGCGAGGAATCGCTATGAGCAACTGGGCTTTACCGTGGCTGCCGATGCGCTTCATCCCTTCGGCACCGAGAATGCCTGCGTCTTCTTCGCCGACAAGACCTATCTCGAGCCGCTCGGCATCGCCCAGCGCGAAGAATGCGAGGCAGCAGCGCTTGCCGGCAATATCTTCATCGCCCGGGATCAGGCCTACCGGTTTCGCCGTGGCCAGGATGGGTTCTCCGCAATCGTGGTCTCCACCGGCGACGCGATCGCCGACCAGGCCCGTTTCCAGGAAAACGGCATTTCTGCCGGCGGCATGCTGGAATTTTCCCGGCCGATGACGCTTCCGGACGGCTCTGAGGCCGTCGGCAGTTTTCGCCTCGCCTTTGCCGCTGACCTGCGCGCACCGGATTTCTTCTTTTTCAGCTGTCAGCGCGTTCAACCGCTGCCGTCTGACCGTTCCGCTCTGGAAACCCATGGAAATGGTGTAACCGGCATGGCGGAGGTCGTCCTGTCGGAACCAAACCCGACCGATTTCCAGTATATCCTGCAGGAAGTGAGCGATGAGCGCGAAGTCGCGGCGCATTCCTTCGGCATGGATATCGAAACGCGCAACGGCATCAAGATTTCCGTCCTCAACCCGGCGGGCATGACGGGCTTTTTCGACAAGAAGACGACTGGCCATTCGCGCGGCCTGCGCGGCCGCGCCATCGTCTTCAAGGTTGCCGATCTGGCGGTAACCGAGCGGCTTTTCGCAGCCAACGCCGTCACCTTCATCAAAAAAGATAATCGCCTGATCGTCCCGGAAGCGCCGGGGCAGGGTGTCATTTTCGCATTCGGAGAATAATCATGCAGACCAATGCAAATGTCGTTGCCGGTAGCGGCGCCAATCAGGTGGTGTTTTCCAACACGCAAAAACTGTCGCTGATCGCTGGTCCCTGCCAGATGGAGAGCCGCGACCACGCCTTCATGATTGCCGGTACGATGGTTGAACTCTGCAAGTCGCTCGGCCTTGGCTATGTCTACAAATCATCCTTCGACAAGGCCAACCGCACATCGATCTCCGGCAAGCGCGGCATTGGCCTGGAAAAGGCGATGGAAATCTTTGCCGACCTGAAAAAGGAATATGGCTTTCCGGTTATCACCGACATCCATACGGAAGAGCAGTGCGCGCTGGTCGCCCCGACTGTCGATATCCTGCAGATCCCGGCCTTCCTGTCGCGCCAGACCGATCTTCTGGTCGCAGCCGCCAAGACCGGCCGCGTGATCAACGTCAAGAAGGGCCAGTTCCTCGCCCCCTGGGACATGAAGAACGTGCTCGCCAAATTCACCGAAAGCGGCAATCCGAACGTGCTGTTGTGCGAGCGCGGCGCCTCCTTCGGCTACAATACGCTGGTTTCCGATATGCGGTCGTTGCCGATCATGGCGAGCCTTGGTGCGCCGGTGATCTTTGACGCGACCCATTCCGTGCAGCAGCCGGGCGGGCAGGGCGGATCGTCGGGAGGACAGCGCGAATTCGTTGAGACGCTCGCGCGGGCAGCGGTTGCTGTCGGCGTTGCCGGCGTCTTCATCGAGACCCATGAGGATCCCGACAACTCGCCGTCCGACGGTCCGAACATGGTCTATCTGAAGGACATGCCGCGCTTGCTGGAGACGCTGCTGGCCTTCGACGCGGTCACCAAACGCTCAGCGCCAGCTGTGTGAATTTTTCTTGACGGCGGGGTGCCAGGCCGCAATTGCGCTGGCCCCGCCATTGTAATTTCCGGTCCATGAATTATGACAGGGCCATCCTCCACCACCATGTTTGAAGCAGGGAAGAGATCATGACTGCAATCATCGACATCATCGGCCGCGAAATTCTCGACAGCCGGGGCAACCCGACAGTCGAAGTCGACGTCCATCTCGAAGACGGCAGCTTTGGCCGCGCTGCAGTTCCCTCGGGCGCTTCGACCGGCGCGCATGAAGCCGTTGAACTGCGTGATGGCGGCAAGCGCTATCTTGGCAAGGGTGTCGAAAAGGCAGTCGAAGCCGTCAACGGCGAAATTTTTGAAGCGATCGGCGGCATGGATGCCGAAGACCAGCTCCATATCGACGCTACGATGATCGAACTGGACGGCACCGCCAACAAGTCGCGCCTTGGCGCCAACGCCATCCTCGGCGTGTCGCTGGCTGTGGCCAAGGCCGCCGCTGAAGCCTCCAACCTGCCGCTGTTCCGCTATGTCGGCGGCCCGAACGCCCGCCTGCTGCCGGTTCCGATGATGAACATCATCAATGGCGGCGCCCATGCCGACAACCCGATCGACTTCCAGGAATTCATGATCCTGCCGGTTGGCGCCGAAAGCCTGCGCGACGCCGTGCGCATGGGCGCGGAAGTCTTCCACGTTCTCAAGAAGGAACTGTCGGCCAAGGGCCACAACACCAATGTCGGCGACGAAGGCGGCTTTGCACCGGGCCTGAACAGCGCCTCCGAAGCGCTCGACTTCATCATGAAGTCGATCGAAAAGGCTGGCTACAAGCCGGGCGAAGACATGTTCCTCGGTCTCGATTGCGCCTCGACCGAATTCTTCAAGGATGGCAAATACGTCATGGAAGGCGAGGGCCGCACGCTCGAGCCGGGCGCGATGGCCGAATACCTGGCCGAACTGGCTGCCAAATACCCGATCGCCTCGATCGAGGACGGTATGGCTGAAGACGATTGGGAAGGCTGGAAGACGCTGACCGATCTCGCCGGCAAGAAGGTTCAGCTGGTCGGCGACGATCTGTTCGTCACCAATTCCTCGCGCCTGCGCGACGGTATCAAGATGGGCGTTGCCAACTCGATCCTCGTCAAGGTCAACCAGATCGGTTCGCTGTCGGAAACGCTGGATGCGGTTGAAACCGCACACAAGGCCGGCTACACCGCCGTCATGTCGCACCGTTCGGGCGAAACCGAGGATTCGACAATCGCCGATCTCGCCGTCGCTACCAATTGCGGACAGATCAAGACCGGCTCGCTGTCGCGCTCCGACCGGCTCGCCAAGTACAACCAGCTGATCCGTATCGAAGAACAGCTCGGCCCGCAGGCAAAATATGCCGGCCGCTCGATCCTGCGCGGCTGATCAGCGCAAGCTTTGAAATGATGAGACCCGCGTCTGGAAACGGACGCGGGTTTTTCATTGGCTGCGTTATGGTCAACGGTCGGTTAATCAATGGCTGCTAGCCTGCACTGGTATTGCGTATCAGGGAATGATCTATGTGGACCAAACACCATAAAAAACGGCAGCTCGGGCGGTTTGTGATGCCGCTCATCACGGTCGCCTTTCTTTCCTATTTCGGCTATCATTCCATACACGGGGATTTTGGTCTGAAGGCGACCGAGACATTCGACCGGCAGCGGCTGGAGCGTCAGGCGCGGCTGGACGAGCTGACTGCCAAGCGCCAGGTGCTGGAAAAGGAAGTCGCACTTCTCAGCGACGGTTCGCTCGAACGCGACATGCTGGACGAAAAGGCCCGTTTCGGCCTGAACATGTCCCGCAGCGACGAAATCGTTATCTTTCACTGATTTGTCACATTAACTGAAAACAGGTTAATTTGAAATAGTGTATTCATATCAATAACTTGATAGGAATATAAGCCATGCAAATATGGCATTGCTGTGATGGCATTCTTTCCCTATGGTACTGCAAAAGCCAACCATAGGGAGGATTGAATGGCACCGCGAAAATCCGCGTCCGTTTCCAGTCGCAAGGCAGCTGCAAAGCCAGCAAAAAAGGACTTCACAAACGGGACGATCGCCGAGTTCGATCGCGATACCGACCTGAAGGCCTACCGCGAAATGCTCCTCATCCGCCGTTTTGAGGAAAAGGCCGGCCAGCTCTATGGCATGGGCTTTATCGGCGGTTTCTGTCATCTTTATATCGGCCAGGAAGCAGTCGTTGTCGGCATGCAGATGGCGCTGAAGGATGGCGATCAGGTCATCACCGCCTACCGTGACCACGGCCATATGCTGGCCTGCGGCATGAGTGCGCGCGGCGTCATGGCCGAGCTTACAGGCCGCCGCAGCGGGCTTTCCCGCGGCAAGGGTGGCTCGATGCACATGTTCTCCAAGGAAAAGAATTTTTACGGCGGCCACGGCATTGTCGGCGCGCAGGTCTCGCTCGGCACCGGTCTGGCATTCGCCAACCGCTACCGCGGCAATGACAATGTCTCGCTCGCCTATTTCGGCGACGGCGCTGCCAACCAGGGCCAGGTCTACGAGAGCTTCAACATGGCGGCTCTGTGGAACCTGCCGGTGATCTACATCGTCGAGAACAACCGCTACGCCATGGGCACCTCGGTGTCGCGTGCCTCTGCCGGTCACGATTTCTCGCAGCGCGGCATTGCGCTAGGTATTCCCGGCTTCCAGGTTGACGGCATGGACGTGCGTGCGGTGAAGGCTGCGGGCGACGAAGCTGTCGAATATTGCCGGGCGGGCAAGGGCCCGATGATCCTCGAGATGCAGACCTATCGCTATCGCGGTCATTCGATGTCCGACCCGGCCAAGTACCGTTCCAAGGACGAAGTGCAGAAAATGCGCTCCGAGAACGACCCGATCGAAAAAGTCAGGGTGCGCCTGCTGGACAACGGCTGGGCGAGCGAGGACGAGCTGAAGGCGATCGACAAGGATGTTCGCGACGTCGTCGCCGACAGCGCCGATTTTGCCCAGGCCGATCCGGAGCCGGATGTATCCGAGCTCTACACCGATATTCTGCTTTAAGACCGGGACGAGGAAAACATCATGCCTATCGAAATTCTGATGCCCGCTCTGTCCCCGACGATGGAAGAAGGCACGCTCAGCAAATGGCTGAAAAACGAGGGTGACAAGGTCACCTCCGGTGACGTGATCGCCGAAATCGAGACCGACAAGGCGACCATGGAAGTGGAAGCCGTCGATGAAGGCGTTATCGGCAAGATCCTGATCGCCGCCGGCACCGAAGGCGTCAAGGTCAACACGGCGATTGCCGTTCTGCTGCAGGACGGCGAAAGCGCCAGCGATGTCGCAGCCCCCAAGGCCGCAGCTGCAGAGCCTGCCAAGACCGAGGCTCCGGCACAGTCCGAAGCGCCGGCAAAGTCCGACGCTTCTGCCCCTGTTCCGGCGCAGCCGAAGGCGGACATTCCCGCCGATCCGGATATCCCGGCCGGTACCGAAATGGTCTCCACCACGGTGCGCGAAGCGCTTCGCGATGCGATGGCCGAAGAAATGCGCCGCAGCGAAGATGTCTTCGTCATGGGCGAGGAAGTCGCCGAATATCAGGGCGCCTACAAGATCACGCAGGGGCTTCTGCAGGAATTCGGTCCGCGCCGCGTTGTCGATACACCGATCACCGAGCATGGTTTTGCCGGTATCGGCGTCGGTGCTGCGATGACGGGCCTGCGTCCGATCGTCGAATTCATGACCTTCAACTTCGCCATGCAGGCGATCGACCATATCATCAACTCGGCGGCAAAGACCCTTTACATGTCCGGTGGGCAGATGGGTGCCCCGATGGTGTTCCGTGGCCCGTCCGGTGCCGCCGCCCGCGTCGGCGCCCAGCATTCGCAATGCTATGCCGCCTGGTACAGCCACATTCCGGGCCTTAAGGTCATCATGCCCTATACGGCAGCCGATGCCAAAGGCCTGTTGAAGGCGGCAATCCGCGATCCGAACCCGGTGATCTTCCTCGAAAACGAAATCCTCTACGGTCATTCGTTCGACGTGCCGAAGATCGACGATTTCGTGCTGCCGATCGGCAAGGCACGGATTCATCGCGTGGGCAAGGACGCGACCATCGTGTCCTTCGGCATCGGCATGACCTATGCGGTCAAGGCTGCGGCGGAACTGGAAAAGGAAGGCATCGACGTCGAAATCATCGACCTGCGCACGATCCGTCCGATGGATCTGCCGGCCGTGATCGAATCGGTGAAGAAGACTGGCCGGCTGGTCACCGTCGAGGAAGGCTTCCCGCAGTCCTCCGTCGGTACCGAAATTGCTACCCGCGTCATGCAGCAGGCCTTCGATTATCTCGACGCGCCGATCCTGACGATCGCCGGCAAGGACGTGCCCATGCCTTACGCCGCCAACCTTGAAAAGCTGGCCCTGCCGAATGTCGGCGAAGTCGTCCAGGCGGTAAAGACCGTCTGCTACAAATAAGGGAGGGTGAAGAGATGCCTATCAACATCACCATGCCAGCCCTTTCGCCAACCATGGAAGAGGGCAACCTCGCCAAGTGGCTGGTCAAAGAAGGCGACAAGGTTTCGTCCGGCGACGTTCTCTGCGAGATCGAGACCGACAAGGCGACGATGGAAGTGGAATCGGTCGATGAAGGCACGGTTGCCAAGCTCGTCGTTGCCGCCGGCACCGAAGGCGTCAAGGTCAATGCCTTGATCGCGATCCTCGCGGCCGACGGTGAAGACGTCGCAGCCGCTGCGTCCGGTGGCGGTGCGGCTCCGGCTGCAAAGCCCGAAGCCGGGAAGGCCGAGGCGGCCAAGACGGAAGCCGCACCCGCAAAGTCGGAGGCCGCACCGGCTGCCGCTGCTCCGGCTCCGGCCGCCGCACAGGCATCTGCGCCTGCAGCGCCGGGCACGCGCACATTTTCTTCGCCGCTTGCCCGCCGTCTGGCCAAGGATGCCGGGATCGATATTTCCGCTGTCGCCGGCACCGGCCCGCATGGCCGCGTGATCAAGAAGGACGTGGAAACCGCCGTTCCCGGTGGTGGCGCAAAGGCTGCTCCGGCCGCCGCTGCAGCACCCACAACCGCTGCGGCTCCGGCGCCGCTGGCCAAGGGCGCATCCGACGAAGCTGTGTTGAAGAACTTCGCTGAAGGCTCCTACGAGCTCGTGCCGCATGACGGCATGCGCAAGGTCATTGCCAAGCGCCTGCAGGAATCCAAGCAGACCATTCCGCATTTCTACGTGTCCGTCGATTGCGAACTGGATGCGCTGCTTGCGCTGCGCGCCCAGCTCAATTCGGCAGCCCCGGAACGGGACGGCAAGCCTGCCTATAAGCTCTCGGTCAACGACATGGTCATCAAGGCGCTGGCCTTGGCCCTGCGCGATGTTCCGGATGCCAACGTGTCCTGGACCGAGACCAACATGGTCAAGCACAAGCACGCCGATGTCGGCGTTGCCGTGTCGATCCCCGGCGGCCTGATCACGCCGATCGTGCGCAGCGCCGAGTTGAAGAGCCTGTCGGCCATCTCCAACGAGATGAAGGATCTCGGCGCCCGCGCCAAGAGCCGCAAGCTGAAGCCCGAGGAGTTCCAGGGCGGCACCACGGCCGTATCGAACATGGGCATGATGGGCGTCAAGAACTTCGCCGCCGTCGTCAATCCCCCGCATGCGACGATCCTTGCGATCGGTGCCGGCGAGGAACGCGTCGTCGTCAAGAAGGGCCAGATGGTCATTGCCAATGTCATGACCGTGACGCTCTCGACCGACCACCGCGCCGTCGATGGCGCGCTCGGAGCCGAACTGCTCGGCGCCTTCAAGCGCTACATCGAAAGCCCGATGGGCATGCTGGTTTAAAAAAACTTATCCCTCCCCCTTGCGGGGAGGGTGTCCGCGTTAGCGGACGGGTGGGGGTTGGTCGGATAGGTGAAAGGTCTGAAATGGCATGGAACCGTGAAAATCCGGCACCACCCAGCCCGGCCGCAGCACTTCATGCGCCCCGGCTGCGCAAGGCAATGACGCAAGCAGAGCGCCGCCTTTGGCAGGCTCTGCGCAGGGAATTGCCGGAAACGCAGGGAACGCATTTTCGCAGGCAAATGGCGATAGGCCGCTACGTTGTGGATTTTGTCTGTCTGGGAGCGCGCCTGATCATCGAAGTGGACGGAGCCGTTCATGACGATTTGGATCAACGGCAACGTGATGCGGAGCGCGACGCTGATCTCCGTGGCGAGAATTCTCGGGTTCTGCGGGTTACGAACAAGGATGTAATGCTCGATATGCCATCTGTGTTGCGACGAATTGCCATGGCCCTTGCCACCCCCACCCCTAACCCCTCCCCACAAGGGGGAGGGGAACTTTGAGTGCGCATATGAAAACAGTCCTCTGCTACGGTGACAGTCTGACCTGGGGATATGACGCGGAAACAGGCGGCCGGCATGCGTTGGACGACCGGTGGCCAAGTGTGCTGCAGAAGGCGCTGGGCAATGGCGTTCAGGTGATCGCCGAAGGTCTGAACGGCCGCACCACCGCCTATGACGATCATCTGGCCGACTGCGACCGCAATGGCGTGCGCATCCTGCCAACCGTCCTGCAGACACATGCGCCGGTCGATCTGGTGATCTTCCTGCTCGGCTCCAACGATATGAAGCCGGTGGTGCACGGAACCGCCTTTGGCGCCACGAAGGGCATCGAGAGGCTGGTCAAGCTCGTCTGGCATCACAGCTGGCCGGGCGTGCAGGCCGAAGCGCCGGAAATCCTGATCGTGGCACCGCCGGCCATCAGCGAAACCGCGAATGCGAATTTTGCGGCCATGTTTGCCGGCGCTGTCGAGCAGTCGTCGATGATGGCATCGCTTTATGCCGATCTTGCCGATGAACTCGGCTGCGGTTTCTTCGATGCGGGTTCGGTGGCACGCACGACGCCGCTCGACGGCGTGCATCTGGATACGGACAATACGCGCGCCATCGGACGCGGCCTCGAGCCGATGGTCCGGATGATGCTCGGGCTCTGAATGACGGCGTCTGTCTATCTGCGGGCAGCGGAGCGGCGGGATGCAGCGGATCTGGCCATTCTGGTCGATATCGCCTCCCATGGTTTTGCCACCTGGCTCTGGCATGGGGCGGTCATGCGGGGATTGAAGGATACCGCCATGGAGCAGGGGCGGTCGCGGATGCGGATGGACGGCGAGCCCGGCGCCTGGAAAGATGCGACGCTGGCAGAATGGGACGGCGAGATTGCCGGTGTGTCGATCGGCTACGAACTGGACAGAAGCGTGCGCGATATCGCAGCACCTCATCCGGCGATCAGGCCGCTGCTCGACCTGCAGGTCGAGGTGATCGGCAGCCGGTTCATCGACAGTCTCGGTGTCTACCGGCACCATCGTGGCAAGGGTATCGGGCGGGCATTGCTTGCCCATGAAATCGACAGGGCTCAAGGGCGGCAGGTCAGCCTGATCACCGAAAGCCACAATGATACGGCGCTGGCGCTCTATGCGGCCAACGGATTTGCGGAGAAGGCGCGGCTTGAGGCCGTGCCGCTCTTTGAAGATAGCAAAAGGCATGAATGGGTCCTCTTGGCCCGGAACATGACCTAAGGAAGAGGCAGGAAACAGAATGGCAAATTCCTACGACGTCATCGTGATCGGTTCCGGCCCCGGCGGCTATATCGCGGCCATCCGCGCGGCACAGCTGGGGCTGAAGGTTGCTGTGGTCGAGCGCGAGCATCTGGCCGGCATCTGCTCCAACTGGGGCTGCATCCCGACCAAGGCGCTGCTGCGCTCCGCCGAAGTGCTGCATCTCGCCGAGCATGCGAAGAATTACGGACTGACGCTCGAAGGCAAGATTTCGCCGGACTTGGCAGCGATCGTCAAGCGGTCGCGTGGCATCGCCGAGCGCATGAATGGCGGCGTCGCCTTCCTGATGAAGAAGAACAAGGTCGATATCATCTGGGGCGAGGCCAAGCTGACCAAGCCCAACGAGATCGTCGTTGCCAAGACCACCAAGGCGATCGTCCAGCCGCAGGGGCCGATCCCGAAGAACACGCTGGGCGAGGGCACCTATACCGCCAAGCACATCATCGTCGCCACCGGCGCCCGTCCGCGCGCGCTGCCGGGCATCGAGCCGGATGGCAAGCTGATCTGGACCTATTTCGAGGCGATGAAGCCGGAAGAAATGCCGAAATCGCTGCTGGTCATGGGCTCCGGCGCCATCGGCATCGAGTTCGCCTCGTTCTACCGCACCATGGGCGTCGATGTGACCGTCGTCGAGCTGATGAGCCAGGTCATGCCGGTCGAAGACGCGGAGATCTCCGCCTTCGCCAAGAAGCAGTTCGACAAACAGGGCATGAAGATCATCCTCGACGCCAAGGTGACGAAGGTTGAAAAGGCTGCCAACTCCGTGACCGCCCATGTCGAGAAGAAGGACGGCTCGGTCGAGAAGATCACCGCCGACCGGATGATTTCGGCTGTCGGCGTTCAGGGCAATATCGAAAATCTCGGCCTGGAGGCGCTCGGCGTCAAGACCGACCGCGGCTGCATCGTCATCGATGGCTACGGCAAGACCAACGTGCCGGGCGTCTACGCGATCGGCGACGTTGCCGGCCCGCCCATGCTGGCCCACAAGGCCGAGCATGAGGCTGTCATCTGCGTCGAAAAGATCGCCGGCCTGCCCAATGTGCATCCGATGGACAAGCTGAAGATCCCGGGCTGCACCTATTGCAACCCGCAGGTTGCCTCCGTCGGCTTGACGGAAGCCAAGGCCAAGGCCGAAGGCCGCGATATCCGCGTCGGCCGCTTTCCCTTCGTGGCCAACGGCAAGGCGATTGCGCTCGGCGAAGACCAGGGCCTGGTCAAGACCATCTTCGACAAGAAGACCGGCGAACTGCTCGGCGCGCATCTGGTCGGCGCCGAAGTCACCGAACTGATTCAGGGTTTCGTTGTCGCCATGAACCTCGAAACCACCGAGGAAGACCTGATGCACACGATCTTCCCGCATCCGACGATTTCCGAAACGCTGAAGGAAAGCGTACTCGATGCCTATGGGCGTGCGCTGAACGCTTGATTGTGTTAGGGCTCGCCTCCATCTGAAGAGGCGGGCCGATCTATCCGGCCCCGACGGGCGCGCGTCGCGCTTGAAGCAAAATTGGAAGCATGATGGTCACGATCCTCGACCGCACCACTCTTGATCCCGATGCCCGGCGCATCCGCCACCCGGAAAAGGCCCACAAGCCCGACACCGAGATGCTGCGCAAGCCGGAATGGATCAGGGTTCGCGCACCGACGTCGAAGGGCTATGCCGAAACCAAGTCGATCGTGAAGGAGCACAAGCTCGTCACGGTCTGCGAAGAGGCGGGCTGCCCGAATATCGGCGAATGCTGGGACAAGAAGCACGCGACCTTCATGATCATGGGCGAGATCTGTACCCGCGCCTGTGCCTTCTGCAATGTCTCGACAGGCAAGCCGAACGCGCTGGATATGGCCGAACCGGAAAACGTCGCCAAGGCCGTCAAGCAGATGGGCCTCAGCCACGTCGTCATCACCTCGGTTGACCGCGACGATCTGGCCGATGGCGGCGCCGAACATTTCGAAAAGGTGATCTGGGCCATCCGCGCCGCATCGCCACTGACGACCATCGAAATCCTGACGCCGGACTTCCTGAAGAAGCCCGGCGCGCTGGAACGCGTCGTTGCCGCCAAGCCCGACGTCTTCAATCACAATATGGAAACGGTTCCGGGCAATTATCTGACCGTGCGCCCCGGTGCGCGCTACTTCCACTCGATCCGGCTTTTACAGCGCGTCAAGGAACTCGATCCGACGATGTTCACCAAGTCCGGTATCATGGTCGGCCTGGGCGAAGAGCGAAACGAAGTGCTGCAGCTGATGGACGATCTGCGCACCGCCGATGTCGATTTCCTCACCATCGGCCAGTACCTGCAGCCGACCCGCAAGCATCATCAGGTGATGAGCTTCGTGACGCCGGAGGAGTTCAAGTCCTACGAGACCGTGGCCTATACCAAGGGCTTCCTGATGGTCGCCTCCAGCCCGCTCACCCGCTCGTCGCACCATGCCGGCGACGATTTCGCGCGGCTGAAAGCCAACCGCGAAAAGAAGCTGGCGGCAGTGGCCGGATAATCATCCGGCGGTTGCCAATCTGCATTTGACCTCTATGGTGCGCGGCTCACACGTCTGGAGCCGTCATGCCGCCCCGTTACGATCGACCGGCCTGCCATGCCGGTCCTGACGCTGAAGCGCTGCTGCGAGATCGGCGCGTTGATCGAATGCGTGCAGGAAACCATCCATGTCGAACAGGCTGTTGAATATCGAGGAGACGGCGCAGGTGCTGAAACGTGCCGATCGTATTCTCGTGATCGGCTGCTCCGGCAGCGGCAAGAGCACGTTGGCGCAAACCCTTTCGGCCATGTTTGGGTTGCCTTATGTGTCGATGGACCGCGACGTGTTCTGGATGCCGGGCTGGACGCAGCGGCCAAGGGCAGAAGCGCTGGCCATCGTCGAGCAGAGGGTTGCCCAGCCGCGATGGATCATGGACGGGACGAGCCCCGGAACCTTGCCGCTGCGCCTGCCGCGCACCGATCTTGTCCTGTGGATGCGGCCGCGCCGCCATGTTTCACTTTATGGCGTCATCAGCCGCTGGCTACGGTTTCGAGGCCGGACGCGTCCGGAGATGGCGAGGGATTGCCCCGAGCGGCTGACATTCGAATTCCTGTCCTATGTCTGGGGTTTCGAAAAAACCGAAAGCCCGGAGATCGAGCAGAAACTGGCGGATTACGGTCCCGGCGTGCCGGTGCACATCCTCCGCTCGCACAGCCATACGCGCGACCTGCTGTCCCACCTTCGCCGCCCCTGACGCCGCAGCCGCCTCGATCCGTTCTCGGATGGGGGCAGTCGAGGCGAACATCGCCGCACGGGGCGTCATACGCACCTGTCGTAACGTCAGTCACACCATCGGCTTTGCCTGACGTCACGTTATGCTTCTGGCTGCGGCGGCGAGACATCTTGTTTTTCCCGGCATCATTGAATATCTGAACGCCATGCCACAATTTGAGACCCGCCGGCCCGTCAAGCATTCCCCCGACCAGATGTTCGACCTGATCGCCGATGTTGAAAAATATCCGCAATTCCTGCCGCTGTGCGAGGCGCTGACCGTGCGTTCGCGCAAGGAGCGTGATGGCAAGGAACTGCTCGTCGCCGATATGACCGTGGGTTACAAGGCGATCCGCGAGACGTTTACGACGCAGGTCCTGCTCAACAAGGCGGACCGGGTGATCGACGTCAAATATATCGACGGACCGTTCAAATATCTCGACAATCGCTGGAGTTTCGAAGCGTTGGGCGAGGGCGGCTGCTCCGTCAATTTCTTCATCGACTACGAATTCAAGAGCCGCATTCTCGGAGCCGTCATGGGCTCGATGTTCGACCGGGCATTCCGGATGTTTTCAGAAGCCTTCGAAAAGCGCGCCGACGCGATCTACGCGGCGGCTTAGGCAGAGATCAGCGCTCAGCCGCCTCGTCGAGCATGTCGAGCGCGGTGCGCACGGTTGCCATCCTGACCGCATCGCGGCCGATATCGCCATAGCGCATTTCGCGGTGAAGAATGTTGCCCCCCCGGCTGGCTGCGGCCAGATGCACCAGCCCGACCGGCTTTTCGGCTGAGCCACCGCCCGGACCGGCAACGCCGGTCACCGCAACCGCCAGATCCGCTTTCGAATGACTGAGCGCGCCGCGCACCATTTCAATCGCCGTCTGGCGCGAGACGGCGCCATGCGTTTCAAGCGTTGCATTCGCGACGCCAAGCATCTGGATCTTGGCGTCGTTGGAATAGGTGACGAAGCCGCGATCGACCACGGACGAGGATCCCGGAATTTCCGTGAGCACGCCGGCGATTAGACCGCCGGTGCAGGATTCGGCGGTGGCGACCATCAGGCCGCGTTTAGAAAAGGCTGAAATCAACAGGCCTGCCCTGGCTTCGATGCCGTCTGGCCATGCGCTCATTTGATCTCTCCTGAATAGACGACCGTAGCCGTGGCGATGGCGGCAATGCCCTCCCGGCGGCCGATGAAGCCGATCTTTTCATTGGTCGTTGCCTTGACCGAGCAGCGATCCAGCGAAATGCCGAGCATATTGGCAAGATTTTCGCGCATGGCCTGCCGGTGCGGGCCGATCTTCGGGGCTTCGGCAATCAGCGACACATCGGCATTCATGATGGTGCCGCCGTTATCGCGGACGATCTTCGCTGCATGCTCGAGAAAGATGCGCGAGGCTGCACCCTTCCACTGCGGATCGGATGGCGAAAAATGATCGCCGATATCGCCGGCGCCGCAGGTGGCAAGCAGGGCGTCGGTCAGGGCATGCAGGGCGACGTCGGCGTCGGAATGTCCAAGCAGCGTCTGGTCGTGCGGCATGAAAATGCCGCAGAGCGTTACGCCGTCGCCATCGATCAGCTGATGCACGTCGTAGCCATTGCCGGTGCGCACATCCGGAAGCGCGTTCCGGGTCAGTTTTTCGTCGGCCATGGCAATATCCCGTTTGATCGTCAGTTTCACATTATCAACCAAACCTTCGATCAGCGTCACGGGCATTCCGGCCCATTCGGCGATCGAGGCATCGTCGGTAAAATCGGCGCGGCCGGAGGCTGCGGCATTCGCGTGGGCGTCAAGGATCGGTGCGAAGCGAAAGCATTGCGGCGTCTGGGCGCCGTAGAGACCTGCCCGTGGGACCGTCTCCAGCACCTTGCCATCAGCAGATCCACGCTTCAACGTGTCGGCGACGGCAATGGCGGGCAGCAGCGCATCGGCGCCGTCTTTCAACGCTGCGGCGCAACGGTCAAGCAGGGCGTGGTCGATAAACGGCCGCACGGCATCATGGATCATCACATTGGTGATGCCCGACCCTTCCAGGGCTTTCAGCCCGGCCAGCACCGAAAGCTGCCGTGTCGGTCCGCCATGCACGAACGTGATATCAGGCCCATCGCTGGAAATCAGACCTTTGGCATGCGCAAACAGAGCTTCGTCATCGGGATGGATGACCACGACGATGGTCTTTTCCATCGGCCATGTCGCAAAGACGTCAAGCGTATGGGTGATAACCGGCCGTCCGCCGATGGCGCGATATTGCTTGGGGCCATCCTGCAGTGCGCCTGCGCGCTCACCCCGCCCGGCAGCGACAATGACGACACCACAGGAAAACTGTTCTTTTGCGCGCATCTTCTATATGGGTTCCTGCAAATAGGTCGTCGCTCCGGCCCGCTAACGCTATACGGACAGGTCTCCCGTTCCAGTTTTCGTCAAACACCAGGCGCATGCCGGTCCGGCATGCGGTGTTTCAAATCATCGCCGTGATTTACCGCGAAGGGGTCGGCTTTACCAGTTGTCCCGGGAATTTTGTCGGCGCGCTCTGAAATCGCTTGGCAAGCCCGTCAAGTATGTCTAAAAATAGTGCAGAATACATATGTGCCCGAAAGATAATCACTTGCAGATACCGGATTTGTCATCCCCGTTCCGGGTTGGCCGGCTCTCCTTTAGGAACCGCGTCGTGCTCGCGCCGATGTCGGGCGTGACGGATTTGCCCTTCCGGCAATTGGCCTGGCGGTTTGGCGCCGGCCTCGTCGTGACCGAAATGGTAGCAAGCCGCGAACTGGTCGGCAATGCCTCCGAGAGCTGGTCGCGGCTGAAGAGTTCCGGCATCGATCCGCATATGGTCCAGCTGGCCGGACGCGAAGCCTATTGGATGGGTGAGGCGGCAAGGATTGCTGCAGATAACGGTGCCGATATCATCGATATCAATATGGGCTGCCCGGCCAAGAAGGTGACGGGCGGCTATTCCGGCTCGGCGCTGATGCGCGATCCCGATCACGCCCTGTCGCTGATCGAGGCGACCGTGAAGGCGGTTGACGTGCCGGTAACGCTGAAAATGCGGCTTGGCTGGGACGAAAACTCCATCAATGCGCCCCTGATCGCCAGGCGGGCACAGGAGGCCGGCGTGCAGATGATCACCATCCACGGCCGCACCCGCATGCAGTTCTACAACGGCACCGCCGATTGGGATGCGATCCGCGCCGTTCGTGACGTGATCTCCGTGCCGCTGGTTGCCAATGGCGATGTCGCAACGCGCGAAGATGCCAACGAAATCCTGCGTCGCTCTGGCGCGGACGCGGTCATGATCGGGCGCTCGAGCCAGGGGCGGCCCTGGCATGCCGGCGTGCTGGCAGGTAGGGCTGACCATCCCGATGCGGCGGGGATCGCCGATATCGTCGCCGAGCACTACGGCATGATGCTTGAATTCTACGGAGCCGATATCGGCCTGCGCCATGCGCGAAAACATCTCGGCTGGTATCTCAGCCGGTTTGCGCCGCAACTTGCAGCGCAGGACAAAGCGGCGATCATGACCTCCACGGAGCCCGCCACCGCCCTGTCGGGTGCTGTGGCCGCCATTGCGGCCGGGACTGGCCTTGGCGAACAGAAGGATGCGGCATGACCGAGAAAATAGGCGACGAGGAACGCAGGGCGGTCAATTCGCTGCCGATGGCCGTTCTCAACGCCATCCAGAACCCGGTGATTCTCGTTGATGAAAAGGGTCTGGTTGCCTTTGCCAACTGGGAAGCGGAGGCGTTTTTCGGGGCCAGCGCCAATTATCTCGCCCGCCACGACATCAGCGCCTTCATTCCGTTCGGCAGTCCGCTCCTGACGCTGATCGAGCAGGTCCGCGAACGGCGTGCGGCCGTCAACGAATACCGGGTCGATCTGAGCTCGCCGCGGCTCGGCGCCGACAAGCTTGTCGATCTCTATGTGGCGCCCGTCCTGTCGGAGCCGGGCTCGGTCGTGATCGTCTTCCAGGAACGGTCGATGGCCGACAAGATCGACCGGCAGCTGACCCACCGGGCTGCGGCCCGCTCGGTGACGGGACTGGCGTCGATGCTCGCGCATGAGATCAAGAACCCGCTATCGGGTATCCGTGGTGCAGCCCAGCTGCTCGAAACCTCCGTCAACGACGAAGACCGGGCGCTGACAAGGCTGATCTGCGACGAGACAGACCGGATCGTATCGCTGGTCGATCGCATGGAAGTGTTCTCCGACGAGCGGCCTGTCGACCGTCATCCGGTCAACATCCATTCGGTGCTCGATCATGTGAAGGCCATCGCCAAGGCCGGCTTTGCCCGCAAGATCCGCATCACCGAGAATTACGATCCGTCGCTGCCGCCCGTCTATGCCAACCGCGACCAGTTGATCCAGGTCTTCCTCAACCTGATCAAGAACGCGGCGGAAGCGGTTGCCGACAAGCCGGACGGCGAGATCATGTTGACGACGGCCTACCGGCCGGGTATCCGCCTGTCTGTTGCCGGAACGCGGGAAAAGATTTCGCTGCCGCTGGAATTCTGCGTCCATGACAACGGTCCGGGCGTACCTTCCGATCTGGTGCCGCATCTGTTCGATCCGTTCATCACCACCAAGACCAACGGCTCCGGCCTCGGCCTTGCCCTTGTCGCCAAGATCATTGGCGGCCATGGGGGCATCGTCGAGTGCGACAGCCAGTCGAGCCGCACGACATTTCGCGTTCTAATGCCCGCTTCAAAGGGCCCGACGGCCGAAGACAGCGAGCCTCTGACCATCATAAAAGGACAATCCCGATGACTGGCGCCACCATCCTCGTTGCTGACGACGACGCAGCCATCCGTACCGTTCTCAACCAGGCGCTCAGCCGCGCCGGTTACGACGTTCGCATCACTTCGAACGCAGCGACGCTGTGGCGGTGGATTTCGGCAGGCGATGGCGATCTCGTCGTCACCGACGTCGTCATGCCCGACGAAAACGCCTTCGATCTTCTGCCGCGCATCAAGAAGGCACGGCCGGACCTGCCGGTTCTGGTGATGAGCGCCCAGAACACCTTCATGACGGCGATCAAGGCCTCGGAAAAGGGCGCTTACGACTATCTGCCGAAACCCTTCGATCTGACGGAACTGATTGCCATCATCGGCCGCGCCCTGGCGGAGCCCAAGCGCAAGCCCCAAAAACTGGAGGACGATCCGCAGGACGGCATGCCGCTGGTCGGCCGCTCGGCCGCCATGCAGGAAATCTACCGGGTGTTGGCGCGCCTGATGCAGACCGACCTGACGCTGATGATCACCGGCGAATCCGGCACCGGCAAGGAACTGGTCGCCAAGGCGCTGCACGATTACGGCAAGCGCCGCAACGGCCCCTTCGTCGCGATCAACATGGCGGCGATCCCGCGCGACCTGATCGAATCCGAGCTGTTCGGCCACGAGAAGGGCGCCTTTACCGGTGCACAGAACCGCTCGACCGGCCGCTTCGAGCAGGCCGAGGGGGGCACGCTGTTTCTCGATGAGATCGGCGATATGCCGATGGATGCGCAGACGCGCCTGCTGCGCGTTCTGCAGCAGGGCGAATATACCACCGTCGGCGGCCGCACGCCGATCCGCTCGGACGTCCGCATCGTTGCCGCGACCAACAAGGACCTCAAGCAGTCGATCAACCAGGGCCTGTTCCGCGAGGATCTCTATTACCGCCTGAACGTCGTGCCGCTGCGGTTGCCGCCGCTGCGCGACCGCGCCGAGGATATTCCCGATCTCGTGCGCCATTTCGTCCAGCAGGCCGAAAAGGAAGGGCTCGACGTCAAGCGCTTTGACCAGGAGGCGCTGGAACTGATGAAGGCGCATCCGTGGCCCGGCAATGTCCGCGAACTCGAAAATGTCGTGCGCCGCCTGACAGCTCTCTACCCGCAGGACGTCATCACCCGCGAGATCATTGAAACCGAGCTGCGCTCCGACATTCCCGACAGCCCGATCGAAAAGACGTCGAGCCGTTCGGGCTCGATGTCGATTTCGCAGGCCGTGGAAGAGAACATGCGGCAATATTTCGCCGGTTTCGGCGAGGGTCTGCCGCCCGCCGGCCTTTACGACCGGGTTCTGGCCGAAATGGAATATCCACTCATCCTGGCTGCCCTGACGGCAACACGGGGCAACCAGATCAAGGCGGCCGACCTGCTTGGCCTGAACCGCAACACTCTGCGCAAGAAGATCCGCGAACTGGGTGTTTCCGTTTACCGTAGCTCGCGCAGCGCCTGATCCGACAGAAATAACCGTTGCATTTTCGCCACAATATGTTGCTTAGAAAGCACACGGGTGGGGATCGATTCTCTGGAGCACTCATCCGTTGGATCGGACTGCGGTTCGGCACAGTGCCGGTCGATCCGATCCTGTGCGGTCATCGTCTTGGCCACCGACCATGTCAATGCCCGCCGCCGTGCACTTTGCCCGGTGACGCCGGGCCGGGGATGCATTGCTGATGGCCGAAGGGCTTGTTCTGCCACTGGCGAAAGACGACGTTGCCGTAATCGGTCATGACCGGCGCGCTTCCTTCGCGCTGCCGGGCCTGTTGCTGGCGACCGGTGCGCTGATCTGCGCGATCGTATCACTGCTTGTTCTGCTTGGTCTTACGCCGATCAAGCCTGAGACGAACATCATCATCGGTTCCGCCTCGATCAACGCGCTGTTCGTGCTCGGCCTGTTGTTTCTGATCGGCCGCGAGATCCTGCGCCTGTTAAAGGCGCGAAGCCGCGGCAGGGCGGCTGCCCGGCTGCATGTGCGCATCGTGGCGCTGTTTTCGATCGTTGCGATCACGCCTGCCATCCTGGTGGCGATTTTTGCTAGCATCACGCTGGATGTTGGCCTCGATCGCTGGTTTTCGCTGCGCACGCAATCGATCGTCAGCTCATCGCTCGAAGTGGCACAGGCCTATGTGCTGGAAAACGCGAGCTATCTGCAGGGCCAGACGGTCTCGATGGCCAATGACCTCGAGCGCAACCGCCAGCTCTACAGCCTCGACCGGACCGGCTTCGTAGAGTTGATGACACGCCAAGCGCGGGGACGCGGCATGCTCGGCGCGTTTATGGTGCGCGCGGACGGAACGCCGATCCTGCAGGCGAATATCCCGACCGAGCGGCCGCTGCCGGCCATTCCGAGAGACGCGTTGCTCAGCACCGTCTCCGGCCAGCCCACACTCATTCCCCCTGGCGTGACCAATCTCGTCGGCGTAATCATCCCGATCGACAATATCGAGGGTGCCTATCTCTACACGGTGCGCAGCGTTGATCCGAAGGTCATGCGCTCAATGCGGCTGATGGAGGAAAATACCGCCGAATACAAGAACCTGGAGGCGGGCCGTACATCGTTGCAGGTCGCGTTCGGGGTGCTTTATCTCGGTTTCGCGCTGATCGTGCTCCTGGCGGCGATCTGGACTGCGATCGCGGTCGCCGACCGGATCGTGCGGCCGATCCGCCTGTTGATCGGCGCGGCCGACAGCGTGGCGAGCGGCAATCTGAATGTCATCGTGCCCGTGCATGCGGTGGATGGCGATGTCGGCAGCCTGTCGCGTACCTTCAACAAGATGATTGCCGAAATCCGCACGCAGCGCGACCAGATCATCGAGGCGAAGGATGAGATGGACGACCGGCGCCGGTTCATCGAGGCGGTGCTCTCGGGTGTGACGGCGGCCGTGATCGGCGTCGAGGACGACCGGCGCATCACCATCGCCAATCCCTCGTCCGAGCATTTCCTGTCGCGCACTACGCTGGAACTGGTCGGCGAAAAGCTGGAAGACGTGGCGCCGGAAATCGAACAGGTGCTCAATGAGGCCGCCAGCCGCCATCGCAACGACTACCGCAAGCAGATCAACATCATGCGCGGCGGCACCGAGCGGACGCTGAATGTTCAGGTGACGCGCGAGGAATCGCACGACGCCAAGGATTCCTACGTCATCACCGTCGATGACATTACCGACCTCGTCATCGCGCAACGCTCGACGGCCTGGGCCGATGTGGCGCGCCGCATCGCTCATGAAATCAAGAACCCGCTGACGCCGATCCAGCTGTCGGCCGAGCGGCTGAAGCGGCGCTATGGCAAGCAGATCAATCAGGACGACCGCGCGGTGTTCGACCAGTGCACCGATACGATCGTGCGTCAGGTCGAAGATATCGGCCGCATGGTCGATGAATTCTCCGGCTTTGCCCGCATGCCCAAGCCGACCAAGGAAAAGGCCGATCTGCGCAATATCCTCAAGGATGCGATCTTCCTGCGCGAAATGGGCAATACCCATGTGACCTTCATCCGCGATCTCGGCGAGGAGCCGCTCGACGGCACCTTCGACAGCCGCATGCTGGGCCAAGCCTTCGGCAATATCATCAAGAATGCCGTCGAGGCGATCGAAGCGCTGCCGGCGGACGCCGTGCGCGGGGACCGCAAGGTCATGGTGCGGTCGCGGTTGAATGAAACCAGTGGCCAGTTTGTCATCGATATCATCGACAACGGCCGCGGACTTCCGACCGAAAATCGCCATCGCATTCTCGAGCCCTATATGACAATGCGCGAAAAAGGCACCGGCCTTGGCCTCGCGATCGTCAAGAAGATCATCGAGGACCATGGCGGACAATTGGAACTGCATGATGCTCCCGCCGATTTCGACCGGGGTCACGGGGCCATGATTCGCATTATCTTGCCGCCCGCCGGACACGGCAGCGGCACTGAAGACAGACAAGACAAGGATACTTCCTATGGCGGCTGACATTCTGGTTGTGGACGACGAAGAAGACATTCGCGAAATCGTCTCCGGCATCCTGTCCGACGAGGGGCACGAGACCCGCACCGCGTTCGACAGCGACAGCGCGCTTGCCGCCATCAGCGACCGCGTTCCGCGTCTGGTCTTTCTGGACATCTGGATGCAGGGCAGTAGGCTCGATGGCCTGGCATTGCTCGACGAGATCAAGAGCCGCTTTCCGGACCTGCCTGTCGTGATGATTTCGGGCCATGGCAATATCGAGACCGCCGTTTCGGCGATTCGCCGCGGCGCCTACGACTTTATCGAAAAGCCGTTCAAGGCAGACCGTTTGATCCTGATTGCGGAACGGGCGCTGGAAAACTCCAAGCTGAAGAAGGAAGTCTCCGAGCTGAAGAAGCGCTCCGGCGATCCCGTCGAGCTGATCGGAACCTCGGTTGCCGTGTCGCAATTGCGCCAGACCATCGAAAAAGTCGCACCGACCAACAGCCGCATCATGATCCATGGCCCGTCCGGCTCCGGCAAGGAACTGGTTGCCCGGATGATCCACCGGAAGTCCTCGCGGGCAGGCGGTCCCTTCGTGGCGCTGAATGCGGCGGCGATCACGCCCGACCGCATGGAGATGGCGCTGTTCGGCACGGAAGGCACGCCCGGCCAGCCGCGCAAGACCGGCGCGCTTGAGGAAGCCCATGGCGGCATTCTCTATCTGGATGAGGTCGGCGAAATGCCGCGCGAAACGCAGAACAAGATCCTGCGCGTGCTGGTCGATCAGCAGTTCGAGCGGGTCGGCGGCTCCAAGCGCGTCAAGGTCGATGTCCGTATCATCTCCTCGACCGCCTATAATCTCGAAAGCCAGATCGCCGAAGGCGCGTTTCGCGAGGACCTCTATCACCGGCTGGCCGTCATCCCCGTGCGTGTCCCGCCCTTGGCGGAACGGCGCGAGGACATTCCGTTTCTGGTCGATATGTTCATGCGCCAGATCAGCGAGCAGGCAGGTATCCGCACCCGCAAGATCGGTGATGACGCGCTCGCCGTGCTGCAATCGCATGACTGGCCGGGCAATATCCGGCAGTTGCGCAACAATATCGAACGCTTGATGATCCTGGCCCGCAGCGATGGTCCAGATACCGCGATATCAGCCGATATGCTGCCAAGCGAAGTGGGCGACAGCCTTCCGAAGATTTCCGCCCAGGGCGATCACCACATCATGACGCTGCCGCTGCGCGAAGCGCGCGAAATGTTCGAGCGAGATTATCTGATTGCGCAGATCAACCGTTTCGGCGGCAATATTTCGCGCACGGCAGAGTTTGTCGGCATGGAGCGCTCGGCGCTGCACCGAAAGCTGAAGTCGCTCGGCGTCTGAAATTCAGGGTTCCATCGTTCCAGGACAGGTCATCCATGTCGCGCATTGCCTATGTCAACGGCGCCTATCAGCGCCACTCCGAAGCCGCCGTTCATATCGAGGATCGCGGCTTCCAGTTCGCCGACGGCGTCTATGAGGTCTGCGAGATCCGCCATGGCTTCATTATCGACCTGACACGGCATCTCGACCGGCTGGACCGCTCGCTGAGCGAGTTGCGCATGGCCTGGCCGATGACGCGGGCAGCGCTCATTCACGTCATTCGCGAGGTGGCCCGACGCAACCGGGTGAAGAACGGCCTGTTCTATCTGCAGGTGACGCGCGGTGCCGCGCGCCGCGATCATGTCTTTCCCGCTGCCGATACGCCATCGACCATTGTGGTGACGGCCAAGCGGACTGATGCTTCGGTAATTGCCAAGAAGAACGCGGCCGGAATCAGCACGATTACGGTTCTTGAAAACCGCTGGGACCGCGTCGATATCAAGTCGGTGGGATTGCTGCCGAATGTGCTGGCAAGGCAGGCCGCCAAGGAGGAGGGCGCCCAGGAGGCTATTTTTGTCGATGCCGACGGCACGGTGAAAGAGGGCGCGGCAACCAATGTCTGGATCGTTGATAAGGCCGGCCGGCTGCGGACCCGCCACGCCGATCACGGCATCCTGCGCGGTATCACCCGCACGACCCTGAAGGACGTTACCGGGGCGCTTGGCCTTGAGATCGTCGAGCAGGCTTTTTCGCTGGAGGAGATGCTGGAAGCACGCGAGGTTTTCATCACTGCCGCCACAAGTATCTGTTTTCCGGTCGTTGCGGTTAACGGTAAAACCATCGCCAACGGGCATCCCGGCAGCGTGTCACAGAAAATTCGTGAAGCCTTTTTCGACATTGCGGAAAAGACCGCGATTTGATACCAAATCCGGGGGGACGCTTTAAAGACAGGTTTTTTCCAGCGTTCGGGGCTATTCAGATTGTATAATCAACCGGTTAAATCGAACCGGAAAATAAGAAAGAAGCGGCGCTATGGCGGAACGTTCTCAGAACTTGCAGGATCTGTTTCTCAACACAGTCCGCAAGCAGAAGATATCTCTGACAATTTTTCTTATCAATGGTGTGAAACTGACGGGCGTTGTTACGTCTTTTGACAATTTTTGTGTGCTTTTGCGGCGTGACGGGCATTCCCAGCTCGTATACAAGCACGCCATCTCGACAATCATGCCGGGCCAGCCGATGCAGATGTTCGAGAGCGAAGAATCCGCATCCTGACGGGATATAAAACACATTACCAAACGTGATACCAAATCGGCGTCGATCATCCCGGAGCTTGAAAAGCTTCGTGATGACATGCGCGCCGTTGTCATCGTCCCAGTCCTGAAAAAGACGGGCAGACAGAACGCTGAGATCATTGCCGCGACCTCGACACGCAGCGACGAAAGCCGGCTTGAGGAAACGATCGGTCTGGCGCTTGCCATCGATCTGGAGGTCGTGCACGGCGCCATCGTGCCCGTTGCCCAGCCCAAGCCCGGAACGTTGCTCGGCAGCGGCAAGATCGAGGAAATCGGCCATCTCTTGAGCGAGCACAATGCCGGTCTCGTCATCATCGATCATCCGTTGACGCCGGTTCAGCAGCGCAATCTCGAAAAAGAATGGAACTGCAAGGTCATCGACCGGACCGGTCTCATCCTGGAAATCTTCGGCCGCCGCGCGTCCACCAAGGAAGGCACGCTGCAGGTCGAGCTTGCGCATCTGAACTACCAGAAGGGCCGCCTGGTTCGCAGCTGGACCCACTTGGAGCGCCAGCGCGGTGGCGCGGGCTTCATGGGTGGTCCGGGTGAAACCCAGATCGAGGCCGACCGCCGGCTTTTGCAGGAAAAGATCGTCAAGCTCGAGAAGGAGCTGGAGCAGGTGCGCCGCACCCGCCAGCTTCATCGCGCCAAGCGCAAGAAGGTGCCGCATCCGATCGTCGCCCTCGTCGGCTATACCAATGCCGGCAAATCGACCTTGTTCAACCGCATCACCGGCGCGGGCGTTCTCGCCGAAGACATGCTGTTTGCAACGCTTGACCCGACGCTGCGCCGGATGAAGCTGCCGCATGGCCGCATGGTCATGCTGTCCGATACCGTCGGTTTCATCTCTGACCTGCCGACCCATCTGGTCGCCGCCTTCCGCGCGACGCTGGAAGAGGTGCTGGAAGCCGACCTGATCCTGCACGTGCGCGATCTCGCCGACCCCGACAACCAGGTTCAATCGCAGGACGTGCTGCGCATCCTCACCGATCTCGGCATTGACGAGAAGGCGCGCTCCGAGCGCATCATCGAAGTCTGGAACAAGGTCGATCTGCTGGATGCCGACGCGCATGAAAGCCTCGTCCAGAAAGCCGAACACAGCGAAAACACCGTCGCTGTTTCGGCCGTGACGGGCGAAGGTGTCGATCACCTGCTGGACGAGATCAACAAGCGCCTGTCCGGCGTGCTGATGGAATGCAACGTCGTGCTGCCGGCCAGCAAGCTGCAGCTGCTCTCCTGGGTCTACGAACACACGATGGTCGATGGCCGCGAGGACATGGAAGACGGCTCCGTCAGCCTCGATCTGCGCATGACGCCGAGCGAAGCGGAAGAGCTTGACCGGCGGCTCGGCAATGGCCCGAAGGCTGCGGCGCAGGACTGGTAGCGTATTACCGGACTGGTGGCTATTACCGGAATCGGGGCTAACACCCCCCTCTGTCGGCGACGCCGACATCTCCCCCTCAAGGGAGGAGATTGGCCGCATCGACTGTGCCTCTCCAATATCAAGGCAGCGAGGGAAAAGACTGATCTCCCCCCTTGAGGGGGAGATGTCACGCAGTGACAGAGGGGGGTGAAGCCTCCCCGGTCTCAGAACTCGACGGCTGGCTCATGCAGGCCAGTTACCTCAACTGCCGCTCTATCGCCTTGGCTGCCTGCCACAGTTCCTCCATCCGCTCCAGCGTTGCCGCCTCCAGCGTTTCCCCATGAGCTTCCAGTTCCGTCTCGATATGCGCGAAACGGCGGCGGAACTTTGTGTTGGTGCCGCGCAGCGCCATTTCAGGGTCAGCGCCGACATGGCGGCCGATGTTGACGACGGCGAAGATCAGATCGCCGAGTTCGTCTGCCACCTTTGCCTTGTCGTTCAAAGCGAGCGCCTCGCGCAGTTCGGCAATCTCCTCCTCGATCTTGTCGAGGATCGGCTCAGGTGAGGACCAGTCGAAACCGACCTTGGCCGCCCGTTCCTGCAGTTTCAAAGCCTCGACCAGCGCCGGGAAACTGCGCTGGACGGAGCCAAGATGACCGGTGTTGACATCCTCAGGCAGGCCGCGCTTTGCCCGCCGCTTGCGGCGTTCGGCCTTTTCCGCCTGCTTGATCTCGTCCCATTGCAGTTTCACGGCCTGCGGCGTATCCGCGTCAGACCGCGCAAACACATGTGGGTGGCGCCGGATCATTTTTCGGGTGATCGCTTCGACCACATCGCCAAAGGCGAAATCACCTGCTTCCTCAGCCATGCGCGCATGAAAAACCACCTGCAGCAGCAGGTCGCCGAGCTCGTCGCAAAGATCGTCCATATCGGCGCGCTCGATCGCGTCGGCAACCTCGTAGGCTTCTTCCAGCGTGTACGGCTTGATGGTCTCGAAGGTCTGGACGATATCCCATGGGCAGCCGGTTTCGGGCTGGCGCAGGGCTTCCATGATTTCCAGCAGGCGGGCGATATCCTTGGAGGGGTGCATGGGGCTCAATTCAATGGAATGGCGTTGGCGTCCTTGCCGGACTGATAAGAATCCGACAGCGACTGGTACTTGGCGCGAATGCGCCGGTCCTGCTCCCGTAGCGCGGCCTTGCCGGCCTCGTCCGATGTCGCCACGAGATCGGCGATCGAGGAGGAGCGCCAGAAGGCGTTGGTCTTGGCGTAGCCGCCGGGATCGAGCCGGAAAACCTCTTTCAGGATTTTCAGGTCGTGCGGGATCGAAAACGCGTCGCGCGAATCCTCGTGGCTGAACAGGTAGTAGAAATTGTCAAAGCCCGCCCAGGTGATCGCCGAGAGGCACATCGAGCAGGGTTCGTGGGTGGAGAGGAAGATGAGGTCCTTGGTGTCAGGCTTTTCGGCGCGCTCGTAAAAGCGCTTCAGCGTATGCACTTCGCCATGCCAGAGCGGGTTTTCCGTCTCGTTGTTGGTTTCCGCGATGACGAGGGACAGGTCCGATTTGCGCAGGATCGCCGCACCGAAAACCTTGTTGCCGGCAGCGACACCCTTTTCCGTGAGGGGCAGGACGTCTGTCTCGATGACGCTCAGCAGGCGTTCTGCAAGTTTGGAATTGTTCGTCAAACCATTGGCTCCATACAATAGGATTACTGGCATTTAGCGGATTTGAAGTGGTATAGGCAATGCTCGGAAACACGATCCTGCCGTTGCCGAAGGCCTTGTCCTCGGAGAGATTTGCTCAAATTATGCTGGAGTCGAGCAAAAGAATATCCGCCTGCAAAGGCATCGGAATTTCTGTTTCTTCAATTTTCAAGGTATAAAGGGGATATTCCCCATAACCTGTAACAGGATCAGATTCCCACACGATGACCGAACAACTGACCGTCTTTCCGGCCTTCTTCCGCGTTGCGCAGAAATGCGTGGCGGTTTTTGGCAATGGTGACGAGGCATTTGCCAAGGTTCGGCTGTTGCTCAACACGCAGGCCCGGATCATCGCCTATGCGGACGAGCCGGAAGACGATTTCGCCGCGTTCCTGTACACCAATGCGATCGACCATGTCGCAACGCCTTTCGAGGCAGGCCAGGTCGACGGCGCAACGCTGGTCTTTGCCGCAACCGGCGATGCGGCTCAAGACCGCCTGATCGTCGCTGCGGCGCGGGCGCAGAAAATTCCGGCCAATGCGGTGGATCAGCCGGAATTCTGCGATTTCCTGACGCCGGCATTGGTCAATCGCGCGCCCGTCGCCGTTGCCATCGGCACCGAGGGCGCAGGGCCGGTGCTCGCCCAGATGATCCGCGCGCAGATCGATCAGCTGCTTTCCCCATCCCTTGGCGCGCTCGCTTCGCTGGCGCAGGCCTATCGCGATGCCGCCGACCGTGTTCTGCCGCGCGGCGTTTCCCGCCGGGTGTTCTGGCGCCGGTTCTTTTCCGGCCCGGTCGCAGATCAGGTGTCGCTAGGAAATATCGCCGAAGCGCGCCGGGAAGCATCCCGGCTGCTGCAGTCGGTCGATCGGGTTCCGGGCCATGTCTGGCTGGTGGGTGCGGGTCCGGGAGCGGAGGACCTTTTGACCTTGCGGGCCCAGCGCGTAATGATGGAAGCCGATGTGATCGTTTACGATGCGCTGGTGCCGCAGGCGATCGTCGATATGGGCCGCCGCGACGCCGAGCGCCTGCCGGTTGGCAAGCGCAAGGGCTGCCATTCGAAATCGCAGGATGAGATCAATCAGCTGCTGGTGCGCCTCGGTCAGGACGGCCAGCGTGTCGTGCGGCTGAAGTCAGGCGATCCTCTGGTCTATGGCCGCGCTGGCGAAGAGATGGCGGCTTTGCGCGAAGCCGGGATCACCTACGAGATCGTTCCCGGCATTACCTCGGCTTTTGCGGCCGCTGCCGATTTCGAATTGCCGCTGACGCTGCGCGGTGTCGCCTCGTCGCTGATCTTTACCACCGGCCATGATCTGACCGGTGACGTCCTGCCGGACTGGGCCCGTCTTGCCATTTCCGGTGCGACCATTGCCGTCTATATGGGCCGCACGGTTGCAGCTTCCGTTGCGGCGCGGCTGATCGAAGCCGGTTTGCCGGCGGAAACCACGGTCGCCGTGATCGAAAACGCCAGCCGCGCCGGGCGCAAGCTCCTGCACGGCACGCTGAAGGATCTGCCGGACCTGCAATATCGCGACGAGCTGGATGGCCCGGTCATGGTGATCATCGGCGATGCGGTGGCCGGCGCGAATTTCGAACGGTCGCAGCCGCTGGTCACGGGCAAGACGAACGGTTCGGCCTCAGACGTGCAGCACAAACAGACTGATGAAGTGAGGAACTGACATGGCCGACAAGGTATTGACCGCAAACCGCCTGTCCGACGGCATTTCCGTCTGGCTCGATGCCTCCGGCAACTGGGTGGAATCGCTGCAGGATGCGTTTATCGCCCGCCATGCTGAGGCGGTCACCGCTCTGGAAGCGACTGGAAAGGCTGCCTTTGCCGATAACAAGGTGGTTGACGTGAATGTCATTGATATTGAAGAAGTAGCAGGCGTGCTCAGGCCTTTGCGGATGCGCGAGCGCGTTCGCGCCGAAGGCCCGACGATCGACTATGCGCCGGGATACAAGGGCCTGACCGGCCCCGTTCAGGTGGCTTAAGGAAAAGAAGACCGATGTACCGTTACGACGAATTCGACCATGCCTTTGTTGCTGACCGTGTTGCCCAGTTTCGCGATCAGGTCACGCGCCGTCTTTCCGGTGCGCTTGCCGAGGATGCCTTCAAGCCTCTCCGGCTGATGAACGGCGTCTACCTGCAGCTGCACGCCTATATGCTGCGGGTCGCCATTCCCTATGGCACGCTGAACAGCAACCAGATGCGCATGCTGGCCCATATCGCCCGCAAATATGATCGCGGTTACGGCCATTTCACCACGCGCCAGAACATCCAGTACAATTGGCCGAAACTCTCGGACACGCCGGACATCCTGGCAGAGCTTGCCTCGGTCGAGATGCACGCGATCCAGACATCGGGCAACTGTATCCGCAACGTCACCGCCGATCATTTTGCCGGTGCCGCTGCCGATGAAGTCGCGGACCCGCGCCCTTACGCCGAAATCCTGCGCCAGTGGTCGTCGGTTCATCCGGAGTTTTCCTTCCTGCCGCGCAAGTTCAAGATCGCCGTTACCGGGGCCGAGCGCGACCGCGCCGCCATTCAGGTGCACGATATCGGCCTGCACCTGAAGAAGAACGACAAGGGCGAGATCGGCTTTGCCGTCTATGTCGGCGGCGGGCAGGGCCGCACGCCGATGATCGCCAAGAAAATCCGCGATTTCCTGCCGGAAGAGGATCTGTTGTCCTACACGACAGCGATCATGCGGGTGTACAATCTGCACGGCCGCCGCGACAACAAGTACAAGGCGCGCATCAAGATCCTCGTGCACGAAACCGGCGTGGAAAACCTGACAGGCCAGGTCGAGCAGGAATTCCTGCAACTGAAGAACACGGAGCTGAAATTGCCGGATGCCGATATCCAGGCAATCACCAGCTATTTCGCACCTCCGCCGCTGACCGACCGTCCCGAAGGCTGGGCCAATCTGGCCGGCTGGAAGAAGGCCGATCCGGACTTTGCCCGCTGGGTGCAGCAGAATGTGCAGCCGCACAAGCACCCCGACTATGGCATGGTGACGGTGTCGCTGAAGCCGATCGGCGGCATTCCAGGCGATGCCAGCGATAGCCAGATGGATGCGATTGCCGATCTGGCGCAGGAATACGCCTTTGATGAAATCCGCATCAGTCATGAGCAGAATATCATCCTGCCGCATGTGGCGCTGGCCGATCTGGAGGCGCTCTATCGTGGTCTCGTTTCGATTAGTCTGGCGACGGCCAATGCCGGTCTGATCACGGATATCATTGCCTGTCCCGGCTTGGACTATTGCGCGCTTGCCAATGCGCGCTCGATCCCGCTGTCGCAGGAAATCTCCACCCGCTTCGGTGACCCGGACCGGCAGGCCGAGATCGGCGAGCTGAAGATCAAGATCTCCGGCTGCATCAATGCCTGCGGCCATCACCATGTCGGCCATATCGGCCTGCTGGGCGTGGAAAAGAAGGGTGCCGAACTCTACCAGATCACGCTTGGCGGTTCAGGCGACGAGAATACCTCGATCGGCGAGATCATCGGCCGCGGCTTTGAGCCTGAAAAGGTCACCGACGCGATCGAGACGATCGTCAACACTTATCTGTCCTTGCGAACGGATCCGTCGGAAATCTTCCTTGCGGCCTATCGCCGGGTCGGGCCGCAGCCGTTCAAGGATGCGCTCTATGGCGGCAATGCGCAGGAAGCGGCCTGAGGACAAGCATATGACACAGATCTGGAAAGAAACCGGTTTCGTCACGGATGACCCCTGGGTCGTCGAAACCGAGGAAACCAAGGCAGGCTCCAATGAGAAAGCTATTCTCGGGATCGATGCCTTCGTGGAAAAGGCACAGGCCGGCGAAAGCGGGCTTGGCGTGTTGGTCAACCCCGCCGACGATGTGACGCGGCTGCAGCCGTTTCTGGAGCAGGTGTCGTTGATTGCGGTGGCTTTTCCCGCGTTCAACGATGGCCGCGCCTTCAGTCACGCGTCGCTGCTGCGCGTGCGTCTCGGTTACGGCAAGGAAATCCGCGCCGTCGGCGACGTGCTGATCGACCAGGTGCCGCTGATGCTGCGCTGTGGCATCGATAGCTTTGCCGTCAGCAACGAAACGGCCCTCAAGCGTCTGTCGGAGGGGCGTTTGCCGGGGATCGACAATCACTACCAGCCGACGGCCAGACCTTCGGCCGATGCGAAATCCTACAGCTGGCGGCGGGTTTCCTGACGGCTGCGACACACTGAAACACGCATCAATCTGAAAAAGGCGCTATAATTGGAACGGATTTGCTTCCAAATCGGCGCCTTTTGGAATATCCGCTGATACCTGAAAGCGTTACTCATCATTACAGGACCTGACCCCGAAATGAATGCTCCTGCCAAGATCGAAGAATTTGCTGCAACCGTGCCCGCCGGCGTGTTCGCTGAAACGGTGACGAAGGTCATGCATTATACGGACCGGCTGTTCAGCTTCCGCATGACGCGTCCGACGGAATTCCGGTTCCGCTCGGGTGAATTCGCCATGATTGGCCTGATGGTCAAGGGCAAGCCGGTCTACCGCGCCTATTCGATCGCGAGCCCCGCCTGGGACGAGGAACTGGAATTCTTCTCGATCAAGGTGCCGGACGGTCCGCTGACCTCGCATCTGCAGAGCATCAAGCCCGGTGATCAGGTGCTGATGCGCAAGAAGCCGACAGGCACCCTGGTACTCGACGCGCTGACGCCTGGCAAGCGCCTCTACATGTTTTCGACCGGAACCGGCATCGCGCCGTTTGCGAGCCTGATCCGTGATCCCGAAACGTTTGAGAAGTTCGAGGAAGTCATCCTTACCCACACGACCCGCGATGTGGCCGAACTGAAATACGGCTTCGACCTGCTCGAAGAAATCCGCAACCACGAATTCCTGGCCGAACTGGTCGGCGACAAGCTGCGCCATTATGCGACGGTGACCCGTGAGGATTACCCGTTCAAGGGCCGCATCACCAACCTGATGCGTGACGGCAAGATGTTCTCGGACCTTGGCCTGCCGGCCTTCGACCCCTTGGTCGATCGCGGCATGATCTGCGGCTCGACGGAGATGCTGAAGGAAACCAAGGAAATTCTGGAGGCCGCCGGTTTGAACGAAGGCTCCAACAACAAGCCGGGCGAATTCGTGATCGAACGCGCATTCGTCGGCTAAGGCCGAATTTCAGGAATGAGTACGAGGAAGGTGGCCTGCGGGCCGCCTTTTTTGTTTGGCTGCATGCGGCCGGGGAAGGGCGGTATGGCGCCTTGCCCAGATAATTCGTGAAGGTCTGCCTTTGGGATCGGCGTTCAAAAGACAAGGCAGGATACTTTGATCCCGCCCAGAGTGCTGACAAACCTGGAATAAGATTGTCTGGTAAGAGCCATACCCCACTCTCCGTCATTCTCGCCCTTGTGGCGGGAATCCAGCGACCCGACGTCCGTCGGGTCACAGAACTCTTTTAGATCATGGGCTTGAGCAGGTTAAATCGCTGACGAGCACAGGGATGACGGAGCGTTTGGCAATCGCAGAATTCCTCAAATGGCCTGCCTAATACCGAGAATATGACTTATCCGGCCCTCTCCATACAGATTCGCGTCTGTCAGAGGAAAAAATAGCCCTTCTGCAGGGTGACGGCGTCTTCGAGATGGATGGAAAAGTCGGCTTTTCGATCGCCGTCTACATCGCCATAGATATAGGTGCCGGACGCATTCTTGACATAGCGCAACTCGCCTTCATCGCCGCCGAAGCCCTTGGTGCCGATGAACTTGAAACCTTGGTTGCCCTCTTTCGTGATGTCGGCATCTATGCCTGCAAGGTTGATCCGGTCGCCTTCAGAGCCCCGAAAGTCCAAGATCGTGTCGCGGCCGGATGCGGCCGGGGTGCTGTCGGACAGCTCGGAGAAAATGAACATGTCTGCACCGCCGCCGCCGGTGAGCATGTCGCGTCCTTTGCCGCCGTTCAGTTTGTCGCCTCCGGCGCCGCCAAACAAAGAATCGTTGCCGTCTTTCCCGAACAGCGAATCATTTCCGCCATTGCCGAAGAGCGCGTTGGCGGCCTGGTTGCCAACGACCCTGTCGTTTCCGGACCCGGCCTTGACGTCCTCGATCAGCGAGGCAAGGTTGCCCTTGTGCAGCAGCGCATTGAAAATATTGCCGCGCGCATAGCCATCGTTCGGCCCACCGCCCAGTCCCGCCAGCTGGTCTTCGCTGAACATCGAGAAGCCACCGGCGCGAAGGTCGATATTGAGGTTGCTCTTGTAGGCGGTGAGATCGAACGTGTCCTTGCCGCCGCCATCCCAGATCGTGGCGAAGATGCGGTTGCCGCCGGGGTCGATCGCCACCTTGCCATCCACATAGGTCTTGCCGCTGTCCGGTGTCCACTTGTAGACCGTGTTGCCGCTGTTGGTGGTGTAATTGGCGCCATACATGTGCTGCAGGGCAGCGATATCGGCCATCATGAAGGTCTGCGGCGCGCCGAACTGTTCATAGGCGTAGCCATTGGCATTGTCGCCGACAAAGCCATTATAGGTCATCACCGTATATTCGACCGAGTTGAAGGCATCGGGTGTCGCGCCGAAGACGCCGGTATCATGACCATGCTTCAAGCCCAGCGCATGACCCAGTTCGTGCACCAGCGTGTGCCAGGCATAATTGCCGGCAACCGGGGCGCGATAATCGTTGATCGTGCCCTCATAGTCCGTGCTGAACCAGGTATCGCCGGCGGAATAGTGTGTGTCGGGAAAATAGGCATAGGCCGTCGGGCTTGCCTCGTCGGATTGCGCAAAGCGCAGCGTCGCGGTGGTTGCGCTGCCGGCGGAGAAGGCCAGCTTGGTAAACCCTTCGACGGAAAAGCCGTCATTGGCGGCAGTTCCGGAAGACTGTTCCATGATGAACAGCGCCGCGTTCTTTTGCGCAGCCGAAACCGCACCGAAATTGTTGTTCAACTCTGCCGGGTTGCCGTAATGATACTGGCTGGCAAGCGTTGGGAAAGCGTAGGTAACGCTATCGCCGCCCCAGGCGGTGCCGGAAATGATGCCATCGACCAGCTGGTTGCCTGTAGCAGCAATGGTCTTTACCGTTTTATTCGTGCCCGTCATTGTTTCACCTTCTCGGTGGAGAATGTACACCGGAAATCATCAAATTGTCTGTAAGCTGCTACTTTCGGAAAGCGGCTGAAACTGCTCCGTAAGTCTCATCGCACCCGTAACTTTCCCAAACCTGAAGAGGCGTTGATATGCTGGTCGAATTTCGGAGGCAATGGCCGATCCTCGCCCTTTTGGGGGCAATAGCCGGGTTTTTCAGCGGTGTGGTTTTGGCGGCACAAGTGCCAAAGGGAACCGGTGGGATCATGACGCCGGCGCCGGATGCGGAAGCTGCCGTGCAGTCCGAATATGACGGCGCCACCCGCAAAGGGACGCGCGAAGCCTATGAGCGCTTCATCCGCCGCCATCCGGACCATCCGCTGGCGCAAAAAGCACGCGAGGTACTTGCCGCCGGCACGTTGAAATGAGGGCAGGCGAATAAAGCCCGGCGTAAAATCGTCTCTGCTACAATAGCAGTTGACGAAGCTTGAGGGCCTTGCCAGTCTCACTTCGGGCTCCGCAACCGCGGAATTATGGGGGATATGGCGTGAGCGCGGGTGCTGTTCTTGTCTGGTCGCTGATCGGATTTGCGGGGTTGCTGGTTGTCCCTGCGGTCAGCCATACCAATGCGGGCACCACGTTTTCGCTGATGGCATCCTCGATGGCCTTTACCGGCATGGCGCTGGCACTGTTCATGGCCACGCGCCCATCTTTCATCGAGCGCCTTTTCGGCGGGCTCGACCGGATCTACCAGACGCATCGCCGGGTAGGGATCACGGTCCTCGCGCTGATCCTCGTACACTATTTCATCACGCCGGATTTCAAGGGCCTGTCGCTGACCGGCGGGCTGAACAGGCTGGCGGCTGATGCCGGCGAGTACGCGTTTTACGCACTCGTCGTCCTTTTGCTGCTCAGCATCGTCAAGATCGTGCCAAAGACGAAGGTGGAAATCCCTTACCATTTCTGGCGCCTGACACACCGTTTCATCGGCCTGCTGTTCATCATGGCCGCCTTCCACCAGACGTTCATCAAGCGGCCCTATGACGGTACGGCGATGCTGGCGACCTATCTCAATATTTTCGCGATGATCGGCACGCTGAGCTATATCTACACACAGCTCTTTCCCTGGCTGCGGACCCGCACCTACGAGGTCTTCGATGTGGCGCGTCATGAGGGCGCAACGATCATTTCCGCCCGGCCGGTGCGGCGTCCGCTGCGTGCCAAGCCCGGCCAGTTCGGATTTTTCCGGGTCAACAAACCGGGTTTGCGCGAGCCGCATCCGTTCACGATCGCCGGCATGGAGGACGACGGCACCGTCCGGTTCGCCATCAAGCCGCTGGGTGATTATACCAAAGCGCTGCGCGACGGCATCGCCATCGGCGACCGCCTGAAACTGGAGGGGGGCTATGGGCATTTCAATCACCGCCGTGGCAGCAAGAAACAGATATGGCTCGCTGGCGGTATTGGTGTTACGCCGTTCCTGGCGATGGCGGGGCGCTTGAAGGGGGACGAAGGCCAGGATATCCACATGGTCTATTGCGTGCGCGACCGGAGCGAGGCCATCGGCCTTGATACGTTTCAAACGCAGGCGGACAAGCTTTCGAATTTCAGTTTCACTTTGCATGATTCCAAAACGGACGGCAGGCTCGACGCGGCAAAGCTTACCGCATCGAGCGCCGTCGATCCGGCGGGAGCGGACCTCTGGTTCTGCGGGCCGCCATTGCTGCGAAAATCCATTGAAAAGGGCCTGAAGGACCTCGGCAAGACACCCAAACGGGTCGAGTTCGAGCAGTTCGAGTTCCGGTAGCTATAGCGTATTTGTTGTTTGAGAAAGCAAGGAGAACAGGCCATGCGCATGTTCGATCAAGTGTCCGGGACCCTGATCCGTAGGCTCGGCCTGCCGCGCACGATGGCGGCGATGGCGGCACTGGTTCTGGCGCTAACCCAGTGTCCGGGCGCTGCATCGGCGCGTGATGCTTTCGCTGACGATGCCTATGCGACCTATAAGGCCGATACCGGCAATGGCAAATATCTGTTCAATGCGTCCGGTTGCGGTGCCTGCCATGGATCGGCCAGGAGCAGCGACGTCCTGTCCGGCGGACTGGAAATGGATACGGCGATCGGCAAATTCTATGCCCCGAACATTTCGCCCCATGCCAACGGCATCGCCGGCTGGACCAATGCGCAGTTTCTCAATGCGGTGATGCAGGGCATCGATCGCGAAGGCAACAATCTCTATCCCGTCATGCCCTATACCGCCTATGGCGGCATGAAGCCGGAGGATGTGCTGGATATCAAGGCTTACATCGACACGCTGATTGCGTCCGATGCCGTATCGAAGGAACACGAGATCGCGTTTCCCTATAGCCGCCAGACGACGATTACGCTGTGGAAGCGCAGCCACTTCAATGTGGCGGACTATCAGCCGCGCGAGGAAACGCAGATGGAGCGCGGCCGCTATCTCGTCGAAAATGTCGGCGGCTGCGGCGAGTGTCATACGCCGCGAACCACCACTTACGGTCTCGACATGGAAAACGCCTATACCGGGGAAAAGGGCCTGACCGGCGCGGTGGCGCCCGATATTTCCAAGGCCCGGATGGCAGGCCTTGCCACACCCGACGTGTTCACCACCGGCCTGATCGACGACGGCAAGAAGCTCTCGGGCGCTCCCCTGACCGATCCCGTCATGCGCGAGATAGCCCATGGACTGTCCGTTCTCAACGAGAAGGACCGCACCGCGATCTATGCCTTCCTGTCCGACCGCGAGGTCAAGCCGCCGCAGCCGGTGGCGCAATCGGCAACGGCGGTCTGCACGGAAAGTACGCCGGCCTCCGCGCTTGGCGGCGGCAATGCCGGCCTTGCCACCCAGGCCGATGCCTTTATCGGCAAATATTGCCGCAATTGCCATGGGCCCGGCGAAAGCTCGCAAGGATCCTATCCGGCCGGTGACCTCAGCACGATCGCAGCCGACGCCGCTTTCGTGGTTCCCGGCGATGCCGCCAAATCCCGTCTGTTCACTTCGGTGACCAGCGGCCGCATGCCGCTTGGCAAGCGCCCGAGCGCGGAGGAGGTAAAAAGCCTGGAGGACTGGATCAATTCGCTGAAGCAATCGGATCTGCCGCAGACTGCGGCGAGCAGACCGGCGCGCACGCGGCCGATGCTGGCCTATCGGGATTTCGTCGAGGCCGGGCTGAAGGATATTTCCAAGGTCAACGATCTCGACCGGCAATATATGCGCTACTTCTCCTATCGCAACCAGTATAATGGCATGATGAGCTGCGAGGACGACAAGACCTTCATGAAGCGCATGGACGTTCTGGCCGGCGGCTTCAAGAAACTGTTGAATTCGCTGTCCTACGGCCCGAAGCTTGTGTTGCCGCAGGAGGTCGAGGGCACCAACGGCCTGATGGTGAGGGTTGACCTGCGCGACCTGCAATGGTCGGCCGACGACTATAATTTCCTGATTTCGCAATATTTCTACGGTGTCGATCCCGCCAGCGATGCCTCGCTTCTGGCGCTCACCAAGGAAACCGGCACCGTCCTGCCGATCATGCGCATCGACTGGTTCATGGCCAATGCCGCCAAACCAAAGATCTACAACCGGCTGATGAAGCTGCCGACCCATATCCGCGAACTCGAACAGCGGTTCCAGATCAATGTCGATGACAATATCCGCCGCCGCCAGGTGCTGCGCGCGGGTTTTGCCGATGGATCGTCAGGGGTTTCAGATCATAACCGCATGCTGGAACGCCACGATATGCCGTTCGGCGGCTACTACTGGAAGTCCTATGATTTCGGCGGCGATGTCGGCCGCCAGGTGCTGAAGCGTTTTCCGCAAGGGCCGAAGGAACTGGAACCGTTCGATGGCGGTCTGACGCCGTTTGAGCACGATGGCGGCGAGATGATCTTCTCGCTGCCGAACGGGCTGCAGGGCTATTACCTGTCGACAGCGGCGGGAAAGCAGCTGGATATCGGGCCAACCTCGATCGTGTCCTTCCGCAAGCGGCCGATCGGCAAGGGGGTCGAGATCATCAATGCCCGCTCCTGTTTCGATTGCCATGCCAACGGCATCCTGTCGAAACGCGACCAGCTGCGCGAGCATATCCAGACATCGACGCTGTTCACCCGGGATCAGCAGGCCATTCTCTTGGATATGTACGTGCCGCAGGAAGAGCTTGATGCCGCCTATAACAAGGACCGGCAGCGTTTCGTCGAGGCGCTGGTCAAGCTCGGTGTGACCGAGCCGACGCCAGATGGCAGCGCTCAGAGCATGCAGGCGCCCGGCAATGCCGAACTCGTCACCTATTTTGGCGACAAATATGAGGATGAACTCGATTTCGATGCGCTCGCGGCTGAGTTCGACATGACGCCGACAGAGTTGTCCTCGGCGATCAAGCGGGTGGAGGATGTCGATACGCTGCGGCTTGGCATCGACTGGGTGACGACGCTTGAGGCGGGCGCGACGGTCCCCCGCGCCGAGGTCGAGCAGCAATTTCCGCTGCTTCTGCATCCCCTGATGCAGCTGAAGCCGCTCGACACGGCAACCGTCCACGTGGCCACGGCCGGTGGAGGTGAGGACGTGGCCGGTCAAACGGCGCAGCAGGATTATGTCAAGCCGCAGACAATCGCGGCCGCGACGCCCGCCTATCGCCAGGAGCAGCCTGCCGATCGCGGCAAGCTTGAACTGGCGCTGCATGTGGCCACGACCACCGCGAAGGTCGGCGACCAGCTGTCCTTCGAGCTGAGTGCCAACAGGGCCTGCGAATTGCAGATCCTGTATGTGGAAGAGACCGGCAACGTGGAAGTCATTCCCGATGCGATGATCGGCAATACCACGCTGCAACCGGGCGAGAAACGCCTGATCCCGCAGCCCGGAACCGGCGATCTGACCTTCGACACGCCGGCACCGGCCGAAACCATGATCGCCTACTGCCGCGAGGGTGGGCTGGGCGATCAAAAGCTGACCGTGGAGCGGGCGCGCCAGCTGGTGGCGCAGTCGCATCTACCGCCGACGCGCGGACTGGCGATCAACCTTGCCAAGAAAGCCGAGGACGACAAGGGCGCCAGCGGCCTGCAAGTGGTGACCTTCGAGATCATAAAATAGGCGGGCGTCGGCCGCGCAGTGCCGGTTGGCCTGTTCGGTCAGGCTGGACATGGCGGTTTGACTGGAAATGAAATGGAAAGGCGCATGATGCGATTGAGGGTTCTTGCCGGGGCATCGCTGCTGATATTTTTCTGTGCCGGGACGGCAACGGCCGCCTGCGATGCCCTGGCGCAGATTGCCAAGGCCACCAATGCGGGCAACGAGGCATTGGCCAAGCAGATTGCCGGCATGCCGAAGCCCGGTTGTACCGCCGACGACAAGGCGATGATTAACCGCGTGGCGGCGCTGGCGTCCTTCAACCGGATTGTCGGCGCTGTCGGGCAGGGTGCAAATCTCGCAGATTTCGAACGCGAGCTTGAGGCGATCCGCACAAGCAATTCGGCACCCTGGCAGGTTTTCGACGCGCTGGGGGACATCAACCGTGACCGGCGGACTTATGAGGCGGCGGCCCGCTACTATCAGCTGGCGCTGGAGGATGCCGGCAACGAGGTGCTGACGCCGCAATGGATGGCGCCGGATCAGGCCTATATCGTCAGGCTCGATCATATGGCAACGGAGATGCGGCTTGCCTCCCCAAACCCCGTAAAACTCACTGTGCGCGGCGCCTGCAAGATCAGCTATCGCGGCGTCTCCCTGAAGAAGAAATCGACGCCGGTGCGCTATGTCTTCGGCACGGCGGAATTTACCCCGGAAGGGCTGGCTTCCGCCAGGGACCTGTCGGAATGCCTGAAATCGGTCAAGCCCAAGGCGATCACGCTCACCGGACACACCGACCCCGTCGGCACGCAGGAAGCCAATCGTGTTTTGTCGCTGGCACGCGCTGATGCGCTGGCGGGATACCTCGTTGCCGAGGGGTATGCAGGCGTTTGGAAAACCTTAGGCAAAGGTGAGGACGAACCGTTCAAGGCGGATGATGCCAGCGCTTATGATGAGGAGACGCTGAACCAGATGAACCGGCGCGTCGAAGTCGATGTGGAGAATTGAATGATGCTGCGCCGCCTGGCCCTTGCTCTCCTCCTGGCTGCAGTGCCGCTCGGTGCCGCATCCTCAGCGACTTTCGCTCTTGTTGTCGGCGTCGATGCCTACCCCTATGAGGTCAGCCTGGACGGTGCCGTCAAGGATGCCAAGGATGTCGAAGCGTCGTTGCGGCGGGCAAGCGTTGATCAGATCGCGGCGTTTTTCGATGCCGCCGCCCGCAAGGACGATATCCGTGCGGCCTGGAGCGGGTTTGTTGCCCGTGCGGCCAAGGGCGACACGATCATCTTCACCTATGCCGGGCACGGTGCGCAGATGCCGGAACTTGTGGCCGGGGACGAGGCCGACGGTCTCGACGAGTTCCTGCAATTGCCAGGCTTCGACCGCAGCCGCGCCGCCGAAACCGACCATGAGATCATCGTCGATAACGAGCTGAATGCTTGGTTTTCCGAAGCGGAAGCCAAAGGCGTGCAGGTCCTGTTCGTCTCCGACAGCTGCCATTCCGGCGGCATGAGCCGGTCCTTTTCCGGCAAGACCCGCCTTGCCCATGCCGTCACGGTGAAGCTGCCGCCGCCGTCTGAGGAGGCGGTGTCGGGTGCTGCGGTGAAAGAAACTCAATTTCGCACTGTCACGGTGCTTGCCGCATCGCTGGAGAGCCAGCCGTCGCCTGAGGTCATTATCAGCGGCGAGCCGCGCGGTGCCTTGAGCTGGAGTTTTGCCCGCGCTGTCGAGGGGGCGGCAGATCGCAATGGTGACGGCCGCCTGTCGCGGGTGGAGCTCGAGGATTATGTCTTTGCCACTGTGAAGACCCAGTCGGAGGCCCTGCAGGTTCCCAATTTCACACCGCAACTGCCACGCTCCGACGATGAGGTGGTCATGCCGTTGACGCGCAGCGCCACTGTGGCAATCGCACCGGAAGCGGAGAAGATGCATAAATCCGTCCGCGAATCCGGCTGGAATGGCAAGCTGGCCCTATCTGTCGAGGGCTCCGATGCCGTGCCGGACAATGTGGGTGGCACAGGCGTGCCCTATCGCTGGGATGCCGCGAGCGGCATTGTCTACACGCCAAACGGCGACGTTGCCGGCGAGCATATCGATGGCCGCTCGATACAGCCGGTTGTCGATAAGTTCATCCTGCTCGATTTCCTGAAGATCATGGCGAGCCAGAATCCGGGCACAGTGTCCCTGACGCCGCAGAAGGACATCTACGCCGCCGGCGACAAGATTGCCTTCAATGCACCGGCCTCCGGCTATAGAAACATGGTTGTGTTCAATCTGGCCAACACCGGGCAGATACAGTTGCTGGATGTGCAGTCGGAGGGAACGGCGAGTGCCGGGTTCAAGCTCAGCAATCTGCAGGTGGTCGAACCCTTCGGCGCCGATCATCTGATCGTGATCTCGACCAATGAACCTATCGATGCGATCGGCGCGGCTTTGGCCAGCAAGAGCGTGGATGCCGCCACTGTACTGAAGCTTCTGGTCACGCGGCTCGACGGCACCGATACGAGCGTGGCAATCCAGCCGCTCTACACACGGGAACACTTGTGATGACGGTTTTGCGCAACACTGCCACAGCCGCGCTCTGGTGCCTGGCATCGCTGGGGGCGCAACCGGCAGGGGCGTGGGCGCAGGACCGGGCGCTGGTCATCGGCATCGGCACCTATGAAAACCTGCCGGAAGACATGTTTCTGCATGGACCGAAGAACGATGTGAAGGCAATCCAGTCTCTGTTGACCGGCACGCTGCAGTTCAAGCCTGAGGAAATCCGGGTCCTCACCGATGACAAGGCCACCCGTCAGGCGATTTTGTCGTCGATGGACGAATGGCTGATTGCCGGAACGTCGCCGGGCGACCGGGTCTATCTGTATTTTTCCGGGCATGGCCTGCAGGTCAAGGATATGAGTGGCGACGAAGAGGATGGGATGGACGAGGCCATTTCAACCTATGATCTCAAAGCCGGTGACGAGGACTGGACCAATGTCATCCTCGATGACGAACTGGAGGCCGTGCTGGAGAAACTGAAGGGCAGGGCAGTGACGCTGGTGATCGATGCCTGCCATTCCGGGACGATTTCCCGTTCCTTGTCGCGAGAGGCCGTATCAGGCTTGCAAGGCGCCCGTTATCTGCCGCGCCCGTTTGCGCAAAGCACCAAACAGCCGGCAACACGGGGCCTGCGCATCGATCTCGGTGTTGTCGATAAACCCGCGCAATTGACGGCCGGTGGGCTGACCGCCTGGAGTGCTGCGGCTGCCTATCAGGTGGCGTGGGACGATGTTCGCCTGCCGGTCGAAGATCGGCATGGCGTTTTCACATCCGCTTACATAGCCGGCTACAAACCTGAAGAATCCGACGCGAATGGCAACGGTCTCGTCAGCAATGCCGAGCTTTTCGAATATGTGACCCGCAAATCGAAGGACTATTGCGCGACGCTGGACGGCTGCGACAATCTCGATCCGCAGCTGGAAAGCGTGCCGGATATGCTCGGCACCAGCATCGCCAAACCGGAACCGGACACGGCGGAACAGGCAATTGCACAGCAACCGGCGGCCAAGCCGGAGCCTGCTTACCAAGAGGTCGTGGTCGAGGCTGCCGTGGCACCCGCCTATGTCGATGCCAATCCTGTCGAAGCGATCGGCGACATCGTCGGGAAGGCGGATACGGGCGATGTCACGGTATTGCTGGATAAAGGCCCGGCTTTGAACAAAGGCCAGGCCTTCGAGATTTCCGTCACCAGCCGAAATGCGGGACATCTCATCCTTCTCGATGTGAACGGCGAGGGTACCGCCACGCAGATATTCCCCAACGACTTGGCACAGAAAATCACGCCGCTTTCGGCCGGTTCGACGCTGACGATCCCGGACGGCTATTATGGCTTCGATTTTGAGGCTGAGGGCAGCGGCGAGAATATGCTGGTCGCCATCGTCGTCAGCGATGCCGTGGACTTGCAGGACGTAGCGCCATCGTCGCAGGGCCTGAATGGAGAGCTCGATGCCCGCCAGTCTCTGAGCGAAATCGTCGCCCGGCTGCAGAAAACCTGGACCGGCGATGCGGAAAACCGTGGCGTGCGCTGGTCGCTGGGAACGCTGAAATACACGGTAGAATAGGCACTGCTGACCAATCTGAAATATGATTGTCTGGTGGGAGCCACACCCCAACCTCCCTCATTCTCGCCCTTGTGGCGGGAATCCAGCGACCCGACGTCCGTCGGGTCAAAGAGTCTTTCAGCTCAAGGACTTGAGCTGGCTGGATTCCCGCCACAAGGGCGAGAATGAGGGAGAATGGGGCGTCGCTATCGTCAAACAAGCCAATTCAGAGTTCGTCAGCGGCCTGAAGGCCCGTGCCAATGTCACGGGCCTTCCAGTTCGATGGCCAGACGATCCTATCGTTAATGCAGGATCTGGCTGAGGAACAGTTTGGTGCGCTCGTGCTGCGGGTTGTCGAAGAACGCGGCCGGCTCGTTCTGTTCGACGATCTGGCCCTGGTCCATGAAGATCACGCGGTTGGCGACCTGGCGGGCAAAGCCCATTTCATGGGTGACGCAGATCATCGTCATGCCTTCTTCGGCAAGGCCGACCATCGTGTCGAGCACTTCCTTGATCATTTCCGGGTCAAGCGCCGAGGTCGGCTCATCGAACAGCATGACGCGCGGGTTCATGCAGAGCGAACGGGCAATCGCCACGCGCTGCTGCTGACCGCCGGAAAGCTGGCCCGGATATTTGTTGGCCTGTTCGGGGATCTTGACGCGCTTGAGGAAGTGCATGGCGATTTCTTCCGCCTGCTTCTTCGGCATCTTGCGCACCCAGATCGGCGCCAGCGTGCAGTTTTCCAGGATGGTCAGGTGCGGGAAGAGATTGAAATGCTGGAACACCATGCCGACTTCGCGGCGCACTTCATCGATCTTCTTCAGGTCGTTGGTGAGCTCGATACCATCGACGATGATCGTGCCCTTCTGGTGTTCTTCCAGACGGTTGATGCAGCGGATCATCGTGGATTTGCCGGAACCGGACGGGCCGGCAACGACGATGCGTTCACCGCGCATGACCTTCAGGTTGATGTCGCGCAGAACGTGGAAATCTCCATACCACTTGTTCATGCCGACGATTTCGACCGCGACGTCCGTGGAAGACACTTCGATCTTCAGCGGTTTGGCTTCAGCTGCCATTGTATTTCCCCTTATTCGTTATCGTTTGTGGCCCTTGTCGAGCTTTCGTTCCATGAACCCTGAATAGCGCGACATACCGAAGCAGAAAAGCCAGAAAGTAAATCCGGCAAAGACGAGACCGGAGAGTGGCGTGACCGGCGATGCCCAGTTGGCGTCCGAGAAATTCTGCCGGACGATGCCGAGCAGATCGAACATGCCGATGATCGACACCAGCGACGTATCCTTGAACAGGCCGATAAAGGTGTTGACGATGCCGGGAATGACCAGCTTCAGTGCCTGCGGCAGGATGATCAGCCGCATCTTCTGCCAGTAGCTCAAGCCCAGCGAATCGGCGCCTTCCGCCTGTCCCTTCGGGATGGCCTGCAGGCCGCCGCGCACCACTTCGGCCATATAGGCGGAGGCAAAGAGCGACACCCCGATCACGGCTCTGAGGAACTTGTCGACGGTCATGCCCTGGGGCAGGAACAAGGGCAGCATGACGCTGGCCATGAACAGCACCGTGATCAGCGGAATACCGCGGACAATCTCGATGAAGACCGTGCAGAGCAGGCGGATCACCGGCATGGTGGACCGGCGCCCGAGCGCCAACACGATGCCAAGCGGCAAGGATACGGCGATGCCCACAAAGGACAGGATCAGCGTCACCATCAGGCCGCCCCAGAGCGGCGTTTCCACATAGGAAAGGCCAAGCACGCCACCGATCAGCACGAAAAAGGACAGGATCGGCAGCACGCCAAACAAAAGGATGGCGTTCAGGCTCTTATAGGGCACTTTCGGGATCAGGATCGGGACGAGGAGCGCCACAAACAGGAAGCCGACCAGCATGGGACGCCAGCGTTCATCGACCGGATACCGGCCGAACATGAACACGTCGAATTTGGCGCCGACAAACGCCCAGCAGGCGCCGCTCCAGCCTTCCGGCTGCGAGCCCCCTTGAGCGGCCGTTGCGCAAACGCCGCGTCCGCCGCCTGTCCAGGAGGCGTCGATGAACAGCCATTTGATGGCCGGCGGCAGGAACCAGGCGAGCGCCAGGATGGCGATAATCGTCAGCACCGCATCCAGCGGCGTGGCGAGAAGGTTCTTCCTTATCCAGGCGATATAACCCTTATCGAGCACCGGCGGTGTCGATTGGTCGATCATGCTGGTGCGGACGAAGTTGGTCTGATGCGTGTTCATGATCTTATCTCTCCACCAGTGCCATCTTGGCGTTGAACCAGTTCATGATCGCCGATGTCGAGAGGCTCAGCGTCAGATAGACGACAATCCAGATGCTGACGATTTCAATGGCTTGGCCGGTCTGGTTCAGGATGGTGCCGCCGGTGGAAACGAGGTCCGAATAGCCGATGGCGATGGCGAGAGACGAGTTTTTCGTCAAGTTGAGATATTGGCTGGTCAAGGGCGGGATGATGATCCGCATGGCCTGCGGCACGACGACGAGGCGCGTGGTGAGACCGGGCCGCACCCCCAGCGCATGGGCCGCTTCCGACTGGCCATGGCTGACACCGCGAATACCGGCGCGGACGATTTCGGCGATGAAGGATGCCGTATAGAAGGAGAGCGCCAGAAACAGCGACAGGAATTCCGGGCCAACCACCGAGCCGCCGGTCAGGTTGAACTTGCCGGCAACCGGAACGTCGAAGGAGATCGGACCGCCGGTGACGAAATAGGTGAGGAGCGGCAGGCCGATCAACAGGCCAAGGACGGTCCAGAGCACCGGCAGGCGCTTGCCTGTCTCCATCTGCTTCTTGTTTGCATAGCGGGCAAACAGGAAGCTGCCGATCGCTGCGATGATGAGGGCAAGCAGGATGAATTGCGAGCCGCTTTCAAACACCGGGCGCGGGAAGGCGAGGCCGCGATTGTTGATATACATATCCAGCGGCAGCGCCACGGAATCCCTTGGTTGCGGCAGGACGGCCAGAACGCCGGAATACCAGAAGAAGATGACCAGCAGCGGCGGAATGTTGCGGAAGACCTCGACATAGACCATCGACAGCTTGGCGATCAGCCAGTTCTTCGACAGCCGGCCGATGCCGACCAGAAACCCGATGATCGTTGCCGTGACGATGCCGGCGACGGCCACCAGGATCGTATTGAAGAAACCCACCACCAGGGCGCGGCCGTAGGTCGAATCGCTGGAATAGGCGATCAGCGATTGACCGACATCAAAGCCGGCGCGTCCGTTGAGAAAGCCATAACCGGAAGCGATATTGGCGCGCTTCAGGTTTTCGCTGGTGTTCATCGCGATCCAGTAGATGAAAACAATCAGCAGTAGCAAGGTCACGGCCTGGTAGATAAAGCCGCGAACCTTGGGATCGTTGAGTATTGAGCCGGTCGGCTTGTCCTTGCCGGGCGGAATCGTGGCGTCGATCGTCATGCAGAGCCTCTTAATCCCCTGATCGCCCTGTTTCGAGCGATTCTTATTTTTGGGAGGGGAAAGCGGCCGGAGCCGCTTTCCCGATTGTCATATGGTCTTAGCGTACTGGCGGTGCATACTGGATGCCGCCCTTGCTCCACAGAGCGTTCAGGCCACGTTCGATCTTCAGCGGGCTGCCTGCACCGATGTTGCGGTCAAACACTTCGCCATAGTTGCCCACAGCCTTGATGATCTTGACGGCCCAATCGTTTTCCAGGCCAAGGTCGGTACCGATCTTGGTGTCTGCCTCAACGCCGAGGAAGCGCTGGATGTCCGGGTTGGTCGACTTCTTCATTTCCTCGACATTGGCCGAAGTGATGCCGAAGTCTTCGGCGCCGACGAGCGCGTAATGAACCCAGCTGACAATGTCAAACCACTGGTCGTCGCCCTGGCGGACGGCCGGTCCAAGCGGCTCCTTGGAGATGATTTCCGGCAGGATCATGTGATCGTCCGGAGCAGCCAGCGTCAGACGCAGCGAATAGAGGCCCGACTGGTCCGTCGTGTAGACGTCGCAACGGCCGGCATCATAGGCAGCGTTCACTTCTTCGAGCTTTTCGAAAACGACCGGGTTGTACTGCAGATTGTTGGCCTTGAAATAGTCGGCGAGGTTCAGTTCGGTCGTGGTGCCGGTCTGGACGCAGACGGCAGCGCCGGACAGCTCAAGCGCCGACTTCACGTTCAAAGACTTGCGGACCATGAAGCCCTGGCCGTCATAATAGTTGACTGCGCGGAAGTTGAAGCCGAGTGCGGTATCGCGGTTGATCGTCCAGGTCGTGTTACGGGCCAGAACGTCCACTTCGCCCGACTGCAGCGCCGGGAAACGGTCCTTGGCGGATGTCGGGGTGTATTTTACCTTGGTCGCGTCGCCAAAGATCGCAGCAGCAATCGCCTTGCAATAATCGACGTCGAAGCCGCTCCAGTTACCCGAGGCGTCCGGGGAGGCAAAGCCTGTCAGGCCGGTGTTGACGCCGCATTGAAGGAAACCCTTCGCCTTGACGTCGCCGAGCGTAGTTGCCGATGCTGCCTGAGTGCCAATCCCCATGACGGCAGCGCCGATGAGCGCTGTCAGAATTCTTTTTGCCATTTTTTAGAACCTTTTTCTGTTGTCTTTGTTCTTGTCCCGCAGGCTGCGCTTGGATGCAGCAACGGCCCCCGCCACCCTCCTGGCGCGAGTACTGTCTATCTCATGCTCAAAACAGCGCAGGGTCAAGACACGTTGCCGATTTTCCGGGCTGCACCACCAGAAACGTTGATTGCGCCGCATGTTTAGGCAGTTTTTGACGGTTTGATGCAGTTTTATGTTCAAAAAACTTCCATATCCGCAGTTTTCCGCATTTACGCCAGCTTACTGCAGGCGAAGTCCCTTGACCCTCCGGCCCGCTGGGCTGAGAAGGGAGGGGACATGAAATTTCACAAGCGGACCTTCCCATGACTGAAAAGAATGATTTCCTCGCCGCCGCCGGCGTGAACACGAAGCTGTCGCATATCGGCAATTCGCCCTTCGATTTTCATGGGTTCGTCAATCCGCCTGTCGTGCACGCGTCCACTGTGTTGTTTCCCAACGCAAAAGCCATGGAAACCAAGGCGCAGAAATACACCTATGGAACGCGGGGAACGCCGACCACCGATGCTTTGTGTGAGGCGATCGATGCGCTTGAGGGTTCGGCCGGCACTGTTCTTGTCCCGTCCGGGCTCGCCGCCGTCACCGTGCCGTTCCTGGCTTTCCTGTCGGCGGGCGATCATGCGCTGATCGTCGATTCGGTCTATTTCCCGACCCGGCATTTCTGCGACACCATGCTGACGCGGCTCGGCGTCACCGTCGAATATTACGACCCGATGATTGGGGCCGGTATCGAAAGCCTGATCAAGTCGAATACCAAGCTTGTCCATACCGAAGCGCCGGGGTCCAACACATTCGAAATGCAGGATATTCGCGCGATATCGGCTGTCGCGCATCGCCATGGCTGCGTGGTGACGATGGACAATACCTGGGCAACGCCGCTTTATTTCAAGCCGCTGGATCACGGCGTCGATATATCGATCCATGCGGCGACCAAATACCCGTCGGGTCATTCCGATATTCTCATGGGCACGATCTCTGCCAATGCGGCCCATTGGGAGCAGTTGCTCGAAACGCATGGCGCACTCGGCCTCTGCGGCTCGCCCGATGACAGCTACCAGATTTTGCGCGGCTTGCGCACGATGGGCATCCGGCTGGAGCGCCATCAGGAAAGCGCGCTCAATATTGCCCGCTGGCTGGAAGAGCGCGACGATGTCGCCCGCGTGTTGCACCCGGCCTTGCCGGGCTTTCCCGGTCATGACCTGTGGAAACGGGATTTTACCGGATCAAGCGGTATCTTCTCCGTCGTACTCAAGGCTGAAAGTGCTGATCAGTTCAAGCCGAAGGCGCATGCCTTCCTCGACGCGCTGTCGATCTTCGGCCTCGGCTGGTCCTGGGGTGGGTATGAGAGCTTGGCCGTGCATGTCGGTCTGTCCGATCGCAAAGTCTGCAAGGCGCCCGCCGAAGGTCCGGTCATTCGGCTGCAGATCGGCCTTGAGGATGTTGCGGATTTGCGCAAGGACATCGAAGCCGGGTTTGCGGCCGCAAAGGCCGTCTGACGTTCAGTCCTTCGGCTCGTACCCATAAAGCCAGTCGAAATCGGCGGCCAGGCTTTCCGGCCGCCGCAGCGAGAGGACGATATCGCGCCCGAGCCGTGCCGGGCCGCGGGCGTGATAGGCAAAACGGTTGAAGGCGCCACGCGAGCGGACGCGCGCCATGCGGCTTTTGCGGTGATCGGCAAAGGCGCTCAGCGGCTTTCCAGCCGCCACGAACGAAGCAAGCTCAAACCCGTCCTCGATCGCCATTGCCGCCCCTTGCGCAGCAAAGGGCATCATCGCATGGGCGGCGTCGCCGATCAGCACTGCTTTATCTCCCTGATGCCAGGCGCCGTCACTGACTTCATGCAGCGGCCAGATCGTCAGCCCGCCCGCCTGCCGCAGCAGATCGGTGATCTGCGGATGCCATCCATGGAAGGCCTTCAGCAAGCGTTCGCGGCTATGGTCCAAGGGCAGGGTGCTGTCCCATGATTGTCCGGGATCAGCACCGGCGGTGATGGCGACCACATTGAAACGGCCGGAGTGCTGCAAGGGGTAGACGACCAGGTGCGAGCCGCTGCCGAGAAAGGCCGTGACTTTGGTTTTATCGAACACCGCCGGAGCCTCCTCCTCACTGAGCGTGAAGCGCCAGGCTACATTGCCGGAAAAGATCGATTTTCCAGCGGCTTCTATCTGCTTTCTCATCTGCGACCAGACGCCATCGGCGCCCACCACAAGACGTGGCTCGCTGCCATTTATCCGACCGTGATCGGCATCCCCGATCTGCGTGCCGAGATGAAGACGGCAAAGGCGATTGGCATTGACGGCATCCAGCAGGGTCTTTTGCAGATCGGCCCTGTGAAGAACGCCATAGGGTGATTGCCAGCGGCTGCGTGCGAATGGGCCGGAGGGAACGGACGCGATCGTGCGCAGCGATACACCGCTCGCCAGCGTGATCGCCTGCGGTTCGCTCCAGAGGCTTTCCAACGCCGGGAGCAGCCCGAGCCTGGCAAGAATCCGTGTTGCATTCGGCGAGAGCTGCAGCCCGGCACCGGCCTCGCTGAGAACGCTGGTGCGTTCAAAGATGTCGGTCTCCATGCCTTTGCGGGCAAAACTGAGGGCCGCCGTCAGCCCGGCTATGCCGGCGCCAACGATCGCAACGGGTCGCGTCATGCGGGGAGCGTTTGCAGCTTACGCCGCCTTGGCATTGAACGTGCAGCCGTCCGGGACCGTCTGGTCCGCATGAAGCTTCGCGTTGTAGCGGTAGAGCGTCGAGCAGTAGGAACAGACTTTTTCGTTGTCGTCGCCCATGTCGATATAGATATGCGGGTGATCGAACGGCACAGAGGCACCCGTGCACATGAATTCCTTGACGCCGACCTCGATCACCGCGTGGCCGCCATCGTTTTGAAAGTGGGGAATACCGTGCCCGGCCATGTCATGCTCCGTCATGTAGAAGAATAGTCGAATTCGGCCGCACCATAGAAAGCTTTGCGTCAAAAGTGTAGCGGCAAAGATGCCGCGCCTGCGGGTTTTTTGGCGTTGCGGGGTTTTCGCGGTGCCGCCGCTGTCATAGGGTCGCAGAAAAACAGGACGCATGCCATGGATCTGAACCCGCCCGCTTTTTCCACCTTCACCCATGACGGCCTGCCGATCGCCTATTTCGACGAGGGCGATCCGTCCGGTGATCCCATCCTGCTGATCCATGGATTTGCCTCCAGCGCCAATGTGAACTGGGTCTTTCCGGGCTGGCTGAAGACGCTGGGCGATGCGGGATTCCGGGTGATTGCACTCGACAATCGCGGCCATGGCGCCAGCGGAAAGCCGCATGACCCGTCCGTCTATCATCCGCAGTCGATGGCAGGAGACGCCGTGGCGCTGCTCGATCATCTCGGTATCGCCGAGGCGCATGTCATGGGCTACTCGATGGGAGCCCGCATTTCGGCATTCCTGACGCTTGCGCATCCCAATCGCGTGCGCTCGCTCGTTCTGGGTGGCCTTGGTATCGGGATGGTCACCGGGGTTGGAGACTGGGATCCGATAGCCGATGCTTTGAACGCGCCGTCGCTCGATGTGGTGACCCATGAGCGGGGGCGGATGTTTCGCGCCTTTGCCGACCAGACGAAGAGCGACCGCAAGGCGCTCGCTGCCTGCATCTCGACCTCGCGCGACCTCTTGTCCGTCGAGGATATGGGCCGTATCGCTGTTCCCGTCCTGGTCGCCGTTGGCACCAAGGACGATATTGCCGGTTCCGCGCAGGAACTGGCAGCCCTTATCCCCGATGCCGTGGCTCTCGATATTCCCGGCCGCGATCATATGCTGGCCGTCGGCGACAGGGTCTTCAAAAAGGCTGCGCTTGAGTTTTGGGGCAAGGTCGGGCAAGCGTAGCGCTGGATCAGCGTTTTAAGCGTCTATTTCCGGGCGGCCATTTATATCCGGTGCGATTTGGCCTATACCTGATGGACAGACGGACGACGAAGGAGAGTGGCGATGGTCGCCAGGACTGACATACGCCAGAGCGAAACCGTGAAGATCATGGATCCGATCTGGGATAGTCTGCAGGAAGAGGCGCGGATCGCTGCCCAGCAGGATCCCTTGCTGGCTGCGTTCCTGTATTCCGTCATCATCAATCAGCGCTCGCTTGAAGACAGCGTCATCTACCGCATCTGCGAGCGTCTCGATCATCCCGATCTTCAGGCCAATCTCCTGCGCCAGACCTTTTCCGAAATGCTCGAGGACTGGCCGGAATGGGGCAGCATCCTGCGTGTCGATATTCAGGCCGTCTATGATCGCGACCCGGCCTGCACGCGTTTTCTGGAGGCAATCCTGTATTTCAAGGGTTTCCACGCCATCCAGACCCATCGTCTTGCGCATTGGCTGATGAACCGCGGCCGCCGCGATTTTGCGCTTTATCTGCAAAGCCGCTCGTCGTCGGTTTTCCAGACCGACATCAACCCTGCGGCGCGCATCGGCAAGGGCATTTTCCTGGATCACGCGACCGGGCTCGTCGTTGGCGAAACCGCGGTGATCGGCGACAACGTCTCCATTCTCCACGGTGTGACGCTCGGCGGCACCGGCAAGGAGGGCAGCGACCGTCATCCGAAGATCGGCAATGGCGTGCTGATCGGTGCCGGCGCAAAAATTCTCGGCAATATCCATATCGGAAATTGCTCGCGGGTGGCCGCAGGCTCCGTCGTGCTCAAGGAGGTTCCGTCCAAGACCACGGTTGCTGGCGTTCCTGCCCGCGTGGTGGGCGAGGCCGGCTGTTCGGAACCGTCCCGTTCCATGGACCAGCTGCTGGTTTCCTTCGAAATCTGAACGTGTGATTTGCCGCATGGCCGCCGGCCAGGGGTTTACACCCATCGAAGCTCTGTGCGAAAAGCGGCGCAAATCAAACTGCCATGGAGAAAAGACGTGAAGCCGGAAGAAATCAAAAAGCTCGAAGCCTATTTCAAGCGCACGTTCAATCAGGGAATGGTCATCAAGGCGCGGCCGAAAAAAGATGAATCCGCTGAGGTTTACCTCGGCGACGAGTTCCTGGGCGTCATCTTCCGCGATGAGGAAGACGGCGAATTGTCCTACAGCTTCTCGATGGCAATTCTCGACATCGACCTTTAATTCACGCGTTCTGATTGTGTTGATGACTTGAACCCGGCGCTGATTTCAGGCCGGGTTTTTTGTTGAATTCACGATTTCGTTTATTTTCGCGGCAAAAACGCTCCGGTTTGCTCTAATTTTCATCAAGATGTTGCAATCACAGCGTTTTATTGCGCTGCACGTCCATATTTGACTTTATTGTGCAGTGCACATAAAATATTGCTATTGCGAGCGTCACAAAAGGAGCAGTCTGATGTTCAATTTCGAAGATGCAAATAAACAGAGCAAGGAATCGCTGGACACGATCCTGAAAAGCTATGCGTCCGTGACCAAGGCTTTCCAGGCTATCGCCACCGAAGCTGCCGACTACTCCAAGAAGGCCTTTGAAAACAACGTTGCCCATATCGAGAAGATCAGCTCGGTCAAGAGCATCGAGGCTGCTTTCGAGCTGCAGACGAGCTACGTGAAGAGCGCATATGAAGGCTATATCGCCGAAGCCACCAAGATCGGCGAATTGTATGCCGATCTGGCCAAGGGTGCTTACAAGCCCTACGAAGCGCCGGTTGCCAAGGCAACGGCTGCTGCCAAGGCTGCCGTCGCCGCCTAAGGCAAACTGCACAGTTTGAGCATTGAAAAGCCGGCCCCACTTTCTGCGGCCGGTTTTTTGTTGTCTAAACGGCTGTATTGGCGATAGGCGGCGGCAAGAAAGTGATCAATCTTGTGCTTGACGACGCAAATGTGATTGCAGTGCAGACGAACAGCCTTAAAATCTGAAAAAGAACCACTAGATTAAGTGTCACGAACAGGTCGCAAATATCTCCCAAGCGTTTGCGGCTGGACAAGGGAATGAAGTAGAATGATCGCCATGCCGGTCCGGATGCAAAAAGACAGCGACGGGGATGGGGGCAACGCCAATCGCGGCACGTCCGTCATCACGCGGACGCAGCCGAAGACCAAGAAGCCGAGCCTTTATCGCGTCCTGCTTCTCAACGACGACTATACGCCGATGGAATTCGTAATCCATATTCTGGAGCGTTTCTTCCAGAAGGACCGCGAAGCGGCAACTTTGATCATGCTGCATGTTCACAATCACGGCGTGGGTGAGTGCGGTGTTTTCACCTACGAAGTTGCCGAAACCAAAGTGACGCAGGTGATGGATTTCGCCCGCGAGCATCAGCACCCGCTGCAATGCGTCATGGAAAAGAAATGAGGAACTGACGTGCCAACATTTTCAACAAGCCTTGAAAAAGCCCTGCACCAGGCTCTGACGCTGGCCAATGAGCGCCATCACGAATATGCGACCCTGGAGCACCTCCTGTTGGCATTGATCGACGATGCCGATGCGGCAGCTGTCATGGGCGCGTGCAACGTCAATCTCGACGCATTGCGCAAGACAGTCTCCGATTATGTCGATAACGAACTCGGCAACCTGGTGACGGGTTACGATGAGGATTCCAAGCCGACGGCGGGTTTCCAACGCGTCATCCAGCGTGCCGTCATCCATGTCCAATCTTCCGGACGCGAGGAAGTGACCGGTGCCAACGTGCTGGTCGCTATTTTTGCCGAACGCGAGAGCCATGCGGCCTATTTCCTGCAGGAGCAGGAAATGACCCGCTACGACGCGGTCAATTTCATTTCGCACGGGATCGGCAAACGCCCCGGCGCATCGGAAGCCCGTCCGCCACGCGGCGCCGACGAGCCGGAGTCCGAACAGAAGGCATCGCGCGAGCAGGATGAAAGCGGACCGAAGAAGCAGCAGGATGCGCTGACGGCCTATTGCGTCAATCTCAACGAGAAGGCCAAGGTCGGCAAGATCGACCCGCTGATCGGCCGCCATGCGGAGGTCAACCGGACCATCCAGATCCTGTGCCGCCGTTCCAAGAACAACCCGCTTTATGTGGGCGACCCCGGCGTCGGCAAGACGGCGATTGCCGAAGGTCTGGCCAAGCGCATCGTCGAGAAGAAGGTTCCCGAAGCGTTGCAGGACGCGACGATCTTCTCGCTCGACATGGGCACGCTGCTCGCCGGCACCCGCTATCGCGGTGACTTCGAAGAGCGTTTGAAGCAGGTGGTCAAGGAACTCGAGGAATATCCGGGCGCCGTGCTGTTCATTGACGAGATCCACACCGTCATCGGTGCCGGTGCGACGTCTGGCGGCGCCATGGATGCGTCCAACCTGTTGAAGCCGGCTCTGTCTTCGGGCGCGATCCGCTGCATCGGTTCGACCACCTATAAGGAATATCGCCAGTTCTTCGAAAAGGACCGTGCCCTCGTGCGCCGGTTCCAGAAGATCGACGTCAGCGAACCGACCATCGATGACGCCATCGAAATCATGAAGGGCCTGAAGCCGTATTTCGAGGATTACCACAAGCTGAAATACTCGAACGAGGCCATTAAGTCCGCCGTCGAGCTGTCGGCCCGCTACATCAACGACCGCAAGCTGCCGGACAAGGCGATCGACGTGATCGACGAGACCGGTGCAGCCCAGATGCTCTTGCCTGTCAGCAAGCGCCGCAAGCTGATCACCGAGAAGGAAATCGAAGCGACGATCGCGACGATGGCCCGTATTCCGCCGAAATCCGTCTCCAAGGATGACGAGGCCGTTCTCGCCAATCTTGAGAAGGAACTGCGCTCGGTCGTCTACGGCCAGGATCTCGCCATCGAGGCGCTTGCCTCGGCGATCAAGCTGGCGCGTGCTGGCCTGCGTGAACCCAACAAGCCGATAGGTTCCTATGTCTTCTCCGGCCCGACCGGTGTCGGCAAGACGGAAGTCGCCAAGCAGCTGGCTGCGTCGCTGGGCGTCGAGCTCATCCGTTTCGACATGTCGGAATATATGGAGCGGCATACGGTCTCGCGTCTGCTCGGCGCACCTCCCGGCTATGTCGGCTTCGATCAGGGTGGCCTGCTGACCGATGGTATCGATCAGCATCCGCACTCCGTGCTGCTGCTCGACGAAATCGAAAAGGCGCATCCGGACCTGTTCAACATCCTGTTGCAGGTCATGGATCACGGCTCGCTGACCGACCATAACGGCAAGAAGATCGACTTCCGCAACGTCATCCTGATCATGACGACCAATGCGGGCGCGTCGGAAATGGCAAAGGCTGCCTTCGGCTTCGGCTCTGCCAAGCGGGAAGGCGACGATGTGGAGGCTCTGAACCGCTTGTTCACGCCGGAATTCCGCAACCGTCTTGATGCGGTCATTCCGTTCGCCTCGCTGCCGACGCCGGTCATCCATCAGGTGGTGCAGAAGTTCGTCATGCAGCTGGAAACCCAGCTGGCCGAACGCAACGTCACCTTCGACCTGCAGCCGGAAGCCATCGCTTGGCTGTCCGACAAGGGCTATGATGAAAAGATGGGTGCGCGGCCGCTGGCGCGTGTCATCCAGGAACACATCAAGAAGCCATTGGCAGACGAGATCCTCTTCGGCAAGCTGAAGAAGGGTGGCGTCGTCAAGGTGACGGTCGGCACTAAGCCGGATGGCGCCAAGGGCCTGCTGCTCGATTACGTGCCGGAAACGGCGCGGATCAAGCCGAAGGCGGAGGTTGTCACTCCGGTCAAGAAGGCCTCAAAAGCTGCAAAGCCGAAGGAACTGGAAAGCGTCGGCGCTGAGACTGATGCGCCTGTCAAGCTGAAGAAGGCAGCCAAGGCAACAACCAAGGCTGACGAACCGGTAAGCGCCAAGGCCGCCGAGCCACCCCGCAAGGGCAGCACGGTGCCGAAGGTGCCGCGCAAGAAATAACCCAGCCGAAATAGACACACGGTGCCGGACTTGATTGTCCGGCACCGTTTTTTTGTGGCACTGAACAGACGGATGGTGTGATGGACGATGGCCAGACGACCGGCTCGGGGCGGACGTGGTTCGTGGCGGGCATGCGTGGGATTTTCAGCCTGCCGGCAATGATCCTGATGCTGTCCTTCGTCGGCTTTTGCGCCTTTACCGCCCAGGCCGGCATTCCCGTCGAGCAGGTGGTGTTCATGGTCGGCGCCGTCTGGGCGCTGCCGGCCAAGGTCATCCTCGTCAGTTCGATCCTCGGTGGCGCCAATCTGCTGACCGCCTTCATCGCCGTCACTTTGTCCTCCATCCGGCTGATGCCGATGGTCGCAGCGCTCGTCCCGGAAATCCGCACCGAAAAAACGCCGACTTGGCTGTTGCTGTTTCTCTCGCATTTCGTGGCGATCACCGCTTGGGTATTTGCCATGGAGCGGGTGCAGGCGGTACCGCGTGAGCATCGCGTCGCCTTCTTTGCAGGCTTCGGTATCACGCTTGTCGTCGCCAACATGGTTCTGGTCGCCGCCGTCTATCAATTCGTGGCGGAATTTCCGCCCATCGTCGCCGGTTGCCTGTTCTTCCTGACGCCGGTTTATTTCCTGGCGTCGATCTGGAGTTCGGCCCGTCATCCGGTGATCTACGTGGCATTGATTATCGGCCTGGTGGCTGGACCGTTTTTCTACTGGCTCGCGCCGGAATTCGATATTCTGCTGGCGGGCGTTGGCGGCGGCACGCTGGCCTGGATGGCAGAGCGCCAGTGGCGCACACGCCGGGAGGGCCGCGCATGACCGTGCTGGAAGGCTGGTGGGCCTATGTCTTCATCGCCATCGCCGGATGGCTGGCAACCGATCTCTGGCGCTGGCTCGGCGTTCTCGCGGGCAACCGGCTGCGCGAGGATTCCGAAGTCCTCAATTGGGTGAGGGCGGTCGCAACCGCCCTGGTGGCAGCCGTCATCGCCAAGCTGATTCTGTATCCCACCGGCATTCTCGAACAGTCACCGCTCTGGCTCCGGCTCGGATCGATCGCCGCCGGTGCCGCCGCCTTCTTCATCGGCCGGCAGAAACCGGCGGTTGGCATTGGCACGGCAATTGCGGTGCTGGCTATGGGATTATGGGCATTGGGATTTTAAGAAACGCCCGCAAAGTGCACCTGCGCTTAGCCGAATCTTAAATGCGATGGCGTATGTGTTGCCTGTTTTCAAAGGAGCAGCAGATGCGTTTTTTGCCGGGAGAATGGTTCGTCGTCCGAATTCTTTTGGTGCTGGCCGCATTGGATGCCGTGTTGCTCTTTGTGAAGAACATACCGGTCGATGTCATGGGCTATGCCAGCGTGATTGGGATCGGATTGTTTCTGGTGGCAATCGGGCAGTATTATCGCGTCATCCGGAATGAAGGCCGTCTCGCGCTGGCTCTTACGGCGGCGGGATTGTTCATCCTGTTCACCATTATCGGCTCGATTTTCAATTATATGTTTCTGCCCAACGCCTTTGCACCCATTGATGATTTTCTGATGCAGGTCGATGCGGCGATGGGATATCATTGGCCCACTTTGTTGATCTGGGTGTCGAATTACCCGTGGTTCGGCACATTCCTGTATCAGGTCTATTTCACCTCTCTGCCTCAGCTCCTGGTCATTATTCTCGTTTTGGGCTTCATGGGACAGGCGAAAGAGTTGCACCGCTTTCTGCTGACGGGCGTTATTGGCGCGCTTCTGGCGATTGTAATTTGGGCGCTTTTCCCCAATTTCGGGGCGAAGAGCTTCCATGAGCTGCCGCAATCTGTCCTGGATGCATTTCCGATCGCTGTCACCCCGGCCTATGGCGACGCGCTGCTGGCCCTCAGCCGCGATGGAGTGGATTATCTGTCTCCGAAAAACGTCCTGGGTTTGATCGGCTTTCCCTCATTCCATACCGTTATGGCATGCATGTCGGTCTGTTTCGTGCCGCGCCATTTTGTTTTGATGCCAGTGATCTTTTGCCTCAATGCCTTCATGGCATTGGCCATCCTCGTGCAGGGCGGACATCACCTCATCGACATGTTCGGTGGCGTCGGCGTGTTCGCGATCGCCTATGCGCTGTCAGGCCTGACAATGCGCAGGATGAGCAATGCCTATCACACGATCGGTGAGCCAAAGATCGCCTGATCCCGCGATCAGAGCGCATCCCTAATCTTCTCCGCATTCGCCGCAAGCACGGCCCCGTCCTCCATCTTGCCCGAATGCGGCCGCAGCGGCGTGCCCTCGTGGCGCGGAATGATATGAAAGTGCAGGTGAAAGACCGATTGTCCCGCCGGTGCTTCGTTGAACTGCATGATCGTCACGCCGTCGGCGTCAAACGCCTCCTGCGCGGCAATCGCGATTTTCTGGACGGTGAGGATGAGGGCGGACAGCGTGGCCGGATCGGCATCGAGAATGTTGCGGGATGCGGCCTTCGGAACCACCAGGACATGACCCTGCGCCTGCGGCATGACGTCCATGAAGGCGAGCACGTTGTCGTCCTCATAAACCTTATGAGCGGGAATTTCGCCGCGCAGGATCTTGGCGAAGATATTGTTGCTGTCATAGGCGGCGCTGGTCATCTGCGTCTCTCCTCAAATGCTGGTCTGTCTTTCAGTCGTCGGTCTCTTGCCGCTCGCCTTTGCGAAACGGGCTGTGCTCGGCCAGGATATCGCTCATTTGCTCGACCTCCTGCCGTTCGCGGTAGAGATAATCGGCAACGGCGCGTTTCAAGCCGGGATGGGCGATGAAATGCGCCGAATGGGTGGTCGCGGGAAGATAGCCGCGCGCCAGCTTGTGTTCGCCCTGCGCCCCGGCCTCGACGCGCTTCAAACCCTTGTCGATCGCAAAATCGATCGCCTGATGATAGCAGACCTCGAAATGCAGGAAGGGATGATCCTCGATCGCGCCCCAGTGGCGGCCATAGAGGGCATCGCTGCCGATGAAATTGATGGCGCCGGCAATATATTTGCCGTTGCGTTTGGCCATGACAAGCAGAATGTCATCGGCCATGCGTTCGCCGATCAGCGAATAGAATTTGCGCGTCAGGTAAGGACGGCCCCATTTGCGGCTGCCGGTATCCATATAGAAGGCGAAAAACTGATCCCAGATGCTTTCGGTCAGGTCCTTGCCGGTCAGCCAGTCGATGGTGATGCCGCCTTCGGGCGCGGCGCGGCGTTCCTTTTTCAGAGCCTTGCGTTTGCGCGATGCCAGCGTTTCGAGGAAATCGTTGTGGGAAGCATAGCCGTCATTGATAAAATGGAACTGCTGGTCGGTCCGGTGCAGGAAGCCCGCCTGTTCGAACGTGGCGATTTCATCTTCCGGCAGGAACGTCACATGCGCAGACGAGGCCTGATGACGGCGGGTGAGTTCCTGCAGACCGGCGGCAAGCGAATTGCGCACGGCGGTTTCATCAGCCGTGGTGGCGCTCAGCAGCCTTGGCCCGGTTGCCGGTGTGAAGGGAACCGAACATTGCAGCTTTGGATAATAGCGCCCGCCCGCCCGCTCCAGAGCGTCGGCCCAGCCGTGGTCAAACACATATTCGCCCTGGCTGTGGTTCTTGAGGTAGCAGATCAGCCCGCCTGCAAATCCGCCCTTGCCATCTTCCATCAGGAGATGCTGGCCGAGCCAGCCGGTATCGGCGGTCGCCGAGCCAGACTCCTCCAGCGATGACAGATAGGCGTGCGAAATGAACGGATTGTAGAGGCCGCCGGGTTGCCCCTTGGTGGTCCCAGACAATCCGTCCCAGCATTCCTTCGAAATATCCTGAAAGGACGTCTCGACGCGGATTTTGACGTCGCCGGTCATTCTTTAAGCGATAAGCCTTTCCTTGGGTTCGAAACCCTCGAATGTCATCTGATCGGCGTGAGCATAGGTATAATCGACGCCGGCCTGATCCCGCACGGTCCAGGTCAGGATCGGCCGCCCGAGGGAGCGTTCCTTGCTGATGAACGAGTTTGGCAAATCCGCATAGAAATAGGAAATGAAATCAAGCCCGAGCTGCATCGCATCTTCGTGAACGCTAAATTGCTCCGGCTGGTTGCCGCCAGCGGTCAATCCGACCGGGTAGGGCGGGTCCTGGGCTTTCAGGTCTTTCAGCAGCCAATGGTCGAAACTCATCAGCGCAACCGGGCCGTCATAGCTTTCCAGCGCTTCCAACACGGCGTCAGCAAAGCCCTCGTCGTCGCCCTTGCGGCCTTTCAGTTCGAGCACGATCGGCACCCGGCCCTTGACCAGCCTTAAAAGCTGTCCGAGCGTCGGGATTTTGTCGGCGGTACCGCCGATGGTGATGAGGCCAAGCTCGCCCGCCGTCTTTGCGCGAATATCGCCCTTGATGCCGCAGAGCCTCTGCATATCGTCATCGTGGAATACGACCGGTACGCTGTCGGCGGTGTATTGCAGGTCGCATTCGATGGCAAAGCCGTGTTCGGCCGCGCGGGAAAAGGCAGAAAGCGTATTTTCCCAGATGGCATGGTTCATGTCGTGGTAGCCGCGATGAGCGACCGGTTGCGCCGTCAGCCAGGACAGGTCTTTCATGAATATCGTTCCGCTCAGGCGATTTCGATCACGGCGTCGATTTCGACGGCGGCGTTGAAGGGCAGGGCGGCCATGCCGACGGCGGCGCGCGCATGAATGCCGGCGTCGCCGAGCACGTTGGCGATCAGGTTGGAAGCGCCGTTCATCACCAGATGCTGCTCGATGAAGGTCGGCTTGGAGGCGATGAAGCCATTGAGCTTGACGATGCGGCGAATGCGCGAGAGGTCGCCGCCGAGCGCTGCCTTGGCCTGGGCGAGAATGTTGATGGCGCAGAGTTCTGCGGCGCGCTGGCCGGTGGCAATATCGATGCCGTCGCCGAGATGTCCGGTGACCGCGACCTTGCCATTTTCCATGGGCAACTGGCCAGAGATATAAAGATGCGATCCGCTGATGACAAAGGGAACATAATTGGCAGCAGGCGCCGCCGCCTGCGGCAGGGTGATTCCCAGTTCCTTGATGCGTGCTTCAATATCTGCAGACATGGATAACTCCGGTCATTGTTGTGTTTTGCCGTCAAATGCTGCATGCACAGCATGTTTCATGAAGTGGTAAAATATCGCATCGCGAACATTGATGCCTCGCTTTTGCCCGATGTGTTCTTATAGCATCATCAGCGAATCCAACAGGAGGAAACGGATGTTTCGTTCAAGCTTTGCCTCTGCCGTTCTGGCATGGGCGTGTTTATCAGGTGTGACGGTCGGCGGTGCTTCCGCTGCGTCCGCCAACATCCTTGTGCCTCACCGCGCGGTCTATGATCTGGAACTGAAGGACGCCTCCGAGCGCTCCGGAATTTCCGGCATGTACGGGCGGATGGTCTATGAGTTCAACGGCTCGGCCTGCGAGGGCTATACCGTCAGCTTCCGGTTCGTCACCAAGGTCGACACAGGCGACGAGGTCAAGCTGACCGACCAGCAGACGACCACCTATGAGGACCTAAAGAACGGCAATTTCCGCTTCCTGACGCGCTCCTTCACCGACGAAAAGCTCGACAAGGAAGTCCGCGGTTCCGCCCATGAGGCCAAGCAGGGGCTGACGGTGGATCTGACGTCGCCGGACAAGCGCCAGGTCGATCTGGCGCAGGGCCTGTTTCCGACCGAGCATATGCTCGATGTCATCGACCGGGCCAAAAAGGGCGAAACGCTGTTTGAATCGCGGATCTTCGACGGGTCCGACGCCGGCGACAAGACGCTGATCACCACCACCATGATCGGCAAGCCGCAAAAGGCTGCGGCTGGTGATGCCGACGGCGAAAAGGCGGCCGCCATGGCGGCAAAACCCTATTGGCCGGTGACCATTTCCTATTTCAACGACAATGCGACCGGGGATGCCGTGCCGATCTACCGCATGGAGTTCAAGCTCTATGAAAACGGCATCACCCGCGATCTCACCATGGACTATGGCGATTTTGTCCTGACGGGCAAACTTGCCGATCTGGAAGTCTTCAAGCAGGAAAAGTGCAAATAGGCACCAAGACCCCGCCCGCTGCTATTTTCTGCCTTTGCGCTTGATTTATCGGGCGCCACGGGGTAAGGGCACCGCATTCCACACGTAAGGTTTGGGACCGTCCGGGAGAAATCCGGGCAGTTCCACCCGGTGGTACTCTCAACGAGAGTGCTGTTTGCCTTGCGGAGGTTCAACCGGAAAAGGAGAAAAAGGCATGGCATTGCCCGATTTTAGCATGCGTCAGCTTCTGGAAGCTGGCGTTCACTTCGGTCACCAGACTCACCGCTGGAACCCGAAAATGAAGCCGTACATCTTCGGCGATCGTTCGAACGTTCACATCATCGACCTCGCACAGACCGTTCCGTTGCTGTCGCGCGCGCTGCAGGTTGTCAGCGACACGGTTGCCAAGGGCGGCCGCGTTCTGTTCGTCGGCACCAAGCGCCAGGCATCCGAAATCATCGCTGACGCTGCCAAGCGTTCGGCCCAGTACTACGTCAACGCCCGCTGGCTCGGCGGCATGATGACCAACTGGAAGACGATCTCGAACTCGATCCAGCGCCTGCGCAAGCTCGACGAAATCCTCGCTTCGGAAGGCTCCGGCTATTCCAAGAAGGAACGCCTCAACCTCGAGCGCGAACGCGAAAAGCTGAACCGCGCACTTGGCGGTATCCGTGACATGGGCGGCGTTCCCGACCTGATGTTCATCATCGACACCAACAAAGAATCGATTGCCATCGACGAAGCAAAGCGTCTCGGCATCCCGGTTGTTGCGATCATCGATTCGAACTGCGATCCGGACCGTATCGACTTCCCGATCCCCGGCAACGACGACGCTTCGCGTGCGATCTCGCTTTATTGCGATCTGATCTCGCGTGCAGCGCTTGATGGCATTGCCCGTCAGCAGAGCTCGTCGGGCCGCGACCTCGGCGCTTCCTCCGATCTGCCGCTTGAGCCGGCTCTCGAAGAAGCTGCTGAAGCCTGATAAGGCGGGGCGGCGGCTCATCCCGCCGTTCCTTTAGACACGATCAGGACAAGGCCGTTTACGACTGAAAAAGTGAACGGCCTTGTTCTTTTGCATCGGACCAGCCCATCGGGTGCCGGTCTCAAAGATGCCCATCACCGCGATGAACCCTTTCATCACGATGTCACATTCAGGGGTCATGCCCTGCCACATCCTCCTGGTATCGCGCCGGCTTTCTGGCAGCGCGCCAGCCGAACAAACGAAGAGGCAACAAAGATGAGCACTATTACTGCAGCAATGGTGAAGGAACTGCGCGAAAAGACCGGCGCAGGCATGATGGATTGCAAGAAGGCACTCGGCGAAACCAATGGCGACATGGAAGCCGCGATCGACTGGCTGCGTGCCAAGGGCATCGCCAAGGCCGACAAGAAGTCCGGCCGTGCGGCTGCCGAAGGCTTGATCGGTATCGCCAGCAGCGGCACCAAGGCCGTTGTCATCGAACTGAACTCGGAAACCGACTTCGTTGCCCGCAACGATGCCTTCCAGGACCTCGTCCGTGGCGTTGCAGCCGTGGCCGTCGGCACCGACGGTTCCGTTGAAACCATCAGCGCTGCCAACTATCCGGCAACCGGCAAGTCGGTCGCTGAAAGCATCACCGATGCGATCGCGACAATCGGCGAGAACATGGCTCTGCGCCGTTCGGCCCTGCTGTCGGTCGAAGACGGCGTTGTCGCCACCTACATCCACAATTCCGTTGCTGACGGCCTCGGCAAGCTCGGCGTTCTCGTCGCGCTGAAGTCGACCGGCGACAAGGATGCGCTGAACGCCATCGGCCGCCAGGTTGCCATGCACATCGCAGCAACCAACCCGCTTGCCATCCGTTCGACGGAAGTCGATGCTTCTGTCGCCGAGCGCGAACGCAACATCTTCATCGAACAGGCACGCGAATCCGGCAAGCCGGAAGCGATTATCGAAAAGATGGTCGAAGGCCGCATGCGCAAGTTCTTCGAAGAAGTCGCGCTTCTGTCGCAGGCTTTCGTCATGAACCCGGACCTGACCGTCGAAGCTGCCGTCAAGGAAGCTGAAAAGACCGTCGGCGCTCCGATCGAAGTTGTCGGCATGGCCCGCCTGCTTCTCGGCGAAGGCGTCGAAAAGGAAGAAACCGACTTCGCAGCCGAAGTCGCAGCTGTCGCCAAGGGTTGATTTCTTCATCCTGATTGGGAAAACAAAAGGGCATCGCGTGACAACGCGGTGCCCTTCGTGTATCCGGCATCATCATCACATTGGCGCAGGCTCCTTCGGGGATCATCCGGATGATATCGGCCGCGCAGGCGTGAAAAGATCAGTTTATGCACCATCTCCGCATGTGTGCCTTCTTGGACAGGAGTGACGATGTCGGCCGAACCTCTCTACAAACGCGTGCTGTTGAAGGCCTCGGGCGAAGCATTGATGGGAAACCAGGGGTTTGGGATCGACGTCGCCGTCGCCGACCGGATCGCCTCCGACATTGCGCAGGCGCGCGCCATGGGCGTTGAAGTCGGCGTCGTCGTCGGCGGCGGAAACATTTTTCGCGGTGTCGCGGTCGCCTCCAAGGGCGGCGACCGGGTAACCGGCGACCATATGGGCATGCTCGCCACCATCATCAACGCACTGGCGCTGGCGACCTCGCTGCGCAAGCTCGACGTCGATACCGTCGTTCTCTCGGCCATCGCCATGCCGGAAATCTGCGAGAGCTTCTCGCAGCGCGCCACGCTTTTCCATCTGTCCCAGGGCCGTGTCGTGATCTTTGCCGGCGGCACGGGCAATCCGTTCTTCACCACCGATTCGGCTGCCGCCCTGCGCGCCGCCGAAATGGGTGCGGAGGCGATCTTCAAGGGCACGCAGGTTGACGGTATCTATACCGCCGACCCGAAGAAGGACCCGACAGCCACCCGCTTTGACCGCCTGACTCATAGCGAAGTCCTGCAGAAGGGCCTTGCCGTCATGGATGTTGCAGCCGTGGCCCTGGCGCGGGAAAACAGCATTCCGATCATCGTCTTCTCGATCCACGAGAAGGGCGGTTTTGCGGAAATCTTGACCGGCGGCGGCCGGGCGACCATCGTAACAGACAATTGAGCAGCTAAAGGGCGGTCGCAAGGCCGCCGCGATAAACGGGAGTTTGATCCATGAGTGAAGGTATTGACCTGAATGACCTGAAGCGCCGCATGGATGGTGCCATCAACGCATTCAAAAGCGATATCGCATCGCTGCGCACGGGACGCGCATCCGCCAACGTTCTCGATCCGGTGATGGTGGAAGCCTATGGTTCGCGCGTGCCGCTGAACCAGGTGGCCAATATCACGGTGCCGGAATCGCGCATGCTGGGCGTGTCGATCTGGGACAAGTCCATGGTCAACGCCGTGGACCGCGCCATCCGGGAATCCAATCTCGGCCTCAATCCGATCGTCGATGGCCAGAATCTGCGTATTCCGCTGCCGGAACTCAACGAAGAGCGCCGCAAGTCGCTGGTGAAGGTCGCGCACGACTATAGCGAAAAAGCCAAGGTCGCCGTGCGCAACGTACGCCGTGACGGCATGGATAGTCTGAAAAAAGCCGAAAAGGATGGGGATATCGGTCAGGATATCAGCCGAAGCCAGTCCGAAAAGGTCCAGAAAATGACAGATGAGATGATTTCCGACATCGACCGCTTGCTCGGCGATAAGGAAAAGGAAATCATGCAGGTCTAGTCTGCCTGTTTCCGAGTCTCTGTTTTTCGGACCATCGATGTCAAACCCATTGCCCAGAAATGTTCCCACGCATGTTGCCATCATCATGGATGGCAACGGCCGTTGGGCCAATTCACGCGGATTGCCGCGGACGATGGGACATCGCAAGGGCGTCGAATCCGTGCGCGAGGCCGTTCGCACGGCTGGCGAAGTCGGTATCCGTTACCTGACGCTGTTTGCCTTCTCGTCTGAAAACTGGAGCCGGCCAGAGGCGGAAGTCTCCGATCTGATGGGGCTTCTCAAAGCCTTCATCCGGCGCGATCTGGCCGACCTGCACCAGCAGAACGTGCGCATCCGGGTGATCGGCGACAAGAACAATCTTCGCGGCGATATTCTTCCTCTGCTTCTGGAGGCGGAGGATACGACGCGCAACAATACGGGTATCACACTGGTTATCGCCTTCAACTATGGTTCCCGCGATGAAATGACCCGCGCCATGCGGGCGCTGGCGGTAGACGTTGCGCAAGGGCGGTTGACCGCCGACCAGATCACGCCGGAGCGCATTGCCAGCAAACTCGATACGGCCGGTATTCCCGATCCCGATCTGGTTTTGCGCACCAGCGGCGAGGAGCGGTTGTCGAATTTCCTGCTCTGGCAGGCCGCCTATTCCGAACTTCTGTTCGTGCCCGAGCTTTGGCCCGACTTCAACCGTGAAGTCTTCCTCAATGCCTTGAAGACCTATGCCGGGCGGGAACGCCGGTTTGGTGGCCTGTCGCAGCCGACGCTTGCGGTTGGTTCCTGATGCAGAGCGAATTACGGCTACGCATCATCTCCGGCATCATCATGGCTGCAGTGACCTTGGGCGCGACCTGGGTTGGCGGGACGGTGTTCGAGCTTCTGTCCGTCGCCATTGCCGTTCTCGTCTATTACGAGTGGTCGACGATCACCAAGCTGGCCGAGCGTGATTTCCAGGGCAATGCTTTCGGCTGGCTATCGCAGGCGGTGATCTCCGCTCTCATCCTGTTCGATGGCGCCCATGCCACGCTGCTTGTCTTGGCGGGCTTTGCCGCGATTGCCGCCATCTGGGTGTTTGTCCGCAGCGGAACATGGTGGCTTCCCGGCGGCATCGTCTATGCCGGCCTGACGGGCATTTCGCTGTCGGCCATACGCGGTGAGGCCGATATCGGCCTGATCGCGATGATCTTCATCTTTGCCGTGGTCTGGGCGACCGATATTCTGGCCTATTTCACCGGCCGCGCGATCGGCGGCCCGAAGCTGGCACCGCGCATCTCGCCCGGAAAAACCTGGTCCGGCGCGATCGGCGGAACGGTGTGCGGCGTCATTGCCGGGGTTGCTGTCTTCATGAGCTATTTTTCGCTGAACGATGTGCGCATTCCGCTTTTAGCCCTTGCGCTCTCGATCTCCAGCCAGATCGGCGATCTCTTTGAATCCTATATCAAGCGTCGGTTCGGCGTGAAGGATTCAAGCAAGCTCATTCCCGGTCATGGCGGTGTCATGGACCGGGTCGATGGACTTGTTTTTGCCTGTTTTGCCGCGCTTTTGATTGCTTTGGTTGAAGTCGTGTCCAGCGGCGGACAGAATCTGCCCCTGGGGGCAATCCTTTTGGCGCCATAAAAGGCGCCCGCATACCTGATCGAGGACCTCATGGCTTACCTGGCCGATACGCTTCAACTGATTGCCGGCTATATCGTGCCGTTCCTGCTGGTGCTGACGCTGCTCGTCTTCGTGCATGAAATGGGACACTATCTGGTCGGCCGCTGGTCAGGCATCCGTATTCTCGCTTTTTCCGTCGGTTTCGGCCCGGAATTGTTCGGCTATACCGACAAGCAGGGAACGCGCTGGAAGTTCTGCGCCATCCCGCTCGGCGGCTATGTGAAATTCTTCGGCGACGAGGACGCCGCCAGCGTCCCCGACTACAGCAAGCTGGAGCAATATTCGCCCGAAGACCGGGACCGGACGTTCCTGGGTGCCAAGCTCTGGAAGCGGGCGGCCACGGTTGCTGCCGGGCCGATCGCCAATTTCATCCTCGCTATCGCCATTTTTGCCGTGCTGTTTACGGTCTATGGCAAGCCGATTGCCGATCCGGTCGTGGCCGAGGTCAAGGAAAACAGCGCTGCCGCCAAGGCAGGCGTGCTGCCGGGCGATCTCCTGGTCGCAATCGACGGGACGCATGTCACCACTTTCGACGATGTGCGCCGCTATGTCAGCATCCGCCCGGAAACGCCGATCACCATCCAGATCAAGCGCCAGGGCGAGCTGCTCGATCTGCCAATGGTGCCTCAGCGTACCGAAATCACCGACCAGTTCGGCAACAAGATGGAACTCGGCATTATCGGCATCCTGACGAATCAGGAAACCGGCAATTTCCGCCTGGAGACCTTCGGTCCGGTCGAGGCCGTGGGGCAGGGTGCGGTCGAAAGCTGGCATATCGTCACCGGCACGTTCAACTATCTCGGCAACCTTGTCACCGGCCGTATGAAGGCCGATCAGCTCGGCGGCCCCATCCGCGTGGCGCAGGCCTCAGGCCAGATGGCGACGATCGGGGTTGCCGCCGTGCTGCAGCTGGCGGCGGTCCTGTCGGTTTCCATTGGACTTCTCAACCTAATGCCGGTTCCCGTACTTGATGGCGGCCATCTGATGTTTTATGCGGTGGAAGCCATTCGCGGAAAACCGGTTGGACCACGCACACAGGATGTCGCGTTCCGGATCGGTTTTGCCATGGTGCTGATGCTGATGGTGTTTGCGACATGGAACGACATCAGTTCGCTTTTGGGCTAGCACGTAAGGCCTGCGGCGGTCATAAGGCTGCGGGAGAGGCGATCGGCTTCTTTGAGATTTCAAAGGGTTGATCGAAAGGAATTGTTTACGATAATTGAATTCCGTAGTGGCCGTTAGGACACGGTTTCAATTGAAGTAAACAGAAATTAACGAGCTGGCTTGCTTGTATATGAAAAGCGGTTAAAACGGCAGCCGTGACCGGAGTCGGTACGAGTTCGCTGCGGGGCATTGGGAAGAAGGTAAGATTTATGAAAGCTGGTTCAAAATTTTTGAACGCGGTGTCGGCGGTTGCGCTGTCTGCAAGTATGGTCGCAACGGGGTCTGGCATCGTTACGCTTGCCAGTGCGAGCGTCGCTGAAGCTGCAACGATCAGCCGCGTCGAAGTCCGTGGCGCCACCCGCGTCAGCCCCGAAACGGTCCGTGCAAACATCACGATCGTTCCCGGCAAGGCCTTCAGCAACAGCGATATCGATTCTTCCGTCAAGCGCCTTTATTCCACAGGCTATTTCTCCGATGTCAGCATCAATATCTCGGGCGGTACGCTTGTCGTCACCGTGAGCGAGAACCAGCTGGTCAACCAGGTCGTTTTCAACGGCAACCGCAAGATCAAGGACGAAAAGCTGGCGACCATCGTGCGCACGCGTTCGCTGGGTCCGTACAGCGAGGCGACCGCCGAATCTGACATTCGGGCCATCAAGGAAGCCTATGCCGGCATCGGCCGCGAAGATGTGACTGTGACCACGCAGGTCGTTCCGATCGCCGAAGGCCGCGTCAATCTCGCTTTCGTCATCAATGAAGGCGACCGCACCAAGATCACCGCGATCAACTTTGTCGGCAACAACGCCTATAGCAACGGCCGTCTCGAGGCTGTGATCGCGACCAAGGAATCGGGGATTTTCTCCTTCCTGACCCGCAAGGACGTTTACAATCCCGACAAGCTGCGCGCCGACGAAGAGTTGCTGCGCCAGTTCTACTACAATCGCGGCTATGCGGATTTCCGCATCGTGTCCTCGGATGCCGTGCTGGATGAATCCACCAATGAATACACGGTGACGATCACTGTTGAGGAAGGCGAGCGCTACGATTTCGGCACCGTCAACGTCGAATCGACCGTTGAAGGCGTCAATGCCGATGAGCTCAAGGGTCTCGTGCAGTCGTCGCCGGGCTCGATCTACAAGGCGAAGGACGTTCAGGACAGCATCTCCGCGATCTCCAAGCGCGTCGCCGCCCAGGGCTATCCGTTCGCCCGTGTCACGCCGCGCGGCAACCGCGATTTCGGCAGCCGCACGATCGCTGTCGATTATTTGGTCGATCAGGGCGAGCGCGCCTATATCGAGCGTATCGAAATCCGCGGCAACACCCGTACCCGTGACTACGTCATCCGCCGCGAATTCGACATGAGCGAAGGCGATGCGTTCAACCAGGAACTGATCACGACGGCAAAGCGCCGCCTGGATGCTCTGGGTTACTTCTCCGCCGTCAACATCACGACCCAGCCCGGCAGCGCGTCTGACCGCGTCGTCGTCATCGTCGACGTGCAGGATCAGTCCACCGGTTCGTTCGGCATCGGCGCCGGCTATTCGGCCGGTAGCGGCGGCGGCTTCCTCGTGGAAGCCTCTATCGAAGAAAAGAACTTCCTTGGCCGTGGCCAGTATATCCGCCTTGCCGCAGGCCGTGGTGACCAGAGCCGCACCTATAACGTTTCGTTCACCGAGCCCTACTTCCTCGGCTATCGCCTGGCCGCCGGTTTCGACGTGTTCCAGAACGAAAACGACTATGACGAAGACAATTACAGCTACGAAGACAAGGGCTTCAGCCTGCGTGTGACCGCGCCGATCACCGAGCGTCTGTCTACCACCTTCCGTTACAACCTGACGCAGCTGGATTACAGCGGCGACCGGTCCGACCTGTCCAGCCCATACCGCCGTGCGATCGACGGCAGCACGTGGACGCGTTCGTCGGTCTCTCAGACGCTGACCTACAATTCACTCGACGACGCGACCTTGCCGCATGAAGGCATTCTGGCGTCGGCAACGCAGGAATTTGCCGGTCTCGGCGGTACGTCCGATTTCTACAAGCTGACCGCCAAGGCCAAGTGGTATTATACCGTCAACGACGATGCCGATATCATCGCGTCTCTCGGCGGTAGCGCGGGTCACATGTTCAACACGGGCGGTCAGATGGAAGTCTTCGACCAGTTCCAGTTGGGCCAGAACGACATCCGTGGTTTCGAGCGTAACGGCATCGGTCCGCGCAGCAGAGAATATGGCGACGCCATCGGCGGCACGACCTACTTCACGGCCTCTGCCGAAGCAACGTTCCCGCTGCCGTTCGTTTCGCGCGATGCCGGTTTCCGCGGTGCAATCTTTGCAGATGCAGGGACGCTGTATGGCAACGAGGTCAGAACAACGGCCGACGACGAGCTTGAGGGCACCAACAGCTCGCTGCGCGCCTCCGTTGGTCTGGGCATCATCTGGGCATCGCCTTTCGGTCCGCTGCGTGTCGATTATGCGATCCCGGTTGCCAAGGAAGATTTCGACCGCGTACAGAACCTGAAGTTCGGTATCTCGTCGTCCTTCTGATCCTTGCAGTCCAGAACTGCCTGCCAAAAACTGTTCTGGAGTGTTGGCTATGGAAAACAATTGGTTCTTCCCACCGCATGATGGGATCCGCCTGAGCGATCTGGCGGATCAGATTGGTGCGGTCCTGCAGGCTCCGGAGCTCAGCGACCGGATCGTCCGCTCCGTGGCTCCGACCTATCGGGCTGGCGAGTTCGATGTCTGCTATATGCTGCAGCGCCGCTTTCGAGACGAGTTCGAAACATCCAAGGCCGGCGCGATCATTTGCGACGAGACGATCGCTGCGATCGTCCCGCCGCACATCCCCGTTCTTCTGACACGCTATCCCCACACGGCTTTTGCGCTTGCCGGTGCGATCTTGCATCCGCAGGCCATGCGTCCTGAACAGAACCTGTCGGGACCGCGCGGCATCTCTCCTGCCGCCTTTGTCGATCCATCCGCGCAGATCGAGGACAATGTCGATATCGAAGCGACGGCCGTGATTGGTGCCGGCGCCCATATCGGCACGGGCACGCGGATTGCAGCCGGGGCCGTGATCGGTCCGGGTGTGCGGATCGGGCGCGATTGCACCATCGCCGCCGGTGCCAGCATCATGTGTGCGCTCATTGGCAACGAAGTCATCATCCATCCCGGTGCCCGGATCGGCCAGGATGGTTTCGGCAATGCGCCGGGGCCAAAAGGCGGCATGATCAAGCTTGTCCAGATCGGCCGCGTCATCCTGCAGGACAGGGTCGAGATCGGCGCCAATACGACGATCGACCGCGGCGCCATGGATGATACGGTGGTCGGCGAGGGCACCAAGATCGATAATCTCGTCCAGCTCGGACACAATGTCCGCGTTGGCCGCCATTGCGGTATCGCAGCCCAGGTGGGCATTGCCGGCAGCACGCGGATCGGCGACGGCGTGTTGATCGGCGGCGCTGCCGCGATCAATGGACATATTACCATCGGCGACAGGGCGCAGATCGGCGCCATGAGCGGTGTCGCTTCCGACGTTCCCGCCGGCGAACGCTACGGCGGCATTCCGGCGCGCCCCATGCGCGATTTCCTGCGCGAAATTGCAGAGATCACGGCGCGCGCGCACAACAGGCAGAAGAAATCAGGAGGCAAAGATGAGTGAAGCAGCAACCACCGTTCTCGGTACGGCTGATATCAGGGAAATCTTGAAGCTGCTTCCCCATCGGTATCCATTCCTGCTGGTCGACAAGATCATCGAGATCGATGGCGACAATTCGGCGATCGGGATCAAGAACGTCACGGCCAACGAGCCGCATTTTACCGGGCATTTTCCCGAGCAGCCGATCATGCCGGGCGTTCTTCTGATCGAAGGCATGGCACAGACTGCAGGCGCGATCTGTGCCCGCAAGACCGGCGACGGCAACAACCTCGTCTACTTCATGACCATCGACAACGCCCGCTTCCGCAAGCCGGTCGTACCCGGCGACAGGGTGGAATTCCATGTCGTCAAGCAGAAGCAGCGCGGCCATATCTGGAAATTTCACTGTGATGCAAAAGTTGACGGGCAACTTGTCGCGGAAGCTGATATCGGCGCCATGATTATCAGCAAGGAAGACGCCTGAACATGATTGCCTCTACCGCGAAGATCCATCCGCTCTCGGTTGTCGAAGACGGAGCGGTGATCGGTGACAACGTCGTTGTCGGGCCGTTCTGTCATGTTGGGCCGAAGGTGACGCTCGCAGCCAATGTCGAACTGATCAGCCATGTCGTGGTGCTTGGCCGCACGACGGTCGGCAAAGGCTCGAAGATTTTCCCCTCAGCGGTGATTGGTGGCGATTCGCAGAGCGTTCATCACAGCGCCGTCGATACGACGCTGCTGATCGGTGAAAACTGCACCATCCGCGAAGGCGTGACGATGAATACCGGCACTGTCGAACATGGCGGCGCCACCATTGTCGGCGACAACAATCTGTTCCTTGCCTATGCGCATGTGGCGCATGACTGCCGCCTCGGCAACAATATCATCCTCTCCAACAATGTCATGCTTGCAGGCCATGTGACGGTTGGAGACCGCGCCATTCTCGGTGGCGGCTCGGCTGTTCACCAGTTTACCCGTATCGGCCGCCATGCCTTTGTCGGCGGGCTCTCGGCAGTCTCCTACGATCTTATTCCCTATGGCATGCTCAACGGCAATCCGGGGCTGCTGGGCGGGCTGAACGTGGTCGGCATGAGCCGTTCCGGCATCGAGAAACCGGTTATCCACGCCGTTCGCCGCGCCTACAAGCAGATTTTCGAAGGTCCGGAATCGATCCGCGCCAATGCAGCATCCATCCGTGGCGATTATCTGGAATGCCCGCCGGCGCTCGAAATTCTCGATTTCATCGCGGCCGAAAGCGATCGCGCGCTGTCGTCGCCGACGCGAGGCAGCAAAGGCTGAGGCAGATGAGCTTGGACAGCCGGCCCGACATCAAAGACCGGCTGGCCATCATCGCCGGTGGCGGCCTGCTGCCATTGCATGTCGCCGAGGCTGCGCGGACGCACGGCGAAAATCCCTTCATTATCGCGCTTGCCAACGAGTCTGAGCGGGACTGGTCGTCCTTCGATCACACGACGCTGGGCATCGGCAATTTCAAGGCGATCAGCGGCGTCTTCCGCGATGCCGGCATTGGCCGGGTAGTCATGTCGGGCGCGGTGCGCCGCCGGCCGGACTGGCGCGATATCAAGCCGACATTGAAAAGCCTGGTGAAGATACCGAGCGTTCTGCGCACCTTGTTGTCCGGTGGCGACGATGCCGTTTTGAAAATGGCGATCGAACTGATCGAGACCAACGGCGCACGCGTCATCGGCGTACAGGATATCGTGCCTGAACTGCTGGCCGAGATCGGTACGCTTGGCGCGCGCGCGCCGGGTTCGGAAGACCAGGTGGATATCGAGGCTGCCGAAGCGGCTGCCATCGCCCTTGGTCATCTCGATGTCGGGCAGGGTGCCGTTGCCGTTGGCGGCCGCGTCGTGGCGCTGGAGGGCCCCGAGGGAACCGATGCAATGCTGGAGCGGGTAGCGCGCCTGAAAGCCGATGGACGCATCTCCAGCCGCCGCCGCGGCGTGCTGGTCAAGCTCTGCAAGCCGCAACAGGACCTGCGCGCCGATCTTCCCTCGATCGGTCCATCAACGATCAAGGGTGCGCAGGCGGCGGGGCTGGCCGGTATCGCCGTTGAATCCGGCCGGGCCCTGGTCCTGGACCGGGAGGAGATGATCGCGCTTGCCAACGAGGCCGGCCTGTTCGTCACCGGCGTAGACCGCGCGCTTTTGCGAGGTGGACAATGAGTGCGCAGGATCTGAAGCTTGCCGTGATCGCCGGCGAAGTGTCGGGCGACCTGCTGGGTGCTGATCTCGTCAAGGCGTTGCGCCCGCTGGTTAAGGGTAAGCTTTCACTGGTTGGCGTCGGCGGCGAGGGACTGGAGGCCGAGGGCCTGACGTCGCTGTTTGACTATTCCGAGCTGTCGATCATGGGTATCGCTCAGGTTCTCGCCCGCCTGCCGAAGCTGATCTGGCGCATCCGCCAGACCGCCAGGGCGATCATTGCCGCCAGACCCAATATCCTCGTCATCATCGACAGCCCGGATTTCACTCACCGCGTTGCACGCCTCGTGCGCAAAGCGTTGCCGGATCTGCCCGTCGTTAATTATGTCTGCCCGAGTGTCTGGGCGTGGAAGCCGGAACGCGCCGTCAACATGCGGCCTTATGTCGATCATGTTCTGGCGGTGCTCCCGTTTGAGCCCGAGGTCATGCAGCGCCTCGGCGGGCCACCGACCACCTATGTCGGGCACCGGCTGGCAAGCGACGCCAATGTGCTGGCGGTGCGGGCGCGCCAGATCAACAAACGCGTCGATCCGGAGGCGGCGACCTGCCTGCTGCTGCCAGGGTCGCGCGGCAGCGAAATCAGCCGGCTCCTGCCGGAATTCGGAGAGACCGCACAGGAACTGCGCAGCCGGCATCCGGATATGCGGTTCCTGCTGCCAACGGTGCCACGGCAGGAAGCGCTGGTGCGGCAGGTAACGGCGTCCTGGTCCGTCAAGCCGGAAATCTCCGTCGGAGCTGCGGCCAAATGGGCGGCGTTTTCACAAGCCGATGCAGCGGTTGCCGCATCCGGCACGGTGATCCTGGAGCTTGCGCTCGCCGGTATTCCGGTCGTGTCGTCCTACAAGGCCGACTGGCTCATTCGCCTGATGCACAAACGCATCAAAATCTGGACGGCAGCCATTCCCAATCTGGTGGCGGATTATCCGATCGTGCCGGAATATCTGAACGAGGCCATTCGCGCCGGTGCACTGTCGCGCTGGATGGAGCGTCTGTCCGGCGATACGCCGGAGCGCGGCGCCATGCTTGCGGGTTACAGAACCGTCTGGCAACGCATGGCGACGCAACAGCCACCGGGTGAGATCGCCGCCCGCATCGTTCTCGATGTCTACACCACGAAAAAGCCCGGCCATCGCTGACCGGGCTTTTTCTTTGGTATTTCCTTAGCTTAGCGCTTGGAAACCGGGACGTAATCGCGTTCCGGCTCGCCGATATAGAGCTGGCGCGGACGGCCGATGCGCTGTTCCGGATCTTCGATCATCTCGTTCCACTGGGCAATCCAGCCGACCGTGCGGGCGAGTGCGAACAGCACCGTGAACATGGTGGTGGGGAATCCGAGAGCCTTCAGCGTGATGCCGGAGTAGAAGTCGATGTTCGGATAGAGCTTCTTCTCGATGAAGTAGCTGTCGGTCAGCGCGATACGCTCGAGCTCCATGGCCACTTCAAGCAGCGGATCGTCCTTGTGGCCGAGTTCCGCCAGCACTTCATGGGTGGTCTTCTGCATGATCTTGGCGCGCGGGTCGTAATTCTTGTAGACGCGGTGGCCAAAACCCATCAGGCGGAACGGATCGTTCTTGTCCTTAGCACGGGCAACGAATTCCGGAATGCGATCGACCGAGCCGATTTCAGCCAGCATGTTCAGCGCGGCTTCGTTGGCGCCGCCATGCGCCGGACCCCAGAGGCAGGCAATGCCGGCAGCGATACAGGCAAACGGGTTGGCACCCGACGAGCCGGCAAGGCGAACGGTCGATGTCGAGGCGTTCTGCTCGTGGTCGGCATGCAGGATGAAGATGCGGTCCATGGCGCGCGACAGCACCGGATTGACCGTATATTCCTCACAAGGGACGGCAAAGCACATGCGCAGGAAGTTCGACGCATAGTCCAGATCGTTCTTCGGATAAACGAAGGGCTGGCCGATATGGTACTTGTAGGCCATGGCGGCGAGCGTCGGCATCTTGGCGATCATGCGCAGGCTTGCAACCATGCGCTGGTGCGGATCGGTGATGTCGGTCGAGTCATGATAGAAAGCGGACAGTGCGCCGACACAGCCGCACATAACGGCCATCGGATGCGCATCGCGGCGGAAGCCGGTGAAGAAGCGCGACATCTGCTCGTGCACCATGGTGTGGTGCGTGACGCGGTAGTCGAAGTCCTTCTTCTGGGCTGCCGTCGGCAGTTCGCCGTAAAGCAGCAGGTAGCAGACTTCGAGGAAATCGCCGTGTTCAGCGAGCTGTTCGATCGGATAACCGCGATGCAGGAGGATGCCCTGGTCGCCATCGATATAGGTGATCTTGGATTCGCATGATGCGGTCGATGTGAAGCCGGGATCGTAGGTGAACTGGCCGGTCTGCTTGTAGAGCGTGCCGATATCGACCACATCCGGACCGATCGACCCCGATCGTACCGGCAATTCCACCGTCTTGTCGTCCACGGTTACGACTGCGCTTTTTCCTGTCATGGGGGATCCTCCGTTTGCAGCAAATTGGCACACAATTATGCCGCAGATATTAACGCCGACCATGTGCTATCCGATTTACTCACGGCTGCCAAGTTCAACGAAAGGCAAATTGTGCGATGCAAAAATAGGCATATGGCGACGCAATAATTGCACGTTCGGGCCATATGTCCAATGACATAATCGTTCGGCCAAAGACCCGGTTCCATCACCCCGGAAACTTCTGCAAGTTTTTTATGCAATAATATTCAAGGTTGCATTTCATTTTTTACGGTTGCACAATGTGGCGAGATGGCGGCGGCTGGAGCAGCATCCATGGCGCAGGGGCAGGAGCAGGATCTGGCGCCACGCGCGCCGTTTGACAGCATGCTCACCCATGCCCGCACGCGCAGTTCGCAGCGTGCTGATGTCATCCCGCAACAGCCGCAGAACCGGGCGTGGCATGGGTCTCTTGCCCATCTGATCGCGGCAAAGGGAGGCATTCGACCTCTATACCGGCATGTGCAATTTAAACGTGCGGTCGCTGAAGAACTGGCCTTTGGACATGCCTTTCTGTTCGTTCCCGTCTTTGTCGGTTCAGGCGCACTTGTGTGGTTTTGGCTGCCGCAGACGCCGGGCCCTCTTAAACTTGCACTGCTGATGTGCGTTTTCGGCATGGCATTTTTCGCACTCCGGCACCGCCCGGGCTTTTGGCGCACGGGCATCCTGATTGCCGCCTTGGTGACCACGGGCATGGCGCTTGCCGCATGGGAGACGGCGCGGCTGGGGACCGTGGTGCTCGACACGCCGGTGACGACATGGGTGCGCGGAACGGTGACTGCGCGCGAAACCACTGATCGCGGCTATTGGCGATATACAGTGGCACTTGCGAAGACGTCGGACCCGCAATTGGGACGTCCGCCCTTAAGGATCACGCTCTTGTCCCGCAGCCGGGAAACACCGGTCAACATTGGCGGCGGTATCGAGGGCAGGGCGCGTTTGTCGCCGCCTTCAGGTGCGGCACTTCCAGGTCTCAACGATTTCGCCTTTGACAGCTATTTCCGGGGTATTGGCGCCGTCGGATATTTCTATGGGAAACCGCGCTCTGTACCGGGCAGCGAAGGCACCGGCATAAGCGGGATTGCCACCTGGCGTGCCGGTATTGGGGAAACGATTGCCCGATGGCGCGAAGCAGTTGGCGCACGCATTCGCGGCACGATCGGCGGCGACGCCGGCGCGATCGCTGCCGCACTTGTCACAGCCGAAGAACGCGCCATCGGGCGGCCGACGATCGAGGCGCTGCGCGAGGCGGGACTTGCACATGTGCTGGCGATCTCCGGCTTGAACATGGTGCTGGCCGCCGGAACCTTCTTGATCGGCGCGCGCACGCTGCTCAGCCTCGTTCCGGGGCTGGCGCACCGGTTTGCGATCAAGAAACTCGCCGCTGGCGGGGCGCTGATCATGGTGTTTGCCTATATCCTCATCTCGGGCGGTGCGGTTTCGGCGGTGCGCTCCTGGATCATGATTTCCATCATGCTGATTGCCGTCTTCTTCGACAGGCCGTCGATCAGCCTGCGCAATGTGGCCCTGTCGGCATTAATCATCCTGGCCGTCACACCCTCCGCCATCACGGGGCCGGGTTTCCAGATGTCCTTTGCCGCGACCGTGGCGCTGGTTGCGGGCTACGCCTTTTGGCGCGAGCGGCCGGGCCGCGAAAGTCTTCCAGCAACCCGTGCCGCAAACCGCTGGACCGGTCCCTTGAAGGCCGCCGGCGGGTTCTTTGCCGGCCTGTTGCTCAGTTCGCTGATCGGCGGCCTGTCGACGATGATCTACTCCGCCGGCCATTTCCACCGGCTGGCCGCCTATGGCCTGGTTGGCAATCTGCTGGCCATGCCGATCATCAGCATCTTCGTCATGCCCTTCGGCTTGCTGGCCATGCTGTTGATGCCGTTTGGACTCGATCGCTATCCCTTGCTGGTCATGGGGCAGGGTCTGGATTGGATGATCTCCATTGCGCAGATGGTGGCGTCATGGGGCGGTGAGGTGACGACGGGCCGCATTCCGCAACAGGCCTTCCTGCTGATTGCCGCGGGTGGCGCTCTCGCCTGCCTGTTTCGCACATGGCTGGCCATATCCGGCCTGATGATCGTGGCAGCCGGTCTTGTGGTGGTCTCTTTGAGCGGAATGGAGCAACCGGATATGGTGATCGCTGAAGACGGCCGTCTGGTCGCGATGATCCGGCAGGCGCAGGCTTCCAGCAACCGGACAAAGCCACCGGATTTCGTGTTTTCACAGTGGCAGCGCGCTTTGCGGCTGGAGGATCATCGAGGGCCGCAGCAGAAGCCGGAACTGGCAATCGTCGATGCAGCCGAAGCGGCAAGCGGTGAAGAACCCACAGAAACACGCGCAACCAAGCCGCCGATCGACAGGGATGCGGCGCGAAACGTCATCCGCACGCTTTTGGCCAATGCTGCGCCCGGCCGTTTTCTCTGTGTCGCAAAGCAGTGGTGCGCGGGAACGGCAGCGCAGGGATGGCGGATTGTCACCGTCGATGATGCGCGGTTCATCGGCGTTGCCTGCGACGAGGCGGATATCGTCGTGACGCCGGCCATGCTGCGTTTTCGCACCTGCCGGTCGGGCGCGCTGCTGTTTAGCGGCCAGAGTCTCCGCCGCACGGGAGCCGTGGAGATTTATGGCACAGGTGCGGGAACGGCGGACAAGGCAGATGGCCGGGCGGCGATGCGAGTGGTGTTTGCACAAGCGCAATTGCAACGTCCCTGGGCGCAGCACAGGACGTATGATTGGCGCAGCGGCCAGTTTGATGCGGGAGAACTGGTCGAATGAAAGCTCGAGAATCTCACAGGATTGTTATTCTTGATTAAACTACTCCACAAATACTTGTCTTTCGTCCATAGTATGTCATATGAAGCCGCGATGGATGCAGGCGCGTTCGGCGCCGTCGTCAAATGATGTTTTACGTGCTCCCGCCATCTTGTCCTCCCAAGGGGTTGGCGGGCGAAAACGAGGTAAGGATAGGTCATGCCGAACCCTGCAATGCAGAAATGGATGATGCTGGCGGCCGTGCTGCTGACGGTCTTAAATTCCGGAACGCTCCGCGCTCAGGAAACCCAGGCTCCTGCCGTCACTGAGACGCAGCAGCCGGCACCAGTGGCACAGCAGCCGGCCGATGTGACGCCGCAGGCCGGTGCTTTGCCGGTTACGCCAGCAGATGATGCAACGCCCGCAGCGCCTGCCGATGATCAGACGGCACCTGCCGCCGGGACAGCAACGGACGAGGCGCAGGCAACGTCGCCAAACCCGGTTCTGCCGCACGATCTGTCGCCGCTTGGCATGTTCATGGCCGCCGATATTATCGTCAAAGCCGTAATGACCGCTCTGGCGCTCGCATCCGTTGCCACCTGGGCGATCCTGTTTGCCAAATCTTTCGAGCTTGCCGCCGCCAAGCGCAGCGCCAAGCGTGCGGTGCGTATCCTGTCGGATGCCGTTGTCCTTCGCGACGCCCGCGAGATGTTGACGGCGAAAAAAGGCCCGGCGGCGCAGATGATTGCCGCCGCAAACGATGAATTGTCGAAGTCGGAAGCCATTCTCGACATCGTCTCGACGCAAGGGGTCAAGGAGCGCGTCGCATCCCAGCTCTCCCGCATCGAGGCAGGGGCGGGCAAGCGCATCGCCACCGGAACCGGCATTCTGGCGACGATCGGATCGATTTCGCCGTTCGTCGGCCTGTTCGGTACAGTCTGGGGCATCATGAATTCGTTCATCGGCATCAGCAAGGCGCAGACGACCAATCTTGCGATCGTGGCGCCCGGTATCGCCGAAGCGCTGCTGGCAACCGCCATCGGCCTCGTTGCGGCCATCCCGGCCGTCGTCATCTACAACTATTTCGCCCGCTCGATCAGCGGTTACCGCCTGATCCTGGCCGATGCCTCGGCTGCGACGGAGCGTCTGGTCAGCCGCGATCTCGATTTCCGTCAGGCACGCCGTCTGGCGCCGCGCAAGGCTGAAGGCCATGTGCATTCGGAAGCCGGCATAGCGCGGATCGGATAAGACCATGGCCAGCAAAATCAGCGAGGGTGGCGGCGATCTCGAAGAAAACAGCGAAATCAACGTCACGCCCTTCATCGACGTCATGCTCGTTCTTCTGATCATCTTCATGGTGGCAGCACCGCTCGCCACCGTCGATATGAAGGTCGATCTGCCGCAATCGGCAGCCGCTCCGGTAAAACGCGAAGACAAGCCGGTCTTCGTGACGCTGAAGGCGGATCTGTCATTGGCACTCGGCAACAACGAGATCAATCGCGACGGTTTCGTTGCCGAGCTGAACGGTATGACCGAGGGCAATATGGAAACGCGGATTCTTCTGCGCGCCGACAAGGCTGTCGACTACGGTGAGCTGATGACGGTGATGAACCTCATCCAGCGGGCCGGCTATACCAAGATCGGCTTGGTTGGCCTGGAAGCCGCACCTGCCGGCTAGAGCGCTAGCTCAGGTTAAGACGCCGTCGGCTTAGAACTTGTAGCCGATGGCGAGGCCGGCATGGCTGAGGCCATTGTTCGGGCCGTCGCAGAGATTGGCATGCGACGAATGGTCGGCGGTCGCCAGGATTTGCCAATTGCCGGTGACGCGATAGCCGACTGCGACCTGTTCGCGAAAGAGCAGGCGGCAGCCCAGTTCCGGCCCTTTGCCGCTGCCCCCATCGAGCTTGCCGTTATGAACGGTTCCCCCAAGTCCGAGCTCGACGAACAGGCGGCTGGTGATATCGGCCGTCCAGCTAAAGCCGCCAAACACCTGATCCACCCCGGAGCCGGTCCCGGCGGAGGCGCCGAGATAGATCCTTGGCTCCAGAATGCTTTGCTGCCATGTCGTGGCCGTGCCGCTCGACAGTGGATCGAAGAAGATGGTGGCGGACGGGAAAAGACCGGATTCGCGGGAATTGCCCGTATTGATCGATCCGCTTGCCCCAAAGCGCAGCTCGTCGAAAACCGTTTCGGCCGCCACCGCATGGCTCGCGCTCAATGTGGAAAGCAGCACGCCGGCTGAGAGACAGACAAGCCCGGGCGCGAGGCGGCCTGGATGATGGAAACGTCCTGCCACTTTGTAAATCTCCTCTTCCGGTGATTCGCGCCGATACAGCGAATCTGCCCAAACTTGCTGCCCATTAGAAGAGCAGAATATGTTGACCGGCTTTTGCGAAGCTTGCTTTTTTGCAAGAACTGCATTCCATAGCTTGAAACGGCGGATGCGCGGATTTATGAGCGTGGCCATGCCCGGTCGGCTCAAGCGCCACCGGTTGTTTTATCTGCGTAAGCCAAAAGCGCGCACACGCCGGAAGACGATCCGGATTACGAGGTCAGGCAAGATGAATTTCGAAGCAGCACGCATCAAGATGGTCGACAACCAGATCCGCACGACGGACGTGACGTCGCACCCCGTTCTCGCGGCATTCCTGTCGGTCCCCAGAGAAGAATTCGTTCCTGCCGCATTGAAGCCTCTCGCCTATATCGACAGCGATATCGAGCTGGCTGCCAATGGTGCCGGTGGCCGGCGCTACCTGATGGAGCCATCGCCGCTGGCCAAGCTTCTTCAGCTGGCCGAAATTTCCAAGGACGACACGGTTCTCGAAATCGGCTGCGGCACCGGTTACGCTTCGGCGATCCTGTCGGAACTGGCGGCGTCCGTCGTGGCCCTTGAGAGCGACGAAACCCTGGCGTCGGAGGCGACGGCCACTCTTGGCCGGCTTGGGCATGCGAATGTCAAGGTGGTGACCGGCGATCTCGAAAAGGGTCATGCGGCGGGTGCGCCCTATGACGTGATCTTCGTTCATGGCTCTGTGGAGACCGTACCGGATGGTTTGCTCTCGCAGTTGAGCGACGGTGGCCGCCTGGTTGCCGTGGTTGGCTTTGGCAATGCCTCGAGAGCGCAACTTTTCCTGCGCGAAAATGGCCGGACATCCGAGCGCCTGGCGTTCAACACCGCCGTCAAGCCGTTGCCGGGCTTCCGTCTGGCACGCGAATTCGTCTTTTAACGGTTGAGCACCGATACATCTTTTGTGGATAGGGGATTGGCAAAACGATGATTTGCCAATCCATTGATTAAATATTAGTTAAAAATAATATAAAGATTGCGCTTGGCGACATTTTGACCATTTTTCCTCGATATCGGGACCGGACAACACGCGACGAACAGGTCCGGCATCGCCGGGGCGCCGCGTTTCGCAATGAGGATGTGCCCTGCCGGCCTTTGTTTTTGGAGTGATATGCGTGTCGATTTTTCGTAAAACGGCTTTGGCGGCCGCCCTTTCCTCCGCCGTGTGGCTTTGCCCACAGACCGTTCTTGCGGAAACCATTTCAGCCGCAATGGCAAAGGCCTATCAGAACAATCCGGATTTGAACGCCGTGCGTGCCGGGCTTCGCGCCACCGATGAGGGCGTGCCGATTGCCAAGGCCGGCTACAGGCCGCAGATCTCCGCCGCCATCACCGGATCGGCGACACGGCTGGGGGACGAGGGATTTGGACCGGGAACGCCGCTTGTCAGCCAGGACTATACCAATGGATCTGCCAGCATCACCATCACCCAGCAGATCTTTGATGGCTTCCAGACGCTAAACAATGTGCGGGCTGCCGAGGCCAATGTCTTTTCAAGCCGCGAAACATTGAAGGCGAACGAGATTTCCATCCTTCTCGCCGCCGCCCAGTCCTATGCCAACATTGCCCGCGATCAACGGATCGTGGCGATCCGCAAGCAGAACCTGGCCTTTCTCAGGGAACAGCTGAGTGCCGCCAAGTCGCGGCTGGATGTGGGCGAGGGCACCCGCACCGATGTCAGCCAGGCAGAGGCGGAGCTGGCAGGCGCGAAGGCCATTCTCGTCAATGCCGTCGCGCAGTTGAAACAGAGCGAAGCCGTCTATGTCCAGATCGTCGGCGATGCCCCGAAGGGCATCAAGCAGCCGGTGCCGGCATCGAAGGCACTGCCGAAAAGCCTGGATCAGGCTGTCGCTGCAGGGTTGCGCGATCATCCGACGATTGCCGCCGCTGAATATAATGTCGATGCCGCCGGATACCGGGTGAAATCCGCCGAAGGCACCATGCTGCCTGGCGTGGTGGTGCAGGGTTCGGTATCGCGCAACACGACCGATCGCACCAATAGCGGCGATAGTTCCAACGCGTCCATTACCGCCCGGCTTGAAGTGCCGCTCTATCAGGGGGGTGCCGAATACGGGCAGATCCGCCAGGCGAAGGAAAGAATGGGCCAGCAGCGCATCCTGGTCGATTCGGCCCGCGCCGAGGTGCAGCAGACGATCATCACGGCCCATGCCCAGTTTGAGGCAGCGCGTGCGACGACATCAGCCAACAAGGCCCAGGTCAGCGCCGCAAACCAGGCCTTGGCGGGCGTGATCGAGGAGCGCAAGGTTGGCCAGCGCACCACGCTCGATGTGCTCGATGCGCAGCAAAGCGTACTGGTTGCCGAAGAAAGCCTGGTGACGTCGCAGCGCAATGCCGTCGTTGCCAGCTATTCGCTGCTGGCATCCATGGGGCGCCTGACCATCCAGAGCCAGGGCCTGCAAGTGGCGGAGTACCGCGCCGAGGAACATTACGAGGCCGTCAAGGACAAGTGGTTCGGCCTTCGAACCGTCGATGGCCGCTGAACGTCATCCCTGTCACATTTCTGTCGATCGCTCCCGGCAAGTGCGCGCGCGTCGCTTTGCCGTGGACATGAGGCGGGTGACGCCGCCAACAAATCTGTGCAAGATTCCAGCTATATGATTCGCAGCGTTTTGTTCGGCGCCGAACTCGCATACAGTCCGCCGCAATGACGGCGCGGCCATGTATCGATCCGGCGCGACGCAGAAACGGGGATAATGATGGCACAGCCCAATGTAGCGCGTGAACCTTCGATGGACGAAATCCTGGCGTCCATCCGCAAGATCATCGAAAGCAACGAACCCGGCATTCCCGGCTTCCCCGCCAACGATCTCGGCCCGGCTTCGAACAATGCCTATCGCGGCTATGACGATGATGATTCCGGCGAAGATATTCATCTGACGATCGACGACGAGGTTCTCGCACAGGAATTTGAAGCCGGGGAGCAGAAGAATTTTGCGCCCATGGATCCTGCTTTGCGGGAGGCCCAGATGCTGGAGCCGCAATTGCCGGAAGCGCAGTCGCGCAGCGTCGAGGACGCCAAGCCGGCTTTGACCCCGCCGTCCATCACCCCGCCGTCCATCACCCCGCCGTCCATGACCTCGCAGCCCGTGTCGCCGCCGCCTATGTCGCTTGCCGATGTCGCAGCCCGCGTCCGCGCTGCCTCGGAGCGGCATTCGGCACCATTGCGCGATGCGGAAAACCAGGCTGCCGCATCCCGGGCGAAATCCGACAACCCGATGGTCACCGCGCGGATGGCGCCGACGTCTTCGCCTCTGCATGTCGAAAGCACGCAGGAAGCCGCACCGGCGCCGGCAGCTTCCGTGGCGCAACCTGTTGCCGCTCCGGAACTGCGCACTGAGACTGTCGAACCGTCTGTAGCTCCGATTGAGGAAGCCACAGTGCAACGCCAGCCTCTGTCCATCATCAGTGAAAAGGATGTGGCAGCTTTGGTGTCGCCAGCCGTCAGCGAACAGGTCGCGCGCTCCTTTGGCGATCTGGCCCTGGCTGTGGACAGCAGTTCGCGCCGCTCGTTCGATGAGATCGCCGAAGACATGCTGCGCCCGATGCTGCACGAATGGCTCGACGACAATCTGCCAACACTCGTCGAACGGCTCGTGCGTGAGGAAATCGAGCGCGTTGCGCGCGGTCCACGGCGCTAGCCCCCGCATTTCTCTCTTCCAAAGCCGCCAGCGATCACACTGGCGGCTTTTTTGCTGTTATTGTTGACAGCAATGCCCCGTTCCGATTTACAAACCACCGATATCAATCAGCAAGTTTGGCTTCAAAATGCTCGAAAAAACCTATGATTCCGCCGCTGTCGAACCGCGCATCGCCAAGATTTGGGATGACGAGGACGCCTTCCGTGCAGGTGCTGGGGCAAAACCGGGTGCGGAAAGCTTCTGCGTCGTCATCCCGCCGCCGAATGTGACGGGCTCGCTGCATATGGGCCATGCGCTGAACAATACGCTGCAGGACATCATGGTCCGCTTCGAGCGCATGCGCGGCAAGGACGTGCTCTGGCAGCCCGGCATGGACCATGCCGGCATTGCCACGCAGATGGTCGTCGAGCGCAAGCTGATGGAACAGCAGCTGCATCGCCGCGAGATGGGCCGCGAGGCGTTCATCGATAAGGTCTGGGAGTGGAAGGCCGAATCCGGCGGCCTGATCTTCAACCAGCTGAAGCGTCTCGGCGCGTCCTGCGACTGGTCGCGCGAACGCTTCACCATGGACGAGGGGCTCTCGAAGGCCGTCCTCGAAGTCTTCGTTTCGCTCTACAAGGATGGCCTGATCTACAAGGACAAGCGCCTGGTCAACTGGGATCCGAAGCTGTTGACCGCGATCTCCGACATGGAGGTCGAGCAGGTCGAGGTGAAGGGCAGCCTCTGGCATCTGCGTTATCCGCTGGAAGACGGCGTCACCTATCAGCACCCGGTTGCGTTCGACGAGGACGGCAAGCCGACGGATTGGGAAACGCGCGATTATCTCGTTGTGGCGACCACCCGTCCGGAAACCATGCTGGGCGATACTGGCATTGCCGTTCATCCCGATGACGAGCGTTACAAGGCGATCGTTGGCAAACATGTCGTGCTGCCTTTGGTCGGCCGCCTCATTCCGATCGTCGCCGACGAATATCCGGATCCGGCAGCTGGAACCGGCGCGGTCAAGATGACGCCGGCGCATGATTTCAACGACTTCGAGGTCGGACGGCGCCATCATCTGCGCCAGGTCAATATCCTCACCATCGAGGGCCATCTGACGCTTGCCGGCAACGAGGAGTTCCTCGAAGGCCTTCCGGCAACAGATGCGCTGGAGGCACTGGTCTCGGCGCTCGACGGCGTGGAGCGCTTTGCGGCGCGCAAGGCGATCGTCACGATGTTCGAGGAACGCGGCCTCCTCGACAAGATCGAACCGCACCAGCACACCGTCCCGCACGGTGATCGCGGTGGCGTGCCGATCGAGCCGCGCCTGACCGAACAATGGTGGGTGGATAACAAGACGCTGGCCAAGCCCGCGATCGCGTCCGTCCGGGAAGGCCGCACGCAGTTCGTTCCGAAGAGCTGGGAAAAGACCTACTTCCAATGGCTGGAAAATATCGAGCCGTGGTGCATTTCCCGCCAGCTCTGGTGGGGACATCAGATCCCCGCCTGGTACGGCCCGGATGGTCAGGTCTTCGTTGAAAAGAGCGAAGAAGAGGCGCTGCACGCCGCCATTCAGCATTACCTCTCGCATGAAGGGCCGATGAAGGCCTATGTCGAGGATCTGCTGGAGAATTTCAGGCCGGGCGAAATCCTGACGCGCGACGAAGATGTGCTCGACACATGGTTTTCGTCCGCACTCTGGCCATTCTCGACGCTGGGCTGGCCGGACAAGACGCCGGAACTGGAAAGATATTATCCGACCAACGTGCTCGTCACCGGCTTCGACATCATTCCGTTCTGGGTCGTCCGGATGATGCAGATGGGCTTGCATTTCATGAAGGATGATGCCGGAAATCCGGTAGAACCCTTCCATACCGTCTATATCCACGCCCTGGTTCGCGACAAGAACGGCGCGAAAATGTCGAAGTCGAAGGGCAACGTCATCGATCCGCTCGACCTGATCGACGAGTATGGCGCCGATTCGCTGCGGTTCACGCTGGCGATCATGGCAGCGCAGGGCCGCGACGTGAAACTCGACCCCGCCCGCATTGCCGGCTATCGCAATTTCGGAACGAAGCTCTGGAATGCGACACGCTTTGCAGGAATGAACGGCGTTGCCAACGATCCGAAATTCGTGCCCGAAACCTGCTCGCTGACGATCAACCGCTGGATCCTCACCGAACTCTCGCGCACGATCCGCGACGTCACCGAGGCGATCGAGAACTACCGCTTCAACGATGCCGCTGGCAGCCTCTACCGTTTCGTCTGGAACCAGGTCTGCGACTGGTACCTAGAACTGCTGAAGCCTGTCTTCGGCGGCGAGGATGAGGCCGGAAAGGCGGAATCGCGGGCTTGCGTCGCCTATATTCTCGACGAGACCTATAAGCTCCTGCATCCGTTCATGCCGTTCATGACGGAGGAATTGTGGGCGCAGACAGCAGGCGAGGGCGCGGTACGCGATGGCCTTCTGTGCCACGCGGACTGGCCTGCCGCATCCTATGCGGATGATGCTGCCGCCGGTGAAATCAACTGGCTGATCGATCTCGTGTCGGGCATCCGCTCGGTCCGCTCGGAAATGAACGTTCCGCCGGCTGCCATTGCGCCGCTGGTCGTGGTGGAATCAAGCCTTGCGACCAAGGAACGCCTGGAACGCCACGCGGCCGCCATCCGCCGTCTGGCGCGTGTCGATGCGATCGATCTGGCAGCCTCGGCCCCCAAGGGCAGTGCGCAGATCGTCATCGGCGAAGCAACGGTCTGCCTGCCGCTCGGCAGCCTGATCGATTTGAGCGCTGAAAGGACCCGGCTGGAAAAAGCCGTCGGCAAGGTTGAGCAGGAACGCGAACGCATCCTCGGCAAACTGTCGAACGAGAAGTTCGTCGCCAATGCACGTCCCGACGTGGTCGAAGCGGAGCGGGAACGCCTGGCGGAACTCGACAGCCAGAAGACGTCTCTCGCCGTGGCGCTGGCAAGGGTCGCCGACGCCGGTTGAGGCGGAGATGGGCCATGGCGGGCCATGCCCAGCCTGGATAAATTTGGGATGAAATGATCAAAAAAGGCGGTTTCGACCGCCTTTTTCCGTTTTATGTGATTCTCGTGAGACTTCCCGAAAACGCTCGAAATGGGTCGATCTGCCCCCGCTGGCTCAATATCCCAATCGAGCTGCGCCTATCGTCCAAAAAATGGCATTGTTGTGTCGAAGTAACACACGCCGAAATTTATGGAGGATTATTCCTCCTCAGGCATTTTATTGACGCGATGGCGAAATTATTTACCCAATTTTCTCATTTTGACGCGACGCTGGATTTTCTTACGTAAATTTTTAGTGCGCTGATGTGTCCGGTTGCGAAATTTAGGGATTTGCCTTTCGCCCTTCGCAGTCGATAGTTCCTTCAACAGGTCGGCGTCCGCGCCGGCCAAAGATCTGAATTCAGGGGGGAAACGGATGATTGACTTCAAAATCAAGGCGGCGATGACGGCAGCGGTTGCAGTGCTGTTGACCAGCACGGCAGCACATGCCGGCGGTCTTGAGCGCGGCGGCTACAATATCGACCTTTTGTTCGATCCATCGACCTATGCGGCGGAAGCTGCGGCAACCTATGTCAATCCGCAGCGCGAACTCGACAATGTGGTGGATGTTGATCCGACAGACGGTATTGGTTCGAACGGCATTGGCGGCGGCCGAACCGATGGCGTCAGGGATACCGAAGGCTATTGGGTGCCGCGCATCGGCGTGAAGGCCGGCTTCGGTGACAGCGTCGATTGTATGGCTGATTATTCCCAGCCCTGGGGTGCGCACACGAAGCCTGGCGCCAACTGGATGGGCGCCAACGACAATATCGAAACAAAGATCGAAAGCGACAACTACGCTGCGACCTGCTCCTACAAGTGGGATGTCGGCCAGGGCCAGTTACGCATCATCGGCGGTGGCTTCTATCAGGAAGTCGGTGGCTTCAAGGAACGTCTCGTGACGCCGGTTCTCGCTCCGGGATTTGACGGCGTTGGCCGCCTCGACCTGGACGGCAGCGGCTGGGGCTGGCGCGCAGGCGCGGCCTACGAAATCCCTGAATATGCGTTCCGCGCCAGCCTTGTCTACAACAGCGCCGTGGATCTCGACAATCTGGGCGGCAAGATCGACCTGACCAAGGTTCTGCTTCCGAACGGCGTTGGCGGTTTTGTTCCGGGCACGAAGTACGACGTCTCCAGCTTCGCCTCCATGCCGGACTCTCTGGAACTGAAGGTTCAGTCCGGCGTCGCACCCGGTTGGCTCGTCTTCGGATCGATCAAGTGGACGGACTGGAGCCAGCTCCAGGTCATCCAGATCAATCCGAACAGCACGCTGGATCCCCGTAACCTTCCGACCAACCTCACTCTTCTTTATCGGGATGGCTGGACAGTGTCCGGCGGCGTTGGCCATAAGTTCAACGATCAGTGGAGCGGTGCGGCCAGCCTGACCTGGGACCGCGGTACCAGCCATGGCTACGGCAACCAGTCCGACACCTGGACGCTCGGCACCGGCGTTTCCTATTCGCCGACTGAAAATGTCGAGCTGCGGCTTGCCGGCGCTGTCGGTGTGCTGACGAGCGGCAGCTCCGTCGGCGAAGACGTTGCATACGATTTCGGCACCGATATCGTCACCGCGATTTCGACGTCTCTGAAGGTCAAGTTCTGATATTTGAGGACGCAGTAAAAACAATGGCCCGGTGTTCGCATCGGGCCATTTTTGTATGTGCAGGCCGGGCAGGGGCAAATTGTCTCCAATTTCATGACCACTGAATTTTGCAGATGAACGAGATCGACGGCAAAAAACGCGTCTTGGTCATGGTTCTGCGGCAATTTATTTCAATGCCGGCAGCGGAAATTTCTGGTCATGAGGCATCACGTTTTGTGACGATTCAGCAACACATTGTTTCTATACTTCGCAGCAGCTGGCTGGCAGGCGATTGTGTCTATTTCCCGCCACAAACTGGGAGCACCGATGGACTTGACAAAGATGCCGGTAAGTTTTGAGCATGCGGCATTTGGGGAAAGATGAGTCACAGCGTTTTCGAGAAAGTTCAAATCTCCCATCATGTTACGAGGCTTCAAGGCAGCTTTTCGGAGCGGGTTGACGTGTGCGGCATGGGTGAGGTGGATGGTGCAGCCGGGGCAGGCCGCACTCTTGCCGGAAACATTGGCTACTGTTTGGAAAATGCGGGTGTGAACAGCGCTTTCGACAGGGGCTCATTGGGAACTTTTATGGGTCGGCTCTTGGTTTCGAACGGAAGAAATAGACTATCATGCTGATACGCGGTTACCGGTCGTTGACGTTTCTTGTTCTGAGTGTGGCGCTTGCACTGTCCGCTGAGCACCGCATGGCCTACGCTTTTGATCCCAATGCCGGCGTCACCAAGGAATCGGGACCGTTCGCTCTCTTCAAGTTCGGTTTTTCCGCCTATAAGAATGGCCGCAAGGACGAGGCAGTCGAAGCCTACCGCTATGCCGCCGAACAGGGCCATACGGGTTCGCGCTGGGCACTGGCCAACATGTACGCCTATGGCGACGGCGTGGCGGAAAACGACCTGGAAGCTTTCAAGATCTATAACGAGATTGCGGAGAAGGGTGTGGAGCCCGGCTCTGAGGATACCGGCTATTTCGTCAATGCGCTGATTTCGCTGGCAGGCTATTATCGCCGCGGCATTCCCGACAGCCCCGTCAAGAGCGACCTCAGCCAGGCCCGTCAGCTCTATTTCCAGGCCGCCTCCACCTTCGGTGTTCCCGAGGCGCAGTTTCAGCTGGCCAAGATGCTTCTCTCCGGCGATGGCGGCAGCGTCAATGTGCAACAGGCCAAGAAATGGCTGAACCGCGCCCGCAAGAATGGCCACGCCGGTGCCATGGGCGTGTTCGGCAATGTGATCTTCCAGGAAGGCCAGACAGCGCGTGGGCTGGCCTATATGACGGCAGCACTGGACCAGTGTACGCCGAAGGAACGGCCATGGCTGCAGTCGCTGCAGGAGCAGGCCTTTTCGATTGCCGGTGAAGACGACCGCCGCAAGGCCGTCGCCATGTCCCACAGCATTCATCTGGACAGCGATAGCGACTGAGCCGTCAGGCCCTTTCGTTCATTCTTTCAAGCCGCAAAATTGAACTGGGCTGCCACCGGCACGTGATCGGACGGCTTTTCCCAGGCGCGCACGTGCTTTTCGATATCGGTCGAGACCAGCCGGTCGGCCGCTTCCGGCGACAGCATCAGGTGATCGATCCGGATTCCGAAATTCTTCGGCCAGCAACCGGCCTGATAATCCCAGAATGTATAAAGTGGTGCTGCATCCGTGGTTGAACGGACGGCATCGGTAAAGCCCAGGTTTTCAAGCCGGCGGAAAGCCTGGCGCGTGCGCGGCTGATACAGGGCGTCATTCTGCCAGACCTTGACGTCCCAGCAATCATGCGGCTCGGCAATGACATTGTAGTCGCCGGCCAGTATAAGCGGCTCCTCCAGGGCAAGGCGGCTCTCAGCAAAGGCGTTGAGGCGGTCCATCCAGGACAGCTTATAGAGAAATTTCTCCGTTTCGACCGGGTTACCATTGGGCAGATAGAGCGAGCAGACGCGGATGGCACCGCCTTCGACGGAAAAGACCCCCTCGATGAAGCGGGACTGCTCGTCTGCATCGCCGCCGGGCAGGCCGCGATTGATTTCGTCGGGCTTCAGCTTCGACAGGATGGCGACGCCGTTGAAACCCTTTTGCCCATGTGTTTCGACGTGATAACCAAGCGCCTCGATCTCGGCGCGCGGAAAGCCTTCGTCCATCGTCTTGATTTCCTGGAGGCAAACGATATCGGGCTGCGATTCCTTCAGCCAGGCCACGAGAACGTCGATGCGGGCCCGAACGCCGTTGATGTTCCAGGTAACGATTTTCATGCAATCACGTCCTTTTGGCTGGCGGCGCAGCGGCCTGTCTTTCTTTTAGCGCCACCGCACCCTTTTCACAAACCCGGTGCAGACAAAGACGTGTGGACGGCAGGTGAATTGCTTCCTGATCGCGGCCCGTTATAGTTCCGTGCATGATCGATCTTTTGACAACCTATTGGCCGCATATCCTGGCGGCGCTCTCCATCATCCTTGGCGTTCCCGCCGCCATTCACGCGGCGATGACCAAGGACGAGGTACGCTCGGCGCTTGGCTGGGTGGGTGTCATTCTTCTGTCGCCCGTCATCGGTGCGCTGATCTACGCGGTTGCCGGCATTAATCGCATCCGCCGCTCGTCGATCGGACAGCAGCGGTCGCTGTTTCGCGAACGCGGGCCGGATGCCATGGAAAAATTCGATATTTCGAGCACCGTGGTTGCCGAGCGGTTCGGGCAGCGATTCGGCGCGATGAAACTGCTTGGGGATCGCGTCAGCCGGCATCGCATGTGCGGCGGCAACGGCATCGTAATGCTGGAAGGCGGCGATAAAGCCTATGCGATGATGCTGGATCAGATCGGCGGCGCAACGCGCTCCATCCTTCTGGAAACCTATATTTTCGATCGCGATCCGATTGGCCTGCGCTTTGCCGATGCCCTGATCGCCGCTGCCAAACGCGGCGTTGCCGTTCGCGTCCTTATCGATGCCGTCGGCGCGCGCTATTCGGTGCCCAGCATTGTCGGTTACCTGCAGCAGGGGGGCGTGACGGTCAGGGTCTTCAACGGCAACATCATCATGGGGCTGCGGCTGCCCTATGCCAACCTGCGCACCCACCGGAAAATCCTCGTCGTCGATGGTGCCGTGGCCTTCACCGGCGGGATGAACATACGCTCTGGCTTTACCGGCGAGTTTGCCGGTGAAGGGCAGGCGCGCGACACGCATTTTCGCGTCACCGGCCCGGTCGTTGCCGATCTTTTCCAGGTGGCGTCGGAGGACTGGCGGTTTTCCAGCCGCGAAGCACTGGATGGGCCGGAATGGAAAATCTCTGCGGCACCGTCCCAGCAAAAGCCAACCATGCTGATGCGCGCCGTGCCGTCTGGGCCGGACCGCGCCAACGAATCCAACCACAAGATGATGATGGGGGCTTTCTCGGTCGCCAGACGCAATATCCGCATCATGTCGCCCTATTTCCTGCCGGACCGGGAATTGATCAGCGCGCTGGTCACGGCATCGCTGCGCGGGGTCGAGGTCGATATCGTCGTCCCGGCCGTCAACAATCTGGTATTGGTGGACCGGGCGATGACGGCGCAGTTCGACCAGACGCTCAAAGGCGGCTGCCGCATCTGGCGCGCCACCGGTGCGTTCAATCATTCCAAGCTGATGACGGTCGATGACCGCTGGGCCTATGTCGGCTCCTCCAACCTCGATCCGCGCTCGCTGCGGCTCAATTTCGAGATCGATCTGGAGGTTCTGGACGCAGGCTTCGCCAGCACCGTCGGCAACAAGTTGCAATCCGTGCTGAGCAGTGCCGAGCCAGTGACCCTCGCAGACCTGCGGGCCAAGCCGTTCACCACGCGCCTGCTCAACAAAATATTCTGGCTGGGATCGCCCTATCTTTAAAAGGGCAGGCTGCCGTCAGACCGAAAAACTGGTGCCGCAGCCGCAGCTTGCGACGGCGTTCGGGTTCTTGATCTGGAAGGATTGGCCGAGCAGGTTATCGACGAAATCGATTTCGGAGCCGCTCATATAGACCAGAGACAGGCTGTCGATCAGGACCTTGGCCTCGCCCTTTTCCAGGATAAGGTCGTCGTCATCGGCATCGCCGACAAGATCGAACTTGTAGGAAAAGCCCGAGCAGCCGCCGCCTTCGACGGAAACGCGCATGGCCTTCTTCTCGGCATCGGATTTCAGGATGACGGCAATGCGTTTTGCCGCCGAGTCCGAGAGAGTTACGGTGTCTATCGTCATATCTACCTCCTGCCGGGGTCAAGAACCGGAGAGATTCGCTGTTCATATCACCCGTCGTCCAAAAGTGCCGGTGGACGGGAAGGATCGATTGCGCGGCAAATCCTTGTTTTCATTCAAGGTCACGAGCGATTTCCACTCGGTGCTTTCCTGCAGCGCCCACTATAGGTATGAAGGCTTTCATACCGCGTCAATGGGATGCTGAACGGGAAATGACATTGGACAGACATGCGCTTGGTTTCGGTGCGGGTGAACGCGCGATTTTCGCCTCGGATCCCTGGTCCAGCCGCGGACGGCTTTATCCTGAAACCGGCAGCGCGACGCGATCCGATTTCCAGCGCGACCGCGACCGTATCGTCCACACCACCGCTTTCCGGCGGCTCAAGCACAAGACCCAGGTCTTCATCGCCGCCGATGGCGATCACTACCGCACGCGCCTCACGCATACGATCGAGGTGGCGCAGATCGCCCGGGCGCTGGCGCGCGCCATGCGGCTGGACGAAGACCTCGCCGAGGGCGTCGCCCTGGTTCACGATTTCGGCCACACGCCCTTTGGGCATACCGGCGAGGATGCGCTGCACGAAATGCTCGCCCCCTATGGCGGCTTCGATCACAATGCCCAGTCGCTGCGCATCGTCACCAAGCTTGAGCGCCGCTATGCCGAATTCGATGGGCTGAACCTCACATGGGAGAGCCTGGAAGGGCTGGTCAAGCACAACGGGCCGCTGGTGGCTGCAACTGGCGAGGGCACGCGCGGTCCCGTGCCGCAGCCTATCCTCGATTATTGTGCCGTCCACGATCTGGAGCTGGCAAGCTTTGCCAGCCTTGAGGCCCAGGTGGCGGCGATTGCCGACGATATTGCCTATAATACCCATGATATCGACGACGGGCTCCGCTCCGGCTATCTCAAGTTCGAGATGCTGGAGGAAATACCGTTCCTGGCCGGGCTGATGCGCGAGGTTGGCGAGCGTTATCCGGGACTTGAGGCCAGCCGCTTCACCCATGAAATCATGCGCCGCCAGATCACCGCCATGGTTGAGGACGTGATCACGGTTGCGCAGGACAATCTGAAGGAAATCCGGCCGCAGAGTGCGGCTGATGTGCGCAACGCGGGCAGGGTGATCGCCACCTTCTCGCCCGCTATGGCCGAGACCGACCGGTTGATCAAGAAGATGCTGATGACGCGGATCTATCGCCATCCGGACGTCATGCGGGTGCGCAAGGATGCGGCCCTGATTGTCACCGACCTCTACAAGGCCTTCATGGCCAATCCCGGCGAAATGCTGAAACACTATTGGATCGACCAGATCCCCGGCATGGCGGAACCGGCCAAGGCCCGCCATGTCGGCGACTATCTGGCCGGGATGACCGATACCTATGCAATCTCCGTGCACAGGCGATTGTTTGACCATACCCCTGATTTGCGGTAGTCACCGCGCCGGTTGGCGGCAGCATCGCGATATCGGGCTGCTGTTGATGTGAACGATAGGAACGCGGCCTTGCACCTTGAGGTGCAGCTGAGCGGATGGGTGCTATGAATCTTTTCACTGACTTCGGATCAAGAATTAAAAACGTGCTCGAAGCACTTGATATCGTGCGTGAAAACCGATCAGAGCTCGATTTCAGCCGAATCAGCGTGGAATCACCGCGCGACGCGAGCCATGGCGATGTCGCGACCAATGCGGCGATGGTCCTGGCCAAGCCGCTCGGCACCAATCCGCGCGCGCTCGCCGACCAGATCGTTGCCAAGCTGAAGGAAGATCCGGAAGTTGCCGGCGTTTCTGTCGCAGGCCCCGGCTTTATCAACGTCAAGCTTTCGATCGCCTATTGGCAGAAACTTCTGACCGTCATGGTTGCCGAAGGCACCGAATACGGCAAGAGCTCCGTGGGTGCCGGCCGCAAGGTCAATGTCGAATATGTCTCGGCCAATCCGACCGGTCCGATGCATGTCGGACATTGCCGTGGCGCCGTTGTCGGCGACACGCTCGCCAACCTGCTCGAATTTGCAGGCTACGGGGTCACCAAGGAATATTACATCAACGACGCCGGCTCGCAGATCGATACGCTCGCCCGCTCGGCCTTTCTGCGCTACCGTGAGGCGCTGGGCGAAAAGATCGGCGAGATCCCGGCAGGGCTCTATCCCGGCGATTACCTTGTGCCGGTCGGCGAGGCGCTGGTCGCTGAGTACGGCTCAAGCCTGCGCATCATGCCGGAAGACAAGTGGATGCCGCTCGTCAAGGAACGCACCATCGCCGCGATGATGGTCATGATCCGCGAGGACCTGGCGGCTCTCAACGTTCATCACGACGTGTTCTTCTCCGAGCGCACGCTGCATGCGGATGGCGCAACGCGCATTCGCAACGCCATCAACGACCTGACCTTCAAGGGCCATGTCTACAAGGGCACGCTGCCGCCGCCGAAGGGCCAGCTGCCGGAAGATTGGGAAGATCGCGAGCAGACATTGTTCCGCTCCACCGAGGTTGGCGACGATATCGACCGGCCGCTGATCAAGTCGGATGGCGCCTATACCTATTTCGCCGCCGACGTTGCCTATTTCAAGGACAAGTACGATCGCGGTTTCAACGAGATGATCTATGTTCTCGGCGCCGACCACGGCGGCTACGTCAAGCGTCTGGAAGCGGTTGCGCGGGCGGTCTCCGGCGGTGCGTCGAAGCTGACGGTGCTCCTGTGCCAGCTGGTGAAGCTCTATCGTGACGGCGAGCCGGTGAAGATGTCGAAGCGGTCGGGCGATTTCGTCACGCTGCGCGACGTCGTCGAAGAGGTCGGCCGCGATTCGGTGCGGTTCATGATGATCTACCGCAAGAGTTCCGAGCCGCTGGACTTCGATTTTGCCAAGGTGACAGAACAGTCGAAGGATAACCCGGTCTTCTACGTACAATATGCGCATGCGCGCTGCATGTCGGTTTTCCGGCAGGCGGGCGAGGCGTTTCCGGGCATCGACTTTGATACCGTCGATCTGGCTGGCGCCATTCAAGGCAACATCTCTGATTCGAACGAGCTTCAGCTTGTTGCCAAGCTGGCAGAATATCCGCGTATTATCGAGGCTGCGGCACTGTCCCAGGAGCCTCATCGCATTGCATTTTACCTCTATGATCTTGCGAGCGCCTTCCACGCACACTGGAATAAAGGTAAAGATTCTCCAGAATTACGTTTTGTTAACGATAAAAATGGAGAATTGACCATTGCCAGACTTGGGCTGGTGCGTGCTGTCGCCTCGGTGTTGAAATCGGGCCTGTCCATTACAGGTACCGCTGCACCCAATGAGATGCGATAGTATTGTCACCATTTACCCACAATGAACTGGCAATGACTGGCTAGTACTTGTGAGTGGAGCGGATGGCAGAGAAACAATTGGCACGAAGCGGGGCTGCGGATTTCGGCGTATTGGCGGATGATGATCCATTGGCCGAACTCGCCCGCATCGTCGGCTATGACAATCGGCCCGCAGTCCAGCAGCTGCAGGAACTCGAACGGCATCGCGAGATGGTGAGCCGGGAGCCGGTTCTCGATCTCGAGGACGAGCTGTTGCGCGAATTCGATTTCTACGATGCGCCGCAGGTTGCGCCGGCAGTTCATGCCGTCGATCCTGTTCGGGCCGAAGAGCCCGTGCATCATGAAGAGCCCGTGCTTCATGAAGAGCTTGTGCATCATGTTGCCGAGCCTGTGGCTGTCGAAGCGCCTCTGGCCTTTGCACCCGCGCAGGACGAACAGCCTGCAGCGCCGGAATATCCGGCCGAGCCGCCTGTCGTAGAATTCCAGGCTGCAGAAATCGCTGCTCCCAGTGTCGAGGCTTTCACGCCTGCCGAAAACATCGCGCCGGTTGCTGTCGATGTGCCAGTTTACGCGGAAAGCATCGCTGTCGAGGCAAGCGCCCCCGTCCATGACGTCGCGGTTGCCCCAATTGCCGAACCTGTCCCGCAAGTGGACGCTGGCTGGGCGGTCGAACAGTGGACTGCGCCCGATTTTGACGCCACGGACCTGGAGCGCGAACTTGAGCTGTCGATCGGTTACGACGACGCACAGGTTGAGGCAGCGCATGCAGAAGCGAGTGCAGTGCGGGCGCCGCATGACGAGCCGGAGCCGGATTTTTCCGCTGCTGCGATCGCAGATATCGCCGCGCCCGCTGGTGTTGAACCGGCCGTTGCTTCTCCCGTGATCGAGACCCCTGTTACTATCGAGACCCCGGTTGCGGTTGAGCCCGTGCACACGCCGCCTGCCACGCAGGCCGCCGTCGAGCCAGACGTTCTGATGCAGACCGAATTGCCGGAATGGCAGGATACGCCGGTCTCCGGCAATGTCGTCATTTCGCCGGCTGATACCAATGGTATCGACGCTCTCCTAGCCGATATCGAGCGTTTCCCAGTCCCGCCCGCAGCCGAGGTGAAGGTTGCCTCTCCAGCGGAGGTCGCGCGCAAGGTCAACTACCCGTTTACGCCGACATTCAGCCGCGCGACCCCAGTTGCCTCCAGTGGTGGCGCGTCCTCTCAGAAGGCCTATACAACGCCGCTGGCTGCCGCTGTCGTGGCGACGCCTGTCATGGCGACTGCCGCTGAGGCCGTCTACCGGCCGGCAGAGGCTGCCGTCCAACCGGTGATCGTTGAAGCTGCCGAAGCGTTGAAGCCGGCTGTGAACGCTGAGCCGGAATTCGATCTCGACACGTTCGAACTGGATCTGTCCGATATCAACCTCGATATCGATCCTTCCGAATTTGATGTCGCCGAATTTGCGGCGCCAGAATTAGCAGCGCCGGAACTCATACCGGCCGTCGTGCAAACCGCCGCAGCGCCCGTAAAGACTGTTGCTGCGGCACCGGCCGTGGCAGCCGCCATTCCCGTTGCCGCACCGGAGCGCTATGTTCCGGAGGCCGTGGAAGAGGTTCGCGAGGAGCCCGAAAGCGCTCTGGCATTCGATCCGTCGATGATTTCGGAAACGGAAGAGGGACTGACGGCGATCACCGACCTCAACGTTCCGCAATTGCCCGTTGTCGAGCAGGAGCGTCCGCTCGTTCAGCATACCGACTACGATCTCGACATCGATGCCGAAATGGCCCAGCTGTTTGCCGCACCCGGCCGCAATGCCCAGAGCGTCGATCGCGGGTCCCATGCTCCACAGGCGGCGGCTCCGGTTCAGGCGTCCAATGTCCGCGTCGAAGAGGATTTCGATGAGTTCGAAAAGGCGATGGAAGAGGATTTCCGCCGCTCGCTCAACCAGCCGCAGGACAATGACCCGTCTTCCGACCGCCTGGCCGTCGGTTCCGGCTATGCCGCCAACAATGATTATGACGACGAGGGCCGGGGCTCGGGACGGCGGCGCCTGGCGCTGCTGGCCGCGACCGTTGCCGGTCTGGCGATCTTCGGCGGCGTCGGGGTCTATGCCTTCATGGGCGGCACCGGTTCTGCGCTCTCGGGCGGCGAGCCGAAAATCATTCTTGCCGACAAGTCGCCGGTGAAGATGGTGCCGGTGGAAAAGGGCGGCAAGACTGTTCCGAACCAGGACAAGGCCGTTTACGACCGTGTCGCCGGTGCGCAGGACACCACCCCCCAGCAGGGCACGCTGGTCTCCTCGACCGAGGAGCCGATCGATGTGGTTCAGCGCACGCTGACGCCGGAAAATATGCCGCTAGACGGTGCCGATAACGAGCTTCCCGGTTTGATGCAGGCGGAGGAAGACGGCGATGAACGTCTCCTGCCGGATGGACAGACGGCCAGCACGGCCGATGCTGAACAGACGCCTGCCGTCTCGCCCCGCAAGGTGCGCACGATGATCGTCAAGCCGGATGGTACGCTGGTGGCCCGCGAGGAGCCGGCGCCTGAGCCGCAGACGAATGTGGCTGCCAATAGCGGCGATCCGCAGATCAATGTCGTCCGGACGACGACCGTGGCTGCGCCGATCGAAACCGCCTCGACGCCAAGGTCGCAGCCGGTGGTGGAACAGCTGGCCGAGCAAGGGCAAAAGAGCGCTCTCGCAGAGGCCGCCGCCGCAACCGTCGATGAAACCGCACCGGTTCGCTCCGTCAAGACGACGGATGTGGCAAGTGCCGAAGCGGTACCGCAGACGCGTCCGGTGGCCGAGCGGAAGGTTGTCGATACATTCAAGAACGATATCGCCGCAACCCAGCCTGCCGCTGCGGAAAAGCCGGTCGAGACAGCCTCGATTGCACCCGGCACCTATGTGATCCAGATCGCGTCGCTGCCGTCTGAGGCCGAAGCCCAGACGTCCTACAAGACGCTTTCGGGCAAATTCGGCAGCGTGATCGGCGGCAAGGGTGTCGATATCAAGAAGGCTGACATTGCGGGCAAGGGCACCTACTACCGGGTCCGCATTCCCGCCGGTTCCCGCGATGCCGCCAATGCGATGTGCGCCCAGTACAAGAGCGCCGGTGGCAGCTGCCTGGTCACACGATAATCTCGGATTGAACTGCCAGACGATGAAGGGCGCGGCCACCAGCCGCGCCTTTTGCATGTCCGCATAAGCGGCAATCGCTGTGGAAGGTCGGGCAATACAAGAAACCGGCTTTCGCCGCCATCAGAGCTGCGGCTATCATGCGGCATGAGCGAATCAAAAGCATTCATTTCAGGCTGCAAAGGCCTGACCATCACCCCCGACGAAAAGGCTTTCTTTGCGGACGAGCGTCCGTGGGGCTTCATTCTGTTCGGACGCAATATTGGCGAAGCCAGCCAGATCGCTGATCTGACGGCGTCACTGCGCGACAGTATCGGCAATCCCGATGCGCCGGTGCTGATCGACCAGGAGGGCGGCCGTGTCCAGCGCATCCGCCCGCCGCTCGTTCAGCAATATCCGAATGGCGCGGCGATCGGCGAAATCTACCGCCGCGACCGCGAGCAGGGCCTGCGCGCCGCCTGGCTGATGTCGCGCCTGCATGCGTTCGACCTCATGCGGCTGGGTATCACCATCGATTGCCTGCCGGTGCTGGACGTGCCGATCGAGGGGAGCAGCGAGGTGATCGGCAATCGCGCCTATGGCTATGATCCGCACGCCGTTGCCGAAATCGGTGCTGCTGCGGCAGCCGGTCTGAAAGCTGGCGGCATGCTGCCGGTGATGAAGCATATGCCGGGTCATGGCCGGGCGTTTGTCGATTCGCATCACAAGCTGCCGGTGGTCGATGTGCCGTTCGAAGAGCTGGCGAAGAGCGATTTTCTGCCTTTCGTGGCGATGAAGGACGAGCTGATGGGCATGTCCGCCCATATCGTGTTCACCGCGATCGATCCGCACAATCCCGCGACAACCTCGGCCAAAGTGGTCCGTGACGTCATTCGCGGCCATATCGGTTTTGACGGCTTGCTGATGTCGGATGACGTCTCGATGAACGCGCTGGCGGGCAATATCGAGGAGCGCGCACGCGGTATTATCGCTGCCGGGCTCGATCTGGTGTTGCATTGCCATGGCATCATGGATGAAATGGATCAGGTCGCGCGGGTCGTGCCGGTTATCGCCGGAGACCGGTTGCGCCGTGTGCAGGCGGTTGAGGCTGGTTTTGCCAGGCCCGACGCTTCGGACGAGACAGCGCTGCGCGACGAGTTTAACGGCATGCTGACCATCGCTTAAGGGGCATGCGCTGATTTCAGGGGCAGGGGTATCGTGAGCAACGCCGGCGACATGCAGAAGAAACCGGCCGCAAAAGCGCCGATGGATCCGCTGTGGCAGGACGAGCCCTCCGATCGCGGCCTGCACGAGGAAGAGCTTGTCGTCGATATCGCCGGCTTTGAAGGTCCGCTGGATCTTCTGCTGCATCTTGCCCGTAACCAGCGCGTCGATCTCTCGCGAATTTCGGTCCTGGCGCTGGCCGAGCAATATATCGCCTTCATCGAGCGCGCCCGCAGCATCCGGCTGGAGCTTGCCGCCGATTATCTGGTGATGGCCGCCTGGCTCGCATTCCTGAAATCGCGTCTGCTGATTCCCCAGCAGGCGAAGGACGAGGGGCCGTCCGGCGAGGAGATGGCGTCTGCTTTGGCTTTCCGGCTAAAGCGGCTGGAAGCCATGCGCGAGGCAGCGACCCGGCTGATCAACAGAAACCGGCTTGGCCGCGATGTGTTTGCCCGTGGCGCGCCCGAACATATTCCGGTCGAAAAAAAATCCGCGTTCGAAGCCTCGCTTTACGACCTTCTCAATGCCTATGCGTCGCTGCGCCAGCGCGAGGCGGTGATGCAGGTGACGATCGAGAAGCGGCAGGTCTGGTCGCTTGCCGATGCCCGGCTCGTTCTCGCACGGCTGATCGGCGACATGGTCGACTGGACGGCGCTCGATCATTTCCTGCTGCGCTACATGACGAGCCCGAAGGAGCGCGCAACGGCCATCGCTAGCTCCTTTGCCGCTTCGCTCGAAATGGTGCGGGAAGGGCGGCTCGAAATCCGTCAGGACGGGGCGTTCGCGCCGATCTACCTGCGCCAGGGACCGAACCCGCTCACGCCGGAAGGGCTGGCGGCCATGGAGGCGGGGCGTGATTGAGCCGCAAGAGCGCCTGCCGGGAATGATCGAAAACGAAGAAGACGGCGGTTCAGCCCAGATGACGCTTGATCCGCGCATCGAACTCGAAGCCGAGCGCATCGCCGAAGCCCTGGTCTTTGCCTCGGCCCAGCCGGTCTCCGAAGGCTATATTGCCGCCCGCCTGCCGCAAGGCGCAGACGTCAGGCGCATCATGATGCGGCTCAAATCCATCTATGCCGGCCGGGGCGTCAACCTGGTGCAGGTTGCCGATTACTGGGCGTTCCGCACGGCCGCCGATCTCTCCTTCGTGGTGCAGGCGGACGAAAACGAGGTGCGCAAGCTCTCGCGCGCAGCCCTCGAGGTTCTGGCGATCATCGCCTATCATCAGCCGGTGACGCGGGCCGAAATCGAGGATATTCGCGGTGTCCAGACCTCCAAGGGCACGCTGGACGTGCTGATGGAAGCTGGATGGATCCGCTTTCGCGGACGGCGCCGCACACCCGGGCGGCCGGTGACATTCGGCAGCACGCGCGATTTCCTCGACCATTTCGGGCTGGAGGAACTGCGCGATCTTCCGGGTCTTGAGGAGTTGAAGGGGGCCGGCCTGCTTTCCGGCCGCATTCCTGCGAATTTCCAGATCCCGGTTCCGCTCGGCGACGATGGTTTTGGCGATGACGAGGATCCGATCACGCAGCTCGATCTGGAAGAACTCGGGCTTTTGCCGCCATCGGGCGGGGACGGCTGATAGCGCCGTGTTCTGATCCTGCTCTTTCCACCGTTTTCCGGTCACGTCCCCGTGAGCATACGGTAAAATGCGCTGGAAAGCTTCGATATTCCGGCAGTTGGCTCTATCGCCGCCTCAGTCTCGCTGTAAGGATTGCGCGACGCGCACCTTTCCGCTAACCAGCGAAATGAATTGCTGTTTGAAAAAGATGGTTGAACATCTTAAATCGGGGTTACAGGCTTCAAGGGAGTAAGAATATGGGTTCCTTTAGTATTTGGCATTGGCTGATTGTTCTCGTCGTGGTTCTGCTGCTGTTTGGCCGTGGCAAGATCCCCGAACTGATGGGCGACGTTGCCAAGGGCATCAAGAGCTTCAAGAAGGGCATGACGGACGACGAAGCGGCGGCTGCCGAAAAGGGCGTCGATGGCAAGACCGTCGAACACAAATCCGACGAAGTCCGCTGATCATGCATTTTGTTCAGGGCCTGACCTTTAAGGGCGGGCCCTGTCGCCTTCGGTTTTGTGGAGTTCCTGAGAATGCTTGATGTCGGCTGGACCGAGCTTGTCGTTATCGCGATCGTTCTGATCATCGTGGTGGGGCCGAAAGACCTTCCGCCCATGTTACGAACCTTCGGCAAGATGATGACGAAGATGCGCGGCATGGCGAATGATTTCCGCCAGCAGTTCGATGAAGCGCTCAAGGAGGCCGATCTCGACGACGTGCGAAAGACGTTGAGTGACGCTCAAAAGCTCAATCCGGCCCACACCATCCGCGAGGCGATGAACCCGCTGCGGCAGATGGGCAACGAGATCAAGGCCGATCTGCAAAAGGCAACGGCCGCCGAGAGCAAGCCGGCGGCGCAACCGGATGTGCCGGCTGCAGCTGAAGTTTCCGCCGATGCCGTCGTTCCCGCAGAACAGCCGAAAGTCGATCCGGTTGCCGCCGCCGCTGTCGCTTCCGCAGCCAAGCAGCTGAACCGGGCAGCAGAGGCTGAAAAGCCGAAGGTCAAGCGTGTTTCCAAGCCGAAGATTGTGGCTGCTGACGCCGCTGCCGTTGTTGTGCCGGTTGCCAAAGCACCGGCAAAGCGGGCGAAAGCGGTTCTTGCCGGCGATGTGAAACCGGCTGTGAACAAGCCAGCTGCCAAGACGACGAAGAAAAAAGGTGACGCATGAGCGGCGATATTGAAGACAAGCCCCAGCCGCTGATGGCGCACCTGATCGAACTGCGCGCCCGCCTGATGTGGGCGGTCGGCGCATTTTTCGTGGCGTTTCTTGTCTGCTTCTATTTTGCCAAGGGCATCTTCAATATCCTGGTCCAGCCTTTCAAATGGGCCGTTGACTGGGCAGGGCTCAATCATGGTTCGGTCGAGCTGATCTACACGGCGCCGCAGGAATTTTTCTTCACCCAGATCAAGGTGGCGATGTTCAGCGCGCTGGTGATCGCGTTTCCGGTGATCGCCTCGCAGGTCTATAAGTTCGTGGCGCCGGGGCTTTACAAGAACGAGCGCGCGGCCTTCCTGCCGTTTTTGATTGCATCGCCGCTGCTGTTCATCATGGGCGGCTGCCTTGTCTATTTCTTCTTCACGCCGATGGTCATGTGGTTCTTCCTGGCCATGCAACAGGATGGCAGCAACGGGCAGGTGTCGATCCAGCTTCTGCCCAAAGTCTCCGAATATCTCAGCCTGATCATGTCGCTGATCTTCGCATTCGGCCTGGTGTTTCAGCTGCCTGTCATCACCACGCTTCTGGCGCGCGTTGGTTTCGTGACGGCTGATGGCCTGAAGGAAAAGCGAAAATACGCGATCGTCATCGCCTTCATCGCTGCAGCAATCCTCACGCCGCCGGATCCGGTTTCCCAGATCGGCCTTGCCCTGCCAGCCATCCTTCTCTACGAGATTTCCATCTACACGGCCCGACTCATCGAGCGGCAACGGGCGCGCGACGCTGCTGCGCGCGAGCTTGCCGAGGCGGAGGAAAACGCCGGCTGATACCAGAAGTATCAGCCGAGGCGTTCGGGTCATAGCTTTACCAAGACCGATCAGGACCTGAACGACCATGCTTGATATCAAATGGATTAGGGACAATGCCGAAGCCCTGGACGCCGCACTGGCAAAGCGCGGCGCGGAGCCCCTGTCGGCCGCACTGATTTCACTCGATGAAAAGCGCCGTTCCCTGGTCCAGTCGCTGCAGGACATGCAGTCGCGCCGCAATGCCGCCTCCAAGGAGATCGGCGCTGCAATGGCGCAGAAGAACGGCGCGCTGGCCGACACGCTGAAGGCAGAAGTGGCCGAGTTGAAGACCACGATGCCGGCGCTGGAAGAGGAAAACCGGCTGACGGACGCCGCCCTCATCGAGGCCTTGTCCAGCATTCCCAACATTCCACTCGACGATGTGCCAGTCGGCAGCGACGAGCATGGCAACGTGGTCAAGCATACCTCTGGCCAGAAGCCGGGCTGGAACCACAAGCCGAAGGAACATTTCGAAATTGGCGAGGACCTTGGCTGGCTCGATTTCGAGGGCGCTGCCAAGATTGCCGGTTCGCGCTTCACCATCGTCAAGGGCCAGCTGGCGCGCCTTGAGCGGGCGCTTGGGCAGTTCATGCTCGACCTGCACACGAGCGAGCACGGCTATCTCGAAGTCCAGCCGCCGCTGATGACGCGGGATGAGGCCATGTATGGCACCGGCCAGCTTCCGAAATTTGCCGAGGACCTGTTCAAGACCACCGATGGCCGCTGGCTGATCCCGACAGCCGAGGTGCCGCTGACCAATATGGTGCGCGAGCAGATCCTTGAGGCCGACACGCTGCCGCTGCGCTTCACGGCGCTGACGCCATGCTTCCGGTCCGAGGCCGGCTCGGCTGGCCGCGATACGCGCGGCATGCTGCGCCAGCATCAGTTCAACAAGGTGGAACTTGTCTCGATCACCGACGCGGAAAGCTCGATCGATGAACATGAGCGGATGACGGCTTGCGCCGAGGAAGTGCTGAAACGCCTCGGCCTGCATTACCGCGTCATGACGCTCTGCACCGGCGACATGGGTTTCGGTGCCCGCAAGACGTATGATCTGGAAGTCTGGCTGCCTGGACAGGATGCCTACCGCGAAATTTCGTCCTGCTCTGTCTGCGGCGATTTCCAGGGGCGGCGTATGAACGCGCGCTACCGCGTCAAGGACGACAAAGCGCTGAAGTTCGTTCATACGCTGAACGGCTCCGGCACCGCCGTCGGCCGCGCCCTGATCGCCGTCATCGAAAACTATCTGAATGAAGACGGATCGGTAACCATCCCGGAGGTATTGTTGCCCTATATGGGCGGCCTCACGAAGATCGAAAAGGCCGGTTGAGCCGCGTCTTGCGGCAGGGGTTAAGATGCGAATTCTGCTGACAAATGACGATGGCATCCATGCCGAGGGCCTTGCCGTTCTCGAGCGGATTGCCCGCACGCTCTCCGACGACGTCTGGGTGGTGGCGCCGGAAACGGACCAGAGCGGCCTTGCGCATTCCCTGACCCTGTCGGAGCCCTTGCGGCTGCGGCAGATTTCGGAAAAGCATTTTGCCCTGCGCGGCACGCCCACCGATTGCGTCATTATGGGCGTGCGCAAGGTTCTCGACATCAAGCCGGACCTCATCCTCTCCGGCGTCAATGTCGGCGCCAATATGGCCGATGACGTCACCTATTCCGGGACGATCGCCGGTGCCATCGAAGGCACGCTGCAGGGCATCCGTTCGTTTGCGTTGAGCCAGGCGTTTCGCCATACGGACGGCGGCATCGTTCCCTGGGATGTCGTGGAAACCCATGCGCCAAAACTTTTGAAAAAGCTGATGACGCTGGATCTGCCCGACGGGACATTCCTCAATCTGAATTTTCCCAATTGTGCCGCTGATGCGGTTACTGGCACCGAAGTGACCTGCCAGGGCAAGCTCGATTTCGGCCTGACGATCGACGAGCGCTCCGACGGGCGCGGCCATCCGTATTTCTGGCTGCGTTTCGGCGAGCGCTTTGGGGATTTCCGGGCAGGGACCGATATTCATGCCATCCGCGAAAACAAGATCTCCGTGACGCCGTTGAAGCTCGACCTGACGGATTATGCCGTGCAGGACCGGGTCGCCCGAGCGCTTCTTGACGGAGAGGCCGATTGAGCCCGCGCGTCATCGAGCAGGAGGGATTTGCCGCCTTGGTGTTGCGCCTGCGGGCCGAAGGCATTTCCAGCAAGGAATTGCTCAACGCCGTCGAGCAGACGCCGCGATCGATATTCACGCCGCCGCAATACCAGGAAAACGCCTATTCCTCGCGGCTGGTACCGCTCGATTGCGGGTCGTTCATGGAAGGCTTCGATTTTGCCGTGCGGCTGTTGCATTGCCTCAATGTCAAATCCGGCCAGCGCGTGCTTGAAGTCGGCACCGGCAGCGGATTTACAGCCGGCGTCATGGGGCGGATGGCGGAGCGCGTGCTGACGATCGAGCGCTACAAGACACTGGCGACGGGCGCCCAGCGCAACCTCGAAAAAGCAGGCATCCGCAACGTCATCGTCCGTCACGCCGATGGTAGCATCGGCCCGACGGGCGAGGGGACCTTCGACCGCATCCTGGTGACCACCGCCTTCTCCAGCCTGCCGCGGGTGTTTTCCGATCACCTCGTTTCCGGCGGCATTCTCATCGTGCCGATCATGATGAGCGAAACAGAATGCCGGATCGTCCGGTTGACGCGCACCGGCAGCCGCTTCGACCGCGAGGACCTGTTCGAGGCGCCTTACCTGCCCTTCGTGCCGCAAGTCGCTTCATTCCTGTAAGTTCAGATATCCTGCCTTTGGCATGACGAGCGTCCGGGAAGCTTCGGGCAATCGCCTTGAATGCAGGCCGATTCCATCGGCTGCCGGGCAAAGCGGAAATTTGTGCGCGCTCACGGCTGCTTATCCGGTGATTTATTCCTGCAGAAACAGAGTGTTAACCCTCCGTTAACTTTGGTCAGTTTCGCGCAAGCTTCGGAGCCTAACCGAAGTCTGTACGCCATAGTCATACCGATGAGCTGACCTCTGAGCGGAAGCGTATATGTCAGTTCCGGTCCGGGCGTCAAAACGCAGGAGACGGCAGATGCAGATCGCGAACAGATTGACCTCGGCAGCCACCGGCGACGGCCTGAACAATCTTGCCGGCCGCGCAGGCGCGCCGGGCGCATCGGGCAACCGGGAGGACGGCGGCGCAGCAGTCTTGCCAGTGGGCGGCTATGATCCTTCCTCGCGTGTCTCGCTTTCGGCGGAAGCACTGCTGTTCCTCGGCCGCACCAAGCGGGTTCAGGAAAAATATCCGCCACTGACGCGGGACGAGTGGAGCAACCAGCTCTCACCGCAGCTTGCCGCACGCGAATACCAGGCTTTCGGCAAATATAGCGAAACAGGCGATCACAAAGCCTATTACCGCGCCTTCATCGAATATTACGACAACCTTCGGCCGGAAGATCAAAACAGCCTTCGCTATTTCGGCACAAGGGATGCGGCCATCGCCGGCGCCCGCTCCGTCGCCTATAATGACGAAAGTGGCATCGATGGCGCAGCGGCATTCCAGACGCTGGTCAGCGTTCTTCTGGACACGGACAAGGTACAGTCCGAACTGACTTCGACGCAGCCGACCGCCGGCATGGTCACCGGCGACATGTTCGGCTGGGACACCGGCACCATCAGCTACGAGGATGTCACGCAGACCCGTAGCCCCGTCTCCGGGATAGAAAAATTCTACCGCGAAAATTTCTGATCCCCGTATAAAAACCGCAAATGCAAAGCTTCCTGGGCTCTCGGGGCCGGGCGCTGGTTAATACGGAAGCCCTTTGATCATAAGGCGTCAGCGCCAGTCCGTGGCTTGTCTGCATGGGCATTTCCCCGGGCAAGCCAGGCTTGGTTCAGTCGGCTGCGGCGATCATGGTTATCAATTCATCAAAAAATATGGGTGCCGGGGGGGCGTTTTAACTGCGCGGTAACTCTAATGCGTTTTAATCATTTTACACCGAGTTGTGTTCCAAGTGGGTAAAGTGTCATGCGTATGAGAGTTTCGTCGAGTGTGGGAAAATCCGCTGTTCGCCTGCTTGCAGCGGTCTTGCTGGCAAGTGTCGCGACAGGATGCAGCTCCGATGCGAGCCGCTTTGGCGGGCTTTTTTCGAAGTCCGATAATCTAACGACCAGCTCCGTTCCCAATAACAATGTCCCCGTTCCGCGCAACGATGTGCAGGGTGGCGGCATGGCGATGGCGCCGGCGGCGAACAATCGACAGGATGCCGTCGATCAGCCGTTCCCTGATCCGGTGAACACCGCATCGATGCCGGTTTCACGGGCTCGTGAAGCCTCTACGCCGATCAACGTCCAGCGCGGCGTTCTTACCGAGCCCACCGCAAAGGCGCGCGATACCTCGCTGCAGCAGCCTTTCCCATCGGCCCGCGAAACGGCGAAGGCTGAGCGGAAGCTCAATGCCGATCCAGTCACGACAGCGACGACATCCAAGGGTGGATGGTCCACGGCAAATGCGCCGGCCGTCCTGCTTCGCCAAGGCGATACGGTCGCCACGCTCTCCAAGCGGTTCGGCGTGCCGGAAAAGGAAATCCTGAAGGCAAACGGCCTGACATCTTCGTCGCAGGCTGAGCCCGGCCAGCGCATTCTGATCCCGACCTTCGGCGTTGCCAGCAGTGCTGCCAAGGCGTCCGCATCGGATGCCGCCGCCAGCCTCGATGTCGACAAGCAGAAGAACATTCCGGTGCAGCCGGACAGCCGCGATGTGGCCATCCTTCCCGGACAGTCCCAATCCCGCGAAAAGGGCGTCAACCGTACCGACATGGCTGCCGGCAAGCAGCCGGTTTCGGGCGACGGCAACGGGCAGAGCGGCACCTACACCGTCAAGGCGGGCGATTCCATCAACCGGATCGCCAAGGCTAACAACGTGTCGGTCGATGCCCTGCGCAAGGAAAACGGCCTGACCAGTGCTGCAATCCGTATCGGCCAGACGCTGAAAATCCCAGGCGGCAATGCCGCAGGCGCCGATCAGGTCGTCACGGCTTCCGTTCCGAAAAAGGCCGAGGCGAAGGTTGCCAAGGCGGAAAGCGGCAAGCCTGCCGAATACACCGCGCCGGTCGCCAAGCAGTCGGTGACGGAAGTTGCCTCGAAGGAGGACACGACCGAGGCGTCGCCGAAGGCAACCGGGATCAGCAAGTACCGCTGGCCGGTGCGTGGCGCTGTCATCGCCGGCTATGGTGCCAATGTCGAAGGCAACCGCAATGACGGCATCAACATCTCGGTTCCCGAGGGAACGCCGATCAAGGCAGCCGAAAATGGCGTGGTCATCTATTCCGGCAGCAGCCTGAAGGAACTCGGCAACGCCGTCCTGGTTCGCCACGACGACGGCACGGTCACGGTCTATGGCAATGCGTCTGAGCTGAAAGTTCAGCGCGGCCAGAAGATCCAGCGCGGCCAGACGCTGGCTGCATCCGGCATGAGCGGCACGGCAACGCAGCCGCAGGTTCACTTCGAAGTGCGCAAGAACGCCGCTGCGGTCAACCCGGCGACCTTCCTCGAATAGCCGCTCCTGGCGCCATTAATCAGCACAGGAAAAGCCCCGTTTCGGGGCTTTTCTGCGTTTTGGCGCGCTTCCGGCTGACGATGAAGCGCTTTAGACCAGATCGATCTTCTTCTGCGCGCGCCCGGCGAGGTCCTGGATGAATTGCCAGGCGACGCGGCCGGAGCGCGCGCCGCGTGTCGTGCTCCATTCCAATGCATCCGCATGCAGCTGTTTGGGATCGGTCTCCAGCCCGAAATGAGCGGCATAACCGTCGATCATCGCCAGATAATCGTCCTGGCTGCACTTGTAGAACCCGAGCCAGAGCCCGAAACGGTCCGACAGCGACACTTTTTCTTCGACGGCCTCGGAGGGATTGATGGCGGTCGATTGCTCGTTTTCCATCATGTGACGCGGCAAGAGATGGCGCCGGTTGGAGGTCGCATAGAGCAGAACATTGGCCGGACGGCCCTCGATGCCACCATCGAGAACCGCTTTCAGCGACTTGTAGGACGTGTCATCGTGATCGAAGGACAGGTCGTCGCAAAAGACGATGACCGGAACCGGTGCGGCTTTGAGGATCTCCATCAGGGTGGGCAGCGTCGCGATATCCTCGCGATGCACCTCGACCAGTTTCAACCGCACGCCGGCATCCGCCGCAACGCTGGCATGGACCGCCTTGACCAGCGACGATTTACCCATGCCGCGCGCGCCCCAGAGCAGCACGTTGTTGGCCGGAAAACCCTGCGCAAATCTGAGCGTATTGTCGAACAGGATATCGCGGACATGATCGACGCTCTGAATGAGCTTGAGTTCGACGCGGTTCGGCTTGACGACCGGCTGGAGATGCAGGCGCTGGGGGGACCAGACGAAGCATTCGGCGGCATCCCAGTCGTTGACGGCAGGGGCGGGACCGGCGATCCGCTCGATTGCATCAGACAGCTTGCGCATCTCGGCGATCAGAAGGTCGATTTTCGTATCCTGCATGTGAACTTCCCCAAGAATGATTGTGGTTTTGGCTGTGGGGCCGAACTGTCCGGTAGCATGGCTGATCTAACGGTAAAAGGCGTGAAATCCAGTAGAAAGGGCTTCTCCTGAGACCGATTTCATGTATGAGGCTGAAGACAGAAGCCGGTTGGTCTGTTGTTGCATTGAAATCAGCCTTTCCTATAGTCCGGCGATCCGAAACGCGGGCATCCGTCCGCCAAACTGCATTCAAGGAGTGATTGATGTTCATTACCGAGGCATTCGCCCAGACGGCACCCGGCGCAAGCGCCGGCGGCGCTGATATTCTCATGTCGATCCTGCCGTTCCTGCTGATCTTCGTCGTGATGTACTTCCTGATCATCCGTCCGCAGCGCGCCAATATGAAGCGCCGCGAAGAACTGCTGAAGAACATCCGCCGTGGCGACCAGATCGTGACCGGTGGCGGAATTCTCGGCAAGGTGACGAAGGTCGTCGATGACAGTGAACTTGAAGTCGAAATTGCTGACGGCGTGAAGATTCGTGTGGTACGCAGTGGTGTATCCGAAGTCCGTGTGAAGGGCGAACCTGTCAAGGAATAAGCTTGCAGGGGGGCCGGGCACACTGGCCACCTTGTAACGACATACCTTCGAGAGCTTCATGCCGTATTTTTCCCGCTGGAAAACCATCATCGTCTGGCTCGTCGTGCTGTTCAGCATTCTGGTGGCTGTGCCCAACGCGGTACCGACCGCGACGCTGGCCAGCCTGCCGGACTGGCTTCCCAAGAAGCAGATGATGCTCGGCCTCGATCTTCAGGGCGGATCGCAGATCACGCTGAAGATCGAACGGGACGATGTCGTCAAGGCGCGGCTCGAAGCGGTGATCAACGATGTCGGCACGCGCCTTCGCGCTGCCGGCATCGGCTATTCCGGGCTTTCGGGAACGGGCCAGGCAATCCAGCTTCGCCTTCGCGACCCTGCCCAGGCTGACGCGGCGCGCGCGGCACTCAAGCCTTTGACCGATCTGGTCAAGGCTGCCGGCTTGACCAAGTCCGACTTCAACGAAGTCACCATCACCACGTCGCCGGACGGAACGCTCTCGATTGCCATCACTGACGAGGGCATCAACCACAGGATCGCAGCAACGGCCGATAGCGCGATCGCGGTTCTGCACAGCCGTTTGACGGAACTCGGCTCCCTGCAGCCGAAAATCCGCAGGCAGGGTGGCGACCGGATCATCGTCCAGATCCCCGGGCGCTATGATCCAGAGCAGGTCAAATTCATTCTCGGCCAGGCGGGGGCTCTGTCCTTTCGCAGCATCGATATGTCGATGCCGGTGCAGGACGCGGTCAACGGCCAGCCGCCGGTCAATTCTGAAATTCTCTATTCGGCCGATGACCCGCCGATCGGCTATCTGTTGCGCCGTCAGCCCATCATCGACAACAATGACATCACCGACGCCCGGTCGGCCGTCAATGCCCAGTCGGGAAATCCCGTCGTCAACCTGCGGCTTGGGCCGGATGGCACGACGCGGCTTGCGCAGGCGACGGCCGATAGTTCCGGCACGACGATTGCGATCGTTCTCGATGGCGCGGTCATTGCGACGCCCCTGGTGCGCAAGGCGATTACGGACGGTACGATCCAGCTTGCTGCGGATATGAGCACGGAAGGCGCTGACGATCTGGCGCTTCTGTTGCGCGCCGGCGCCTTGCCGACGCCGCTGACCGTTGTCGAGGAACGGTCCATCGGGGCTGGACGCGGCGCTGATTCGATCCACTCGATCATGACAGCCGGCGCCATCGGCGCCGTCCTCGTCATTGCCTTCATGGTTGGTTTCTACGGATTGTTCGGCGCGGTTGCGAGCCTTGCAGTCACGCTCAACGTCGTGATGATCATTGCGGTTCTGACCGCAACCGGTCTGCCCTTGACACTGCCAGGCATTGCCGGGATCGTGTTGACCATCGGCATGGCGGTTGATTCGAACGTGCTTATCTATGAGCGTATCCGCGAGGAGGTCCGCCAGGGCCGCTCGGTGCGGGACGCTCTGCAATATGGTTTCTCGCGCGCCTTTGCGGCCATCGTCGATGCCAATATCACCACCCTGATCGCCGCCATCATCCTGCTGTTTCTCGGAACCGGCTCAGTCCGCGGCTTCGCCGTCACGCTTGCCATCGGTATCGTCACCACGCTGTTCACCGCCTTTACGCTGACGCGTGTGATGCTCGAAATCTGGGTTGATCGCCGCCGCCCGACGGCCCTGCCGGATGGGATCCGCACCGGCATATTCGATGGTGCCGCCTTCCGCTTCATGGCGATTCGCAACTACGTCTTTTCGCTGACGGCAATTTTGTCCGTCATCAGCATGCTGCTGTTCGGCGCGCTCGGCATCAATCTCGGCATCGATTTTTCCGGCGGCTCGGTGATCGAGCTGAAGGCGCGCGAGGGCAATGCCGATATCGAGGATATTCGCGGCCGCCTCTATGAACTGAATATCGGCGATGTCACGGTCAGGCCGTTCGGTTCGCCGCAGGACGTGGTCGTACGGGTGCATTCGCGCGACGGCGGCGAAAATGCCGAGCAGACATCGGTGATCATGATCCGCGGCGAGCTTGAGGATCAATACGAGTTCCGCCGCGTCGAAGTTGTCGGGCCGTCGGTATCGGCCGATCTCACCACCGCTGCCACCATCGGCGTGCTGGTGTCGCTTCTGGCGATCCTGATCTACATCTGGGTGCGGTTCAAATGGCAGTTCGCTGCGGGCGCCATCGTCGCCACGCTGCACGATGTGCTGTTGACCATCGGCCTGTTCGTCGTGACCGGCATGGAGTTCAATCTGACGAGCATCGCCGCGCTTTTGACCATTGTCGGCTATTCGCTCAACGATACCGTCGTCGTCTACGACCGTGTCCGCGAGAATCTGAGGCGATATCCGCGCATGCCGCTGCCGATCCTGATCGATACGTCGATCAACCAGACCCTGTCGCGCACCGTGCTCACAGGCGCCACGACGATGCTGGCGCTGGCAGCGTTGTGCATCTTCGGCGGTGAGGCGATCCAGGCCTTTGCATTCGTCATGCTGTTCGGCGTCGCTGTCGGCACCTTCTCGTCGATCTATGTGGCGGGCCCGGTCCTCATTCTTTTCAAGCTCGGGCAGGGCACGCCCGGTGACGCCGAAAAAGCCGGCGGGATCGGCGTGCAGACGGCCAGGGGAGTGCAGTAAATGCGCAAGCCCATCGAAATCCGCCAGGCTCATTTTCCGGGCCGGGCGCCGATCGACAGCTATGGCAATGGTGGCTTCCGTTTTGCCGAAATGTCCCATCGCGGTTCGCTGCTGATGCTGCCTTCGGGCATTTACGGCTGGGACATGGTGGAAGGCGATCCCTTGACGCCGGAGAATTTTCAGCGAGTTTTCGAGGAAGCGGCCGATATCGAGGTTATTCTGGTGGGGACCGGCAAGGATATCCGGCCATTGCCCGCCGCCTTGAAGATGAAGTTCAAGGAATACGGGATTTCATCCGATCCGATGAGCACGGGCGCCGCCATCCGCACCTATAATATCATGCTTGCCGAAGGCCGCGCCGTCGCCGCCGCTCTCACTGTCCTTTGAACGATGCCCATGCCGGAAAATACCACGCCTGTTGCGCCGCCCGTTTACGATTTCAGCCTGGCCGCGCTGCGTGACAGCGACCGCGACCGTTATCTCGCTTGCCTGCTCTCGCCGCCGGATAAACGCGGACCGCTTTCGGCGCTCTATGCGTTTCACGCAGAGATTGCCCGCGTGCGCGACCTCGTGCGGGAACCCTTGCCCGGCGAAATCCGGCTGCAATGGTGGCGCGACGTGCTTGAGGATCCAACTGGCACAAGCGGCGAGGGCAATCCGCTCGCCGAGGCGCTCATGGACTGCATCAAGGCTCACAATCTGCCGGTCAATGTCCTCACCGACATGATCGATGCCCGCATCTTCGATCTCTATGACGATCCGATGGAAAGCCGCGCCTCGCTCGAAGGCTATGCGGGGGAAACGGCCTCAGCGCTCATTCAACTGGCCAGCCTGATTCTTGATCCGGCACATGCGCAGAATTCTGCTTCAGCGGCAGGGCACGCCGGCGTTGCCCAGACAATTGCCGGTCTGCTTCTGCTCCTGCCGCTGCATCGCCGCCGTGGTCAGGTCTATTTTCCGGCGGAGCTTCTGGCCGCGACCGGGCTGGACCGCGACAGTTTCCTGACGGGCAGCAACGAACAGTCGGTAACCTCCGCAATCCGCGCCTTTGCCGGTCTCGGCCGCGAACACCTGGCAAAGGCCAGGGCAGCAGCCGGTTCCATTTCGCACATGAACCGCTCTGCGTTCACCGCATTGGCGCTGGCAGAGCCGGTCTTCGATCGTGCCGAAAAGGCTGGCGCAAAGCTCTTTGATCAGTCGATCGTGCCGCCACAGTGGCGCCGCCAATGGTGGATGTGGGAAGCGGCCCGAAGCGGCAGATGGTAGAAGTGCCGGTTTTAGGATCAGCTCTTGGAATCAGGCGGCGGCACATTGGCGCAAGGTTCGCCTTTTAGGGTCGCTCCCGTGTTATAGTGATGAACTGTGTAAAAGGATGCGGCGTCATGGGTTGGCCGATTGTCATCATCTGCGTTCTGATCGCCGCCATGTTCTACATGCGCATGAAAGCGCGCGCCGACAAGGACAGGCGCGAGCCGGATGCCGGCATCGCTATCCTTGATTTCGGGCGGGCCTTTCCGGACGAGGCCATTCGGGCCATTCATGCGACTGCGGATGAAAAGGCCTATTTCGTCCGTCTCCACGACGGCAAGGCCGGCTTCATGGCGGCCCATGGCACGCATTTCGTCTGCCACCTCATCGAAGCCGGGAAGGTGAATGTCGGGAACGCGACGAGCGGTCGCGGGCTGATCATGCATTTCACCGACTTTTCGCATCTGGATGGTGTCTACGAATTCGAAAGCCCGGACATTGCAGCCGAGGTGTCCCTCTGGCTGCTGGGCAGTTTCCATCCGATATCCGAGCCCGTTCAGGCGCGTTGATCCGCCTGCAGCCAGGCCGCGCAGTCGTCGAGCGCGCGCTGCGCCACCAGCTGCTTCTTCATCACCGTCTTGTCCTTGCCGCGAAAGCGCTTGACGCCCTCCGGCTTGACAATGGCGCCGGGCTCCAGCAGCGGAAACAGGCCGAAATTGATGTTCATCGGCTGGAACGAGCGCTTGCCCGGTTCGTCATCCGAGACGATATGCCCGCCGGTGATGTGGTTGAGCAGCGCCCCGAAGGCGGTGGTCTCCGGCGGCAGCGGCAGCGGCTGGCCCTTGCGCTCGGCAGCGGCAAAACGGCCGGCCAGAAGGCCGATGCTGGCGCTTTCGACATAGCCTTCGCAGCCGGTGATCTGACCGGCGAATCGCAAGCCTGGCCGGGATTTCAGTGTCAGCGACCGGTCGAGCAGCACGGGCGAATTGATATAGGTGTTGCGGTGCAGGCCGCCGAGGCGGGCGAATTCGGCTTTCTCCAGTCCGGGGATCATCCGGATGACTTCGGCCTGCGCACCATATTTCAGCTTCGTCTGGAAGCCGACCATATTGTAGAGCGTGCCCAGTGCATTGTCCTGGCGCAGCTGCACGACGGCATAGGCTTTGACCGTGGGATTATGCGCATTGGTCAGGCCCATCGGCTTCATCGGCCCGTGACGCAGGGTTTCGCGGCCGCGTTCGGCCATGACCTCGATCGGCAGGCAGCCGTCGAAATACGGCGTGCCTTCCCATTCCTTGAAGCCGGTCTTGTCGCCGGCGATCAACGCATCGACGAAAGCATTGTACTGCGCCTCGTCCATCGGGCAGTTGATATAATCCTTGCCCGTACCGCCCGGTCCGACCTTGTCGTAACGGGACTGGAACCAGCAGACATCCATGTCGATGCTTTCGGTGTGGATGATCGGCGCGATGGCGTCGAAGAAGGCGAGCGCATCGGCCCCGGTTTCGGCCTGGATCGCACTGGCAAGCGACGGCGCCGTCAAAGGGCCGGTGGCAATGACGGCGAGATCCCAGTCTTCCGGCGGCAGTCCGCTGACTTCCTCGCGCGTCACGGTGATCAGCGGATGCCTGCTAATCGCCGCCGTCACGGCATCGGAGAAGCCGTCGCGATCGACAGCCAGCGCGCCGCCGGCTGGAACCTGGTTCTTGTCGGCGCAGGACATGATCAGCGAACCGGCAAGCCGCATCTCGGCATGCAGCACGCCAACCGCATTGCTGGTGGCGTCATCGGAGCGGAAGGAGTTGGAGCAGACCAGTTCGGCCAGCCCATCGGTCTTGTGCGCATCCGTGCCGCGCACGCCGCGCATCTCGTGAAGGATGACCGGAATGCCGGCCTCGGCGATCTGCCAGGCAGCTTCGGAGCCGGCAAGGCCGCCGCCGATAACATGGATGGGGGAGTGGGAAGATGTATCTGTCATGCGCCGTTTCTTAGAGCAAGGCGGGCAGGAAGGAAACCGGTTCCATGCGGATGATATCAACGCAAGGCCCGGAATCAAAAACGGCACCCGATGGTGCCGTTTTTAGGTCCTCGACATTCCCGGTCCGGTCAACGGACGGGTCCGATTAACGGAAGGAACGCGAAGCAATGTTGCGGATGTCGAAGCGGGTGATGCCGATGTCCGTCAGGGCGTGGTTGGACAGGTTGCCAAGTTCAGCAACGGTACGGCGATAGTTGATCCAGCTTTTTGCGATACGAATCGGGTTCATGATCTTTTCCTTGAGATACCAAATGAGCAGTGCAGTGATTGCCTGCTTCGTTGACATCCTTGTACGCCTTGCGCGGGAAAAGATGGAGTGCAAAGAAAATGCATCTGCTATGCGTTTGTGCAATGCGATGCTGTTTCGCTGAGCAATTCGCGCGAATGCCGAAAAAGAAGCCACAGGTTAACGCTGGCGTTGGTGGTGCCAAATTCCGTTTAACTCTCTGTTTCTTTGGTGTGTTTTTTGTGGCGAAATTGTGCCCAGGCGAGGATACGGTCAAACCAGCGGCGCCGGGCGTCACGCAGACAATATTGCCAAGGAAATAGGCAGCATTCAGATGCTGCACCGCGTCGAAAGCTATGGTTGATCTGCGCCGCCATCAGGGCTGGCTTGAACGTTCAACCGGTAAAACCAGCGCGTAAAATCTGGACGAAAAAAAACGCCCGCCGGTTGGAGCCGGAGGGCGTTTGGTCGCTGCGCACCTGGCCGGAAAAACCGGCCGGTTGCGAGACTTACTTGACTGCCTGACGGGCAACGTACTGGATGTCGCCACGGCCGATGCCGAGGTCGTTCAGTTCGCGGTCGCTCATGCGGCCGAGTTCGTTGCAGGTCTGACGGTACTTGCGCCAATTGTTGAACGAGCGAGCGATATTCATGATGCTGGTCCTTTCTAGGTTTGCCAGCACCGCGCTGGCCCTCATCTGATGGTCGGAATATAGGTGGTTTACCCCTAAAATTACAGAGACAATGCTGCATCGCACCCATGCGTCGATTGCAAGCCTCAGAATTCAGATGCCCACCATGTGGCCAAAGTCTGTGCGCGTGCACGGGTGCTAACTATGGAAAGCTGATTTGCTTTGGAGGGGGTGAACAAAAGACAACGCCCGTCAGGGGAGGAGGTCCGACGGGCGTTGCTTGTTCTGATCGACACCTGGGAGGAGGAGTGTTGCCGATCCCATCAGGGCGCGCTGGGAGGAGGAGTGCGCTGCCCTGAAGCTGTATTCAAGATAATGCCGGCTGGCGTGAATGTGTAGCGGCAATGCTGAATGGCACCCATGTGGCGAATGCATAGCTGTCGGCTTTATGCTGGCGCATCTGATCAAATTTTAAGCGAATGCGCACATAAGGTGCAGCCAAGGGGAACGGCGGGTTCCATGAAAGACCGGAACGAATAACGCCCGCTGGGGGAGGAGATCCAGCGGGCGTCATTTGAGGGGATGAGCAACTGGGAGGAGGAGTGTTGCCCATCGGATCGGAGCGGCGCTGGGAGGAGGAGTGCGCCACTCCGAATTCTACAAGGCGAACCTTCCGGTCCGCCGGCCTTTTCCACTTCTGAGCGGAAGCGGCTGGCCTTGCCGCTGACGGCCCCGATCGCTTGCGCTGATCTCATTCCGTCTTCTTGAGTTCAATATAGGCAATCATCCGAAATTTGTGCAGTGCAATGTCATCATGGATGATATGCAGCTTGCGCATGACCTCGGTGGTACGTCCTTAAACACCATGCTCGCATGCAAACCTTCACGCTTCGTTAACGATGATCCTGCTCTGCGAAAACTTTCCTCGCGGCAGTGCCTGACTTCGCTACAAAGGTTCTGGTTCCGGGTTGAACGGGGCAGGTCGCCTTGATTCGATTGGGAATTACCTGCCAGCCCGGTTGCCGCTGCTCTTGTCCATGATATGTGTTGGCCGACACGCGCATGCAAGGAGATCGGCCGATGTACCGGGGACGGATCGAAAAAGACTTCAATCTATGGGTTTCAAAGGGCCTGCTCGATGCCGGTGCGGCAAGAGCGATGCTGGCGGAATATGACGGACGCGAAACCGTCTTCAGCGCCGGCCGCGTTCTTCTGGTTCTGGCGGCGATCCTTGTATCGGCCGCCATCCTCCTTCTTGTCGCTGCCAATTGGGAAGCCATCCCGCGCGTTGCGCGCGTTGCCGGTATCGTCGGCCTGATCTGGTCATTCTATCTGGGGGCCGCCGCCTGCCTGGGGCGCGGGTTCAAGGCGATGGGTGCCGCATTGCTGGTGCTGGCGACCATGACCTTCGGCGGTGCGATCGCGCTGGTCGGGCAAATGTACCATCTGTCGGGGGATTCGACCGATGCGTTGCTGGTCTGGTTCGCAGCAGCCTGCGTGGCGGCCTTGGCCTTTCGCTCCGCCGCACTGGCGGTGTTTTGCGGTTTTCTGGCCTGGGCGATTTTCGGGGAACTGGTCGTCGATAACGATGCGTCCTTCGAGGGCAACGGCTATATCTACCTTGTGCCGATGCTGGTCATCGTCGTCATGGCCTTGGTGCGGTACGCCAATGCCGGCATGGCCCGGCATCTCGCCTATCTTCTGGCGCTCGCCTGGCTCGGCTGGTTTTACATCGAATTGCCGGAGCTCTGGGTCGCAAGCCTGCTCTTCGGCGCAGGCCTCGTGGCGTTTCTATTGGCAAGTCTTCCCCTGTCGCCGCTCTACCGCCTGGCCCGCGATGCCGGAGCAGCCCCAGCCTTCTACAGTTTCGCGCTGACCGTGATGGGATTGGCGGCGCTTCACACCGAAGTGGAAGGTCTGGGACAGGATATCGCGATTGGTGCGACGACGCTTGCGGTGGCGCTCGGTGGCATCGCTATTGCCGGACGGCTGAACGGCCCGGTGCGTTTTCTCGGCTACACGGTTTTTGCCGTCGAAACCCTTTATCTGGCCTCCGAGACGCTCGGCAGCATCCTCGGCACATCCGGTTTCTTCCTGATCGCCGGCCTTGTCGTGGCATTGATTGCCTGGCTTGTCATCCGGCTGGAGAAACGCCTGTCTGGTAAAACCCCGTTGGAAGGGAGCGTGGCATGAGCGGCAATCCGTTGATAAGACCCTTGTTCGCAGCGATCCTGGTCGCTCTCTTGCAGACAGCCTTCCTCGGCTACATGATCGAAAGCCGCGCCTCGATCCTGCGCAACGGGGTCGATGTGGTGCTGAAAACTGTTCCCGTCGATCCGCGCGATCTCCTGCGCGGCGATTATGTCATCCTCTCCTACGATATTTCGGCCATCCCGGCGGAGAAAGTGACAGGCGGCTTTCCCACCGAGGCAACCGATGCGCAGCTTTCTGTGCGGCTGGAACCGCAACCGGACGGTTTCTGGGCCGTTTCGGAAGCGTCCTTCAACGCTCTGCCGCCAAAGGACGGCAGCGTCATCGCCAAAAGCGCACCATTCTATTTCTATCCGGCGGTGGACAGTCCGCAGGGTTCGTTGAATGTCGAATACGGGATCGAGCGCTATTATGTGCCGGAAGGCGAGGGCAAGGTTCTGGAAGAGGCGCGCAATGCCAGCGCATTGTCGGTGACCGCAAGGGTCGATGACGACGGCCGCATGCAGATCCGCCTGATCGCGATCGACGGCAAGCCACTCTACGAGGAGCCGCTTTATTGATGCCGGGACGCGGTTTCCCGGCGTGAAGGTGACAGAAACACGACAAAAGCCGCATTTTTCCATTCACCCCGATTTTTCCTTTGATCCCTTGGAAACGGGTGATATAGAGACGCCGCGCTCGGGAACGCCCTGAACCCGGTGCAGGTCTGCCACAGGCGTTGCCGCCGTGACTGTTCTGTGCCGATGCGAGCAGGCGCTGCGGTTTTCTGAACGCGGGTATGGTGAAATTGGTAGACACGCCAGATTTAGGTTCTGGTGCCGCAAGGCGTGGGAGTTCAAGTCTCTCTACCCGCACCAGAATGAAGGGACGTCCAGGGCTTGCCTTGGCGTCGATCGAGAGGACGGCGCCATTTTGCTTGCAAAACGGTGACTGATTTGCGTAAAGCCACTCCCGGCAAATGGATCGGCTCAAGTGCTCGTGTACAAGAACACCGACAGAGCCCTGTCAACGTGAAATGAAGGTTTGAACATGCAGGTTATCGAAACGCTCGCTGAAGGGCTGAAGCGCGAACTCAAGGTCGTTATCCCGGCCAAGGACATGGAAGCTCGTATGAACGAGCGTCTTGCCGAAACCAAGGACAAGGTCCGCATCAACGGTTTCCGTCCGGGCAAGGTGCCTTTCGCACATCTGAAGAAGATGTACGGCAAGTCGATCATGGCCGAGCTCGTCAATGAACTCGTTCGCGAAAAGCCGACCGAAATCCTGTCCGAGCGCGGCGAAAAGTCTGCGACGCAGCCGGAAATCGCGATGACCGAGAACGAAGCCGAAGCGGACAAGATCCTCAGCGCTGAAGCCGATTTCGAATTCACGCTGGCTTACGAAATCATCCCGGCGATCGAACTCAAGGACGTCAGCGGCATCAAGGTGACCCGCGAAGTCGTTGATATCGACGAAGCCGAAGTGACCGAGCAGATCCTCAAGATCGCCGAAAATGCCCGTACCTACGAAACCAAGAAGGGCAAGGCCGCCAATGGCGACCGCGTGACCATCGATTACCTCGGCAAGGTCGATGGCGAAGCCTTCGACGGCGGCAAGGACGAAGATGCTGAGCTGGTTCTCGGCTCCAACCGCTTCATCCCGGGCTTCGAAGAGCAGCTGGTCGGCCTGAAGGCTGGCGACGAGAAGGTCATCAATGTGACGTTCCCTGCTGAATATCCGGCTGCGAACCTTGCTGGCAAGGAAGCCACCTTCGACATCACCGTCAAGGATGTTGCTGCCGCTGCCGACGTTGAAATCAACGACGAACTCGCCACCAAGCTCGGCCTGGAATCGGCTGACAAGCTGAAGGAAGTCGTTCGCGGCCAGATCGAAAGCCAGTACGGCTCGATGACCCGCCAGAAGGTCAAGCGTCAGATCCTCGACCAGCTGGACGAACTCTACCAGTTCGATACGCCGCAGCGCCTCGTCGATGCCGAATTCGACAACATCTGGCGCCAGATCAACACCGACCTCGAGCAGGCCGGCAAGACCTTCGCCGATGAAGACACGACGGAAGAAGAAGCGCGCGGCGAATACCGCAAGCTGGCTGAACGCCGCGTCCGCCTCGGCCTGGTTCTCTCCGAAATCGGCGAAAAGGCCGGCGTTGAGGTAACCGACGAAGAAATGCAGCGTTCGCTGTTTGAACAGCTGCGCCAGTTCCCAGGCCAGGAAAAGCAGATCATCGACTATTTCCAGAAGACCCCAGGTGCCGCCGCCTCGCTGCGCGCCCCGATCTTCGAAGAAAAGGTCGTCGATCACCTGCTCTCCGAAGTTAATGTCACCGACAAGACCGTCAGCAAGGAAGAACTGCTGGCTGACGACGAGGACGACGCTTCGGACGTGAAGAAGGCTCCGAAGAAGAAGGCTGCCAAGGCTGAAGCTGCGGAAGGCGAAGAAGCCGCTCCGAAGAAGAAGGCTCCGGCCAAGAAGAAGGCCGCTGACGACAGCGCCGAATAATCTCGCGCCTCAAAAGCATGATTTTGGAAAGCCGTCCCGCAAGGGGCGGCTTTTTCCGTTTGCGGAATTTGGACGATTATTTCTGTCTCAAGCGCGGCATAACGGCTGCGGGCGTTGGGCGCGTCGCAATCGTGTCAGGGGTGGATTTCAGCGATAGGGAATGAAACGGGATCGTTCAGGCAGGCTTGTTGAGCCGCTGCCGCCGGCAGATGAAGGTAGCAGCCGCCGCCTTCATTTTATCTGGATGTTCTCAAAGGCAATGCCGGCAATCCGGCTAAATCTTTGGAGCGATCTCGCCCATCCGGTTGCCGGCATCCAGGCCTGCGATCTTGTAGGCTTCGGCAAGCGTCGGGTAATTGAAGGTGTTTTCGACGAAATATTCGACCGTGCCCTTCAGGTTCAAGACCGCCTGGCCGATATGGACAAGCTCGGTCGCGCCTTCGCCGACAATGTGCACGCCGAGCAGGCGGCGGGTCTTCAGCGAGAAAATCAGCTTCAAAAGCCCGGAATCCAGCCCCATGATATGGCCGCGCGATGTTTCGCGAAACCGGGCAATGCCGCATTCATAGGGTATGCCGCGTTCCTTGACCTCTTCCTCTGTCAGGCCGCAGGTGGAGATTTCCGGAACGGCGTAGATGCCGTAGGGGAAGAATTTTGGCGGTTCCTTGGCGATCGCCCCGACGGCGACGCGCGCTGCGATGCGGCCCTGTTCCATCGAGGTGGAGGCAAGGCTCGGGAAGCCGACGACGTCGCCTGCGGCATAGATGTTGGGAACCGAGGTCTGGAACGTTTCCGGATTGACGCTGAGGCGGCCGCGATTGTCGGCTTGCAGGCCGGCAGCCTCCAGATTGAGCGAATCGGTGGCGCCCATGCGCCCGGCAGCAAACAGCACCATTTCGCACAGAATGACGCGGCCGCTATCGAGCTTGATCGAGCATTTGCCGTCCGCCGTCCGCTCCACCTTTTCGGCCTTCTGACCAAGATGCAGCTTCATGTTGCGGTCGCGCAGCTGATAGGTGAAATCCTCGACGATCTCCTTGTCGATGAAATCGAGCATCATGGATTTTGGATCGATGAGGGTGACCTGCGTATCCAGCGCACTGAAGATGGTCGCATATTCGATGCCGATGACACCGGCGCCGATCACGGCCATGGAGCGCGGCAGCTCCTGGATTTCCAGCAATTCGTCGCTATCGAGAACGGTCTTGCCGTCGAAGGGAATATAATCCGGCCGGAACGGTTTCGTGCCGACGGCCAGCAGGATGCTGGTCGCGGACACCTGGATGATCTCGCCATCTTCCTTCAGGATCTGCATCGTCCGCGGATCGATGAAGCTTGCCTTGCCGCGAATATGCTGGACGCGGTTGCGGGCAAACTGGTGTTCCAGCACCTCGACCTCGTGATCAAGGGTGATGAGCAGGCGCCGGCGCAGGTCCTCCGCGCTGATCTCTTCCTTTACCCGGTAAGCGCGGCCATAAAAACCGCGCTCGCGCCAGCCGGTGAGGTTGAGTGCGGTTTCGCGCAGGGTTTTCGATGGGATCGTGCCGGTATGCACCGAAACGCCGCCGACACGCTTTCCCTGCTCGATGACAAGAACCTTCTTGCTCAGCTTGGCGGCCTGGATGGCGGCCCTGCGCCCTGCAGGTCCACTGCCGACAACCACGAGATCATACTGGTTCATGACGCGTTTCCGATGATGGAGGAGAATCATTGTGCGTTGCGGCAAATGTCGCCCGCAAGCGTCTATATCGTCAATCTTACAGTTTAATAAAGCCTTTGGAACAGGCCCGGGCGTGGCGATGCTTATTTTACCAAAAGGGATTATATTGAGCCGAAGCAATGTGCTGGTTGGCTAAGGAGAACGCTTTCCGCACAATGCCGATAGACCGGCACAATCCGGCTTGCGTGATGGGAGGGTACCATGGCTTTGCAGGATGCAGAAGACAGGCTCGGCAGCGAGAAAGCTGCATCGCCCGATGCCGGCGGCTCCGGTGCCAGTGCATCCGGTACGGACCACGCGCCGCCCAACAAACCGCGCAGCCGCCCCGGCGTCATCGCGGCCGCCGTCTACGAACATGGCCAGCGCATCCTCGATATCGAGATCAAGGACGCGCATACCTGGAAAGGACGCGACAAGGCCGTCGTCTGGATCGGCCTGCATGAGCCGGATGAGGCGCTGCTGCGCGAGGTCCAGGCCGAGTTCGGCCTGCATGAACTGGCGATCGAAGATGCCGGCCATGCCCATCAGCGCCCGAAGCTGGAAATCTACGGTGACGCGATCTTCGTGGTGGCGCGAACTGCCCATATGATGGGCGAGGAGATCGTCTTTGGGGAAACCCATCTGTTCGTCGGGCGCGGCTATGTGGTCTCGGTGCGCCATGGGCCCTCGACCTCCTACAATCTGGTCAGGCAGCGCTGCGAGGCGTCTCCTGCCGCCCTGGCGCATGGCGAGAACTACATCCTCTATTCCATCCTCGATTTCATCGTCGACAACTATATGCCCGTCGTGGAAGGCATCCATGCCGAAGTCGAGGAACTGGAAGAAAGAGTTCTGCGCGACCGGCTGAACAAGAAAGATATCGAGCGGCTTTATTTCCTGCGCCGCAGCCTGCTGCGGCTGCGCAATGCGGTCGTGCCTCTGGTCGATGTCTGCCGCCGCCACGAGCATCTCGATCTGCCCGGAATGGACGCAACGCTGCACGCACTGTTCCGCGACGTGACCGACCATGTCCGCCGTGTGCAGGAGGATATCGATACGCTGCGCGAGGTGCTTGCCTTCACCTTCGAGGCCAGCTTGATGATAGGCCAATCCGAGCAAACGGAAATTTCGCGCAAGCTCGCATCCTGGGCGGCAATCCTCGCGGTTCCGACAGCGATTGCCGGGATTTACGGGATGAATTTCGATGACATGCCGGAACTGAAGTTCAAATACGGCTATTTCGTCGTCCTGGCATTGATCTTCGTCGTCTGCAGCATGCTCTACCGGATGTTCCGGCGGGCGAAGTGGCTCTGAAGCTGGCTGCGATCAGATCAGGCGCAGCCCCTTCAGGCTGGCATGGCCATCCTTGCCGATGATGATGTGATCGTGAACGGTGATCCCCAGCGGTTTGGCGGTATCGACGATCATCTTCGTCATCTCGATATCGGCCCGCGAGGGCGTCGGATCGCCGGACGGATGATTGTGGACGAGAATGAGGGCGGTCGCCGACAGTTCCAAAGCGCGCTTGACCACTTCGCGCGGATAGACCGGCGTGTGATCGACGGTACCGGTCTGCTGTACTTCGTCGGCGATCAGCGCATTGCGCTTGTCGAGGAAGAGAATGCGGAATTGCTCGCGGGTTTCGTGCGCCATGGCGGCATGGCAGTATTCGATCACCGACGACCAGGAAGCGAGAACCTGCTTGCCCTTGAGATCGCTTTTAAGCGTCCGGTGCGCCACGGTCGAAATCAGCTTCAGATCGAACGCCACCGCTTCGCCGATGCCCTTCACTTCCTGCAGCAAAGCCGGGGAAGCGCCAAAAACGCCGGCTAAAGTTCCAAAGCGCTCCAGCAGCGCCTTGGCGATAGGCTTGGTGTCGCGGCGCGGGATCAGCCGGAAGAGCAGGAGTTCGAGGATCTCGTAATCGGCCAGCGCCGTGTCGCCGTGATCCTTGTAGCGCGTGCGCAGCCGGTCGCGGTGGCCGTGATAATGGGCATCGTCCTGCGGCGCTGCGGGCAGCGTCAGCGCCGGGCGCTTGGATTGCTGTTCGGCGAAAAAGCCCCTCTCATCAGGCGGTTGCGAATGGTCACCGTCGAAAGAGAAAGGGGGCTTGCTCATGGAAAACCCTATGCTGGCAGGCCTGGACGGTCGAGCCCGCCCGGCGACAGGGTGAAAATCTCACAGCCGGTGGCAGTCACGCCCACGGCATGCTCGTATTGCGCCGACAGGGACCGGTCGCGGGTGACCGCCGTCCAGCCATCGGCCAGAACTTTTACATGCGGACGGCCGAGATTGATCATCGGCTCGATGGTGAAGATCATGCCTTCGCGCATTTCCGGGCCTTCGTTGGCCCGGCCGTAATGCAGGATATTCGGCGCATCATGAAACAGCCGGCCGACCCCATGGCCGCAAAAATCGCGCACCACTGAACAGCGCTCGGCTTCGGCAAAGGTCTGGATCGCTTCGCCGATCGCTCCGGTGCGGGCGCCGGGCTTGACGGCGGCGATGCCGCGCATCAGGCATTCATGAGTGACCTCGAGAAGCCGCTGGGCGGCCCGCTTGATTTCGCCGACCGGATACATGCGGCTGGAATCACCGTGCCAGCCGTCGATAATATAGGTGACGTCGATATTGACGACATCGCCTTCGCGCAGCGGCTTTTCGTTGGGAATGCCGTGGCAGACCACATGGTTGATCGAGGTGCAGGACGACTTGGTATAGCCACGGTAATTCAGCGTGGCGGGCAGGGCGCCGTGATCCATGCCGAAATCGAACACGAACCGGTCGATCTCGTCGGTCGTCACGCCCGGCTTGACGCGGCTTGCCAGTTCGTCGAGGCAGAGCGCGGTGATCTGGCAGGCGCGCTTGATCCCGGCAAAATCCTGCGGCGTGTAGAGGCGGATGACGCCGGTATTCTTGTAGGGCGCTGACGCCGCCTCGATATAGGTGACCATTACAATACTTTCAGTTGTCTTTCCCTGATGTCATAGATCAGCACAGGCGGGTTCGTCTATCGGGATCAGCCCGCCAGGCGTAATTTGCTGCGGCCAAACCCGGCATTTGACGGCGAAGGCCTCAACCCCGCGCTGCATGGCCCGGCGGAACGCCGTTGCATAAACCGGGTCAAGATCGCAGCATATCCTGAACCTTGTGCAGTCGTCGCGCTGGATCAGATAGATCATGATGCCGCGATGGCCGGCCTCGACCATGTCGCCGAGTTCTTCCAGATGCTTTGCACCGCGCGCGGTCGGGCTGTCTGGAAATTCGGCAAGCCCCTGAGAGCGGATGAAATGCACGTTCTTGACCTCGACATAGGCGCGGCCGCGCTCCGGGTCGCTCAACAGCATGTCTATGCGGGAATTGCGGCCATATTTCTGCTCGCGCTGGATGGTCGCGTAAAGGTGGAGGTCGCCGACCTGTCCGGCCCGGATGGCTTCCTCAGCCAGCCTGTTGGGAAGGCCGGTATTGATGCCGACGACGGTGCCCCCGACGTCGACCATTTCAAACATATGCTGATATTTACGTGTCGGACTGTCGTGCTCGGACAGCCAGATGCGCGAACCCGGCGTCGTCAGCCCGCGCATCGAGCCGGTATTGGGACAGGAGCCGGTGATGGCGCGCCCATCCTCAAGCACGGCATCGAACAGGAAGCGTTTGTAGCGCTGGATCAGGACGGCGGGCATCAATGGCCTGTCGAAGAACATGGAATATCCGTATCCCGGTCAGGCGCGCGCGCGGACATAGGAGCCCGGCGCTTCTTCCAGGGAGTTTAGCTTTCCGCCCGTCTTTCGTGCCGGCACGCGTTCGCCGTCCAGCGTCTCGATCCAGGCTTGCCAGTGCGGCCACCACGACCCCGGCGTTTCCTTGGCCGTTTCCACCCAGCTTTCGAAGTCGCCGATAGCCGGTCCGCCGGTCCAGTACTGGTATTTTCCCTTGTCCGGCGGATTGACGACACCGGCAATATGCCCTGAGCCCGACATGACATAGGTGACATCACCGCCAAAGAACTGGCTGCCGACGAAGACGGATTTCGCAGGCGCGATATGATCTTCCTTGGTGGCCAGATTGTAGATCGGGATTTTCACGTCACCGAGCGATATCGTCTTGCCGGCCAGCACCATGGCCCCCTGCGTCAGGTTGTTCTGCAGATAGCAGTTTCGCAGATAGAAGGAGTGGTTGGCCGCAGGCATCCGGGTCGAATCGGAATTCCAGTAGAGCAGGTCGAAGGCCGAGGGCTCCTGTCCCTTCAGGTAGTTGTTGACGAAATAGGGCCAGATCAGGTCCGACGCCCGCAGCATGTTGAAGGCCATGGCCATCTTCGAGCCGTCGAGATAGCCGGTCTCCTTCATCCGCTCTTCCATCTGGGCGATCTGCTCCTCGTCGGCAAAGACCTTGAGGTCACCGGCATGGGTGAAATCGACCTGTGTGGTAAAGAGGGTGGCCGAGCGGATGCGCGTGTCGCCTTCCTGCGCATGCAGCGCAAGCGTTGCGGCAAGCAGGGTGCCGCCAACGCAGTACCCGATCGCATTCACATCCTCTTCGCCGGTCGCCTGGCGGATGGTGTCGAGCGCAAAGCCGATGCCCTCGCGCGCATAGGATTCCCAATCCTTGCCGGCATGGCGCTCGTCCGGATTGACCCAGGAGATGACGAAGACGGTATGGCCCTGGTCAACCGCCCATTTTATGAAGGATTTCTGCGGGTTGAGGTCCAGCACGTAGAACTTGTTGATCCATGGCGGGCAGATCAGCAGCGGCCGCTTCAAAACCGTTTCGGTCGAGGCATCATATTGCAGCACCTGGCAGACATCGCTCTGGGCAATCACCTTGCCCGGCGTGATGGCGATGTTTTCGCCAACCGCGAATTTGCTGACATCGGTCTGGCGCAGTTTCAGGTCACCCTTGCCGGCGGCGATATCCTCGGCCAGCATCTGCATGCCCTTGACGAGGTTGGCGCCGCTGGAGGCGACCGTTTCGCGGTAGAGCTGCGGATTGGTTGTGACGAAATTAGCCGGCGACAGGGCGCTGGAAATCTGCCGCACATAGAAGGCGGCCTTGTGCTTGGTGTGGTCGTCGAGCCCCTCGGCGTCGCGCACCATCCGGTCGGCCCAGTTGGACGTGATGAAATAGGCCTGGCGCAGGAAATCGAAGAAAGGGTTGGAGACCCAGTCCGCATCGGAAAACCGCTTGTCGTTGCGCGGCACGCCGTCGGGATCGCCGACCGTCTCGCCACCCATTTTCTGCAGCGTGCGCGTCCACATCGTAAAGAAGCTGCCCATCAGGTGGGTCTGGGCTTCGAGCGTGCGTCTCGGATCAGACAGCCAGTATTCGGAAACCTTGGAAAGGGTCTTGACCATATCGACCATCGGGTCGGCGACCATGTCGGTCTTTTCGCCGCTTTCGCGGGGGGCAAGCCAGGCAGACGCAGCCTTGCCGAGTTGCTCGACGGAGCGGGCAAGGTTGATCGTAAAGGCTTCCGGGTCCCTGACAATGTAGGGTTCGACGGATTTCGGGTCGAAACCGGGAAAGCCATCCGTGCTGTTGCCGGTCTGGCCCTCGGTCTTCCTGTCTTCTGCCACCCAGTTTCCTCCACAGATGTTTGTTTGTTTTGTATTTTTACATTCTGCCTTAAAATGATTACAAGTGCCAGCGCATGTTGGACTCGGGGCACGTTGCTCGTCTGCCGGTTTCGGTCGTAGTTTCAACCAAAGGCCGGGCAGGGGCAAGATGACGAAGTCGGGGAAGACAGTGATGACGCGGATGGTGACGGCCTTAAGGATGGCAGCCGGGATGGCAGGTTTGACGCTTGCGCTTGCCGCCTGCACGTCGGCAAAAGTCGAGGAGCAGCCGTCGATCTATTCGGCCACCATGGCCAAGCCTATTCCTGCCGATGTCTATCCGGTCATCGAAGGCAAATTGCCGGCGGCAACGACGCAGATGAGCAATGAGGCGGCCGCCAGCCAGTCGGCGCGGCTGACCGCTTTGGGCGCTGCACGATCGTCCGGCAAAATCTCCGAGGCGGAATATCAGCGCCGCATGAAGGAGCTGCAGTTGCTGGCCACGAACCACGGCAGCGATACGCTGAAAGAGATACAGAAATAGCGCTTGCGTTTCAGGTGATTTGGACGCAAATCGTTTCATGGCCGCGTGGGCCTGATTGCACCGCGCGCGTCTCCTTGCACGCATGAATCCTGCACGGGGACGGCGCAAGACGAGGTTTAGAGATGGAAGAGTTTCACAAAGTCCGGCGTCTGCCGCCTTACGTTTTCGAACAGGTCAACCGTTTGAAAGCCAGCGCGCGAGCGGGTGGAGCTGATATCATCGATCTCGGCATGGGCAATCCGGACCTTCCGACGCCGCAATCTGTGGTCGATAAATTGTGCGAGGTCGTGCAGGACCCGCGCACCCACCGCTATTCGTCCTCCAAGGGCATTCCGGGCCTTCGCCGCGCGCAGGCCGCCTATTACGCCCGCCGTTTCGGCGTCAAGCTGAACCCGGATACCCAGGTCGTCGCGACGCTCGGCTCCAAGGAAGGCTTTGCCAACATGGCGCAGGCGATCACCGCGCCCGGCGACGTGATCCTGTGCCCGAACCCGACCTACCCGATCCATGCCTTCGGCTTCCTGATGACCGGCGGCGTCATCCGCTCGATCTCGGTCGAGCCGGACGATACGTTCTTTCCGCCGCTGGAGCGGGCGATCCGCCATTCGATCCCCAAGCCGATCGCGCTGGTCATCAACTATCCGTCAAACCCGACGGCGCATGTGGCAACGCTGGATTTCTACAAGGAAGTCGTTGCGTTTGCGAAGAAGCACGACATCGTCATCCTGTCGGATCTGGCCTATTCGGAAATCTATTTCGACGGCGTTCTGCCGCCGTCCGTTCTGGAAGTTCCAGGCGCGATGGACAACACGGTCGAGTTCACCTCGATGTCGAAGACATTCTCCATGCCCGGCTGGCGCATGGGCTTTGCCGTCGGCAACGAGCGCCTGATCGCTGCGCTGACACGGGTAAAGTCCTATCTCGATTACGGCGCGTTCACGCCGATCCAGGTGGCCGCGACCCATGCGCTGAACGGCGATGGCTCGGATATCGCGGAAGTGCGCAATATCTACAAGCGCCGCCGCGACGTGCTGGTCGAAAGCTTCGGCAAGGCCGGATGGGATGTGCCGCCACCGGCTGCGACCATGTTTGCCTGGGCGAAGATCCCGGAAAAATTCCGTCATCTCGGTTCGCTGGAATTCTCCAAGCTTCTGGTCGAAAAGGCCGATATCGCGGTTGCGCCCGGCATCGGCTTCGGCGAGCAGGGCGACGACTATATCCGCATCGCGCTGGTTGAAAACGAGCATCGGATTCGCCAGGCCGCCCGCAGCCTCAAGAAGTTTCTCTCGACAGCCGACGATACGTTGCACAACGTCATCTCGCTGAACGCTCACCGCTGAGGCACCGGTAATCCGGTCCCCTCAAAATCTGCTCCGCCGTCTCAGGCGGAGCGCTCTCTGTAGGTTATGTTAGGAATTGTGTATGGCAGATGCCCTTAAAATCGGCATTGCGGGCTTGGGAACTGTTGGTGCCTCGCTCGTGCGTATTCTCCAGGAGCGCCACGAGGCGCTGGCGACGACATGCGGCCGGGCCATCGAAATTACTGCCGTCACGGCACGCGACAGGAACCGTGATCGCGGCGTCGATATTTCCAACATCGACTGGCATGCGGATGCGCTTTCGCTGGCAAACACCGCGGATATCGACGTTTTCGTCGAATTGATGGGCGGTGCCGGTGAGCCGGCGCTGTCGGCCGTCAAGGCAGCCTTGTCGCGCGGCGTACACGTCATCACCGCCAACAAGGCGCTGCTCGCTGCCCACGGCATCGAACTGGCCGGTCTGGCCGAATCTCATGGCGCGCTGTTGAACTACGAAGCGGCCGTTGCCGGCGGCATCCCGGTGATCAAGGCGCTGAGGGAATCGCTGACGGGCAACACGATTTCGCGCGTCTACGGCATCATGAACGGTACCTGCAATTACATCCTGACCAAAATGGAAAAGGAAGGCCTGTCGTTCGAGGACTGCCTGAAGGAAGCGCAGCGCCTCGGTTACGCCGAAGCCGATCCGGCCTTTGACATCGAAGGTAACGACACCGCCCACAAGCTGTCCATCCTCACCAGCCTTGCCTTCGGAACGGCGATTGCCGCCGATGACATCTATCTGGAAGGCATCACCAATATCTCGATCGACGATATCCACGCCGCAGCCGATCTCGGTTACCGCATCAAGCTGCTCGGCGTCGCTCAGCGCACGGAAAGCGGCATCGAGCAGCGCGTGCACCCGACCATGGTGCCGCTCGATTCGGTGATTGCGCAGGTTGACGGCGTGACCAATGCGGTAGCGATCGAATCCGACATTCTCGGCGAATTGCTGATGGTCGGACCGGGTGCTGGCGGCAACGCAACGGCATCCGCAGTTCTCGGCGACATCGCCGATCTCGCCAAGAGCCGTCCCGGCGCCCAGCACGTACCGGCTTTCGGACGCCCCGTCACGGCGCTCTTGCCCTACAAGCAGGCGCAGATCCAGAGCCATGAGGGCGGATATTTCATTCGCCTCAAGGTTCTCGACAAGACCGGCGTCTTTGCAAGCATTGCAACCCGCATGGCGGAAAACCGGATTTCGCTGGAATCGATCGTCCAGCATTCAAAACAGCCCGTCGATACCGACGGCCCGCAGACGATCATTCTCGTCACCCATGCCACGACCGAGGATTCGGTCCGCAAGGCCGTGGCGTCCATCAAGGGCGAAGGTTATCTCGTTGGCGAACCGCAGGTGATCCGCATCGAGCGGCCGAAAGCCGCCTGATCCGATCTTGTCGTGAATTATTTTGCGGCCCCATCCGGCTTCTCTCCGGATGGGGCCGTTTTCGTTGCGGTTTGCGCAGGATGCAAAAGCCGCGTACGAACGGTCAAAAGTCATGGGTGTACGATGAGTGATGTGCCAGATCCCGTCCAGCGGGCGTTTCTCAATGTCGAGCGTTCTGTCAGCGGACAGCGCTGGGTATCGCGGCTGGATCAGGCCGGGCAGAACCGCGCGCTGGCGATCAGCCAGGTCCATGGTTTCTCCGACCTGATTGCCCGCGTTCTGGCCGGGCGCGGCGTGACGATGGACGATGCGGTCGCCTTCCTTGATCCCACCATCCGCTCGCTGATGCCCGACCCCGATACGTTGACCGATTGCGGCAATGCTGCCGCCCGCATCGTCGCTGCCGTCAAGGCGGGCGAAAAGGTTGCGATCTTCGGTGATTACGATGTCGATGGAGCCGCATCCTCGGCTCTCATGTTCCGGTTCCTGCGCCATTTCGGCGTCGAAGCGGAAATCTATATTCCCGATCGCATTTTTGAAGGGTATGGCCCCAATCCGGCGGCGATCAATCAGCTCATCGACAATGGCGCCAAGCTGATCGTCACCGTCGATTGCGGCTCCACCAGCCACGAATCGCTTGCCGCGGCCGCCGCGCGCAGCATTGATGTGGTCGTGATCGATCACCATCAGGTCGGGGCGGAACTGCCGCAGTGCGTGGCACTGGTCAATCCGAACCGGGAGGACGATCTGTCGGGGCAGGGGCATCTCTGCGCCGCTGGCGTCGTCTTTCTCGTTCTGGTCAATGCCGTGCGCCTGCTGCGCGAGGCCGGTGACAAGCGCGTCGCCTCCTTCGATCTGCTCGCCCTGCTGGATATCGTGGCACTGGCGACCGTCTGTGACGTGGTGCCGCTCAAGGGCCTGAACAGGGCCTATGTGGTGAAGGGACTGGTCGCCGCGCGGCATATGCAAAATCCCGGATTGTCGGCGCTGTTTCGCAAGGCCGGGCTCGGCGGTCCGGTTACGCCCTATCATTTCGGCTTCCTGATCGGCCCGAGAATCAACGCGGGCGGACGGATTGGCGATGCCGCACTTGGTAGTCGTCTGCTTACGCTTGAAGACGAAGGCGCCGCCGAAGAGATCGCTGCAAAGCTCGACGAACTCAACCGTGAACGCCAGGTCATGGAGGTTGCCATGCTGGCCGAGGCGGAAGCCGAAGCGCTGGCGGAATACGGCACTGGCGAGACCGCATCGATCATCGTGACTGCACGCGAAAACTGGCATCCCGGCATTGTCGGGCTTCTCGCTGCGCGCCTGAAGGAAAAGTTTCGCCGCCCGGCTTTTGCGATCTCGTTTGATGCCAATGGCAGGGGCACGGGATCCGGCCGCTCGATCAGCGGATTCGATATCGGCAAGATCGTTCGTGCCGCCGTCGATAACGGTCTCCTGGTCAAGGGCGGCGGTCATGCCATGGCAGCCGGTTTGACGGTTGAGCGCGCCAACCTTGGAAAACTGCGGAATTTCTTCGATGAAAAGGCGCAAAACACCGTCAAGGACCTGGTTTCGTCCGAAACATTGAAGATCGACGGCGCTCTGGGGGCCGCCGGTGCCAATCTGGCGCTGATCGACCAGCTGGAGCAGGCGGGACCCTATGGGGCAGGGCACCCGCAGCCCATCTTTGCACTCCCGGCCCATCGCTTGCACGATTCCCGCCAGGTTGGCGCCAACCACGTCAAGGTGACGCTGGAGGGCCAGGATGGCTCGCGGATCGAAGGCATCGCCTTTCGCGCGCTGGAGACGCCGCTTGGCGATTTGCTGCTGTCGGAACGGGGAACATCCCTGCATGTGGCAGCATCGATTTCCGCGGACCTGTGGCAGGGAACACGGCGCGTGCAACTACGGGTGATCGACGCGGCCAAGGCGTTATGAGCGGTCGCAAAAGACAGTTGGCAGCCGCAAAAGGCAGTTTCCAGAGGGGACATCAATGTGGGAAATTTGAGAACCATGGTACGCCCTAGGGGAGTCGAACCCCTCTTCCCAGAATGAAAATCTGGTGTCCTAACCGATAGACGAAGGGCGCATCAGTGGTGTGCGCGTCTTATAGTCAGACATGCCGGATGCTGCAAGCGCTAAATCGCATTTTTTCAAGGATTTTTCGCAGTAAAAACAGCGCTGAAACGGGGTGAATTTCCACGCGGAAAAAAGCCCTGCGTGTGGCCTTTTCAGCCACCAGGAGATATCGTTTCATCGATGTCGGGGAGGTGCACAATGGTACGCCCTAGGGTTCTGCCACAATTGAACCTGTTCAATAGCTTAGCGCTGCTAACCTGCAAAAACCGCGCCTTTGATAAGAAAAGGCTATTCCCAAAATCTGCTAACCGCCTTTGTGGGGCAATGAGCATCGATCCCGGCTGACCTCAGAACGAGAAACGCCCCCATGACTAGGAACCATGAGGGCGTAGTGTTGCAAGAAGCGAGAACCAAGACACATCAATGCAATTGATTGCATGGGGGTATCAGATGAATAATATTGATCAAGTGGTCACCAAGGTCAAGCCTAAGCTGATAATCATTTCCAAGCCGAAGGTGGTGACGGTCGCTCAGGTGCTTCCCGATTTCACTCACGTATTCACCGCCGAGCTTTTGGCAACGGCTTATGACGGATCGCGGAAGCTCCTTGAACAGATCACGGAAGCCGTGGCGGCAAACGCTGCGACACAGGCGGCATTCGAAACGGGCAGCCCGACCGCGTCATATGCCACCAAAAAGCAAAAAGCGTTTGCTTCGGATTGGTGGACTCACCTGACGGAACTGGTTGTCGGTGGACCCCAGGGCGATGATAAAGCGCTCCATAAGGCGCTGGACTTTACCGTGAAGCAGACCTTCGATGCGGTTTTCCACAAGATGCTCACGGGAAAGGACCTTCCCGAGAGTAAGGACGGGTTCGGACACAATGCGATGCAAGCGCTACGCAAAGCGACTGGGCACGGGGATGCGGCGATATTTCTCTACCGGCTTCGGTACTGGTGGCCCAGGGCGAAGATAGTCATCGACGGCCGGAAGTGGATCGCCAAGACGCATAGCCAGTGGGCGGAGGAGCTGGGGATGGAAGAACGTAGCTTTCGCACAGCCTATAACCATCTCCTCAATCTCAGCCTTATCGAAGCAAGGAAAAAGCCGTTCAACGGTCAGACTATGAACCATGTCCGGCCGACCGAAGTCACTGAAAAGCTGTTCGCGAGGCTTGAGAAAGCACCGACCGATTGACGAAATTCGTCAGCACCGATTGCCGGAAACAGTCAAAGGGTGTGACGGAAATCGTCAATCGGGTGTGACGAAATTCGGCAATCCGGAATGACGAAAATCGGCAATCCTTATAACAAGAAGATACCTTCAATAAGATACCTTCATGAAGATACAACAACAGCCTCTCTGTCGCTCGTTTCACGGCAACAGCATTCCCGAGCCTAATTGTCTCGGAGAGGAAGAACCTCGCTTCGCTCAGTAGCTTCCCCTCCGGGAAAGCCTCACTCCCCCGAAGCCCCCTCGCTCAACTCATGTCAAGGTGAGCGCCGTCTCCACTGGTCACTTGCCAAGATTGATCGGTAAGCCGGTTAAACCTGATTTGCTCTGATGTCCGAGCATCCACTATGAAGTTTTGCCATTCAGTGAAGTGATTACTTACCCCGGTGAAATCCTCGTAAAAAACGTTAGCGATAATATCGGCCACGATTTTTTCTCCAGCGCTAACGATGGCTTCGTCCTCAATTAGCTCTACCAGTTCAAAATGGTCCTCATAAATTTCATTAGGAGCCAGCGATATCGCTGACGTTTCAGCTTCTGCATTGGTCTCAACAACTTTATCGGGATGGGCCGTGTACTGACAATACAACCGCTGTGCCGGTGTTTTTCCAATGTTCTGCACCTTCATCGATCCCGTGACACTGATTTGGATGCCGTGGGTGGTTGTTTCCGTCCGCATTTGACCGATAACCATGTTCTTCACGATTATCCATGGGCGGGTGTCTATGCGATAATTTTCCTCTGTGAGGGCATTACCCGCCCGCGCCTCATCCAAAGCAATCCTTGTTTGTCTGATTGTGATTATCAGCCCAATTACACCACCGGCGCTGATCGCTGTACCGACGGCAGATACTACGAGCGTCAACTTGGCCCATTTCGACATGTCTTGCTGCGCGTTCAGGTCAGCTTCAGCACGTGCTTCAATACGTGCTTCCTTGAGATTGTTTGTGTCCGGCAAATACATCGCGGCAGCGCACAGCGTGGGCAGCAAAACAAGTATCAACGTCGCAACCAGTTGGCGCAGCATACGCAATTCCTCTGTGTATTTTGTGTTCGGTATCATCGGCGTACCATTTCCCCCTTTGGCGGAAAAGACTTGATGCAGACTTGGTTAAAGGGGTTAAAGAGGGTGTCACCTTAACGACCGGTGACACAATGTTCGGACTTGGACGCAAGAAGACAGAGACCGCAGCCGTTGCGATGGCGGAGCAGCGTTCCCTGGCATCGCCAGACAACTGGCTGCTGGAGCTGTTCGGGGTAACTCCCTCCACCGCAGGCATCATCGTCAATCCAACGAACGCCCTACAGGTCCCCGCCGTGGCAGCGGGGGTCAAAGCCCTTTCCGAGCCCATGAGCATTTTGCCGTTGCCGGTTTATCGGCGCGGTGCCGATGGAGCGAGAGACCGTGACACAGATCATATTGCCTCCCGCCTCCTGAACGGTGACGCCAATCCCTGGACCCGTGGACCCCAGCTCCGCGAACTCCTCACCGCTGATGCGATCTGCTACGATGGCGGGGGATTTGCTGAGATCGTTCGAGACGGTGAGCGCAAGCCCCGCGAACTCCATCGCCTTCACCCCAGCACTGTCACCATCGAAACCGACAGCGTGACCGGTGAACCCCGCTATCGTGTCACCATCGGCACCGGCCAGCGTTTCATCGATTTCAGCGATATCCTCCATATCCGCGCCCCGTCACCGGTCTGCATGAACTCCGTCAGCGGCAAGAGCCCGCTCATGCAGGCAAAGGATGCCATCGGGCTGCTGATCACCATGCAGGCTCATGCCTGCCGCCTGTTCGCCAACGGTGGCCGTCCCTCCGGCATCCTGTCCTTCCCCCAGAAGTTGGGCTCTGAGGTCGCCAAGCGCATCAAAGCCTCATGGCAAGCCGCCACCAGCGGGAACGCGTCGGGTGGCACGGCGGTGCTGGAGGAGGGCGGTGCATTCACACCCCTCAGCTTCAATTCCGTAGACAGCCAGTTCCTCGAAATCTGGGCTCTGGCCATCACCGAAGTGGCCCGCATCCTGCGTGTGCCTCCCGTCCTGCTTATGGACTACAGCCGACAGACATGGGCAAACGCTGAGACCGGTGGCCAGCAGTTCCTGACTTACAGCCTCGCACCATGGCTGTCCCGCTGGGAAGCGGAAGTCACCTTGAAGCTGATCGAACCGGACGACCGCGCCACCGTTTTTGTTGAGCACCTCACCGATGCGCTTCTCCGCGCCGACTTCGCCAGCCGCGCCACGGCATACGGCCAATATCGAAGCATGGGCGCAATGACCGCGAACGAGGTGAGGGCCGGTCTGAACCTCCCGCCGCTGCCAGACGGCAACAGCCTCTCCAATCCCTACACCTCCACCGGCAAGCCCGCTGACAAGATCGATGGGGCATCCGCCGATGAATGAGCTTCCCGTCCATCGCCAGTTTTTAGGAGATGCCGAATACGGTTTCCGGCTGAGCCCTGAACTGATCCTCGAACTCGAACGCAAGACTGGCACGGGTATCGGGTCGATATCCAAACGGTTCTTTGCCGGTGAATTTGGTTTCCTCGAACTCACCGAAACCATCCGCCTTGGCCTCATCGGTGGCGGGACCGATCCGCAGGAAGCTGCTGCGCTGGTCACCACTTACTCCGCCCGCATGTCGGTAACCGATCTCTACACCGTCGCCCTGCCTGTCATGGACGCGCTGATGTTCGGCATGCGCGCAAAGCCGAAAGGCCGGAAGGTGCCGAAATGAGCAAGGGACCGGGCCGCGTACAGAGGGCAATCATCGCTGCATTCGAAGCAGCACCCAGCAGCCGTTTCACCACGCAGGAACTCGCCGCATCGATCTTCACCAACCCGCCGACCGCCTCGCATGTAGAGACCGTCAGGCAAGCGCTGGTCAAATCGAAGTTCAAGAAAAGCCGCGCCGGTCACCTGAAAACGGGTGGCTGGCATCACGTTTGGGGAGTTTAAGACTTGGACCACCTGCCATTAGCTGCATACGAAAACCGCGAAGCGCAGACCCGCGACACGCTGGACTTCGATATTCGTTTCTCTGCGGACGACGCAGGAACGTTCACGGGCCACGCCGCCGTTTTCGGTGAGCGCAATAGCTTCAACGAGATCGTGAAACCGGGTGCTTTCGTCCGCACCCTGTCCGAACATCAGGCCCGCGACATTCGCCCCCCTATGCTATGGTCTCATCGGACAGACGAAATCATTGGCGTATGGACCGACATCCGGGAAGACGCCACCGGACTGTCTGTCACCGGTAAGCTGGTCACGGAAACGGCCAAGGGCCGGGAAGCCCACGCCCTGCTGAAGGCCGGTGCGCTTAGCGGTCTCAGCATCGGTTTCCGTGCCCGCACACAGGAACGTGGGGCGAACGGTCTCCGCATTCTCACCGATATCGAATTGGTCGAAATCTCCCTCGTGGCCCTGCCGAGCGCAGGCAACGCCCGCATCAAACAGGTGCGGTCCATGAGCGATGTTTCGGCCTTCACCCGCGCAGTGTCGCGCACCATCGAAACGCTTCGAAAGGATTGAAGATGACGAAGCATATGAAGATCGAGACCCGCAGCGCGGCACCCCTCGAAACACGTGAAGATGATCCGCTTGCCGCAGCAACGCAGGCCGTCAACGAACTCCGCACCGCTGCCGAAGAACGCCATACGGCTCATCAGACGGAAGTCCGCACTTTGACGGAACGCCTTGCCGGTCTGGAAACGCGTCTGAACCGTCCTGGCACTCAGCAGGAACAGACCAGCGAAGCATCGGAAGAGCAGCGAGCCTTCGGTTCTTATCTTCGCCGTGGCGAACAGGGCCTGTCTGATGTAGAGCGCCGCGCTCTTACAGTTGGTGCAGATGCGACAGCCGGTTTCCTCGCTCCGCCTGAGTTCGGTAACAGGATCATCGAAGCTCTCACGATGTATTCGCCCGTTCGGCAGTACGCCAATGTTGTGCAAGTTGGTGGGCGCGAAATCCGCTATCCCCGCAAGGTTTCGGGTACGAGCTTCCAGTGGGTCAGCGAAACGGGCAACCGCCCCGAAACACAGCCGAGCTTCGATCAGGTCACGCTAACACCGTGGGAACTGGCTGGCTTTACCGAAGTGTCGCGCCAACTTCTGGAAGACAGCGTTTTCGACGTTGAAGCGTTCATCCGCAATTGCTTCGCCATCGATATCGCTCAGAAAGAAGGGGCTGCATTCGTGGCCGGTGACGGCGTAGGGAAGCCTACGGGTATTCTCGCGGCAACCGGCATCGCAGAAGTCGTTTCCGGCAACGCTGCCACACTTGGCACCGCACCCGGTGATCTTCTCATCGACGTGACTACGAAGCTGGGTACACCCAACGCTGCGAACGGCACGTGGATGATGAATGGCAAGACGCTTGGCGTCGTGCGCAAACTCAAGGATACCCAAGGCAACTATCTTTGGGCACCGGGGCTCACCAACGGCGCGCCGAATACCATTCTCGGACGGCCGATCATCGAAGCGCCAGACATGCCAGACATCGGCGCTGGAGCATTTCCGATCATCTTCGGCAATTTCCGCGAAGGCTACACCATCACCGACCGCGTGGACATGTCCGTCCTCGTAGACCCCTTCACCCGTGCCACGAATGGCATCGTCCGCTTCCACGGCCGCAAGCGTGTGGGCGGTGACGTGACCGACCCGAGCCGCTTTGTGAAGGTCAAGGTCGCCACGGCCTAATCCGAGATCACAGGCGGCGGGACATCCTGCCGCCATTTCCCTTTCCCCATCATCCTGAGAGGAAAATCCAATGGGTATTACAACCACAGCCAAGACAAAGGTCTCCATCGGCACCACCGCCGCATTCGCTACAGCCGTCGCATATGCCGGTGATACATGGACCCCGATTGCCAATATCTCCGATGTCGGTGAGGCTGGATCAGAAGCCGAGGTAGTTATCGGCAAGTTCGTGGACCAAGACTATGTTCGCAAGCTCAAGGGCTCCCGCGACAACGGCACCATGGAACTCACCGTCGCCCGTGATAGCGCCGACGCGGGCTATGCGGCTCTGATCGCCGCTGAGGCCACCAGTTTCGGCTACAATTTTTCCGTGGAGCTGAACGACAAGCCCGCTGCCGGTGCCAGCCCGAAGAACAGCAAGTTCTACTTCAACGCCTTGGTGGCATCGAAGAAGAACAACTTCGGTGACGCGGACAACATTGTCAGCACGGTTTTCAGCCTCGCCATCTCCGGCGCGATCATCGAAGTCCTGGCGTCTGCCACCTGATCGAATGCGGGAGCATCACCATGAAGCTGGCAGAGACCATCCTTGTCGAGATCGCGGGGGAAGAGATTGAGCTTCGGCCATCTCTCCGCCATGCGATGCGTCTGGAACGCCGTGAGGGGAGTTTCCGCCAGCTTTTTCGTGAGATCAATGAAGGCTCTCTCACCGCAGCCGTCGATATCATCGAACCCCATTTCTTCGGTCAATACCTCAAGAACCGGGTACTTGACGCGCTGCCGACCCTGACACCGGCATTGACCGCATATTTGCTGGCGTGCGCTGGCATCGATCCTGAGGCCCCGGCCAATGACACCGCAGGGGCGAAATCTGGGAAAACCCAGACATTCAGCGAATACCTGCAGCAACTTTATCGATACGGCACGGGGTGGCTGGACTGGACCCCTGAGACCACTCTGGACGCGACCCCGGCTGAAATCCTTGAGGCCTACAAGGGCAAGCTCGAAATGCTGAAAGCCATCTATGGCACCAGCGAGAAGGCCAAGCCGGTCGATGATCGCCCCTTGGATGACAAGTTTCGCTCCCTGTTTGCCGGTATCGGAACCCAGAAGGTGGAGAGCGCAGCATGAGCAGCGATTGGCAGAAACTTGTCCGTGATCTTCAGATCGAGCAAGGCATCTCGGAACGGAAGCTTGCCGTCCTCGCCAGACTAAATCGTACGACGCTCCGGCGGTTCTTGACGCGTAAGGGGAGCATGGAACTCGAACGGATTGAGCGGCTTCTGTCCGTTTTCGGCTATGAACTCGATGCTGTGATGGTTGGCGAACCATATACAGCCAGTGTGAAATCGATTGCTGTGTCCGACCCGGCACCCACACCCACGCCACCAAAATTCAAGCTCATTCGACCTGCTGGGATGAGCAAGTGGGAGCGCTTCTGATGCCATATAGCGCCCCATCCCTCCGCTCATGTGGATGCGTCCTGATCTCAGGCCAGAAGTGTGTGCATATCCAAGCTGCCGACCGTGCGCGAAAAGCCCGGTTTGAAGCTCAGAGGCCATCGGCCCGTGCCCGTGGATACGACAGCAAGTGGGAAAGCGCCCGCGTCTGTTTCCTCGCCAAGCATCCCCTTTGCCAGCGTTGCGGGGCACCGGCCACCGTCGTGCATCACTCCACTCCTCATCGTGGAGACAAGGCCATCTTCTGGGACCGCAGCAAGTGGGTGCCTGCATGCCAGCCCTGCCACGATGGTCCCCTCCAGTCTCAGGAGAAAAGAGGATGATCGGTTTAACGACGGCTACGGTTCAAGCGGGGGTTCAACTGCTGGATAAGCAGACGCTCGATATCCAGATGCGGACGAACCATGCCTGCAACGGTGGCAATCTCTGGCGGTTGATGTACCACCGCTGTCAGGGTTTGTTCTCTGACAAGATCAAGCCAAGCATTTGCTTCCCAAAGAGGGGTTCCGCCCCCAAGGCCAGCCAGCGCCTTGTTGATGTAGCGATTATATTGGAGCAGGCGTTTGCTGACCTTTGGCTTGGACGTCCCGATGCGCAAGGCATTTCCGCTGCCATCCAGCCAGACGTAAACGGTCTCAGTCAGTTGTGCGGAAACCACGTCCGTTATGGAGACATGGATGCCGTTACCGTCTCCCGTGACCTTCATGTCAGCAACCGCCGTGAACTCAGACCAATCCACTCTCACCTCCCTGTGCCGTACTCGCTCACAGGGGGGTATCGCCAAACTTTGCCTAGTGCAACGGGGACCGGCCTGGGGAGCGTCGTTGTAGAGAGAGACCATTTCACCGCCGCCAAAATCACAAGGAAATCAGCATGAGCGTGATCACCGTAGAAGACGTAAAGCGGCACCTGAACGTCGTCGGCACCGATGATGACCTGTTGATTGCCGACAAGATCGCAGCGGCTGAGGCCTTCATCGGCCGTTGGACCCTGACCCCGCTTGCCGCGATGACGGAAGTCCCGGCCGACCTGAAAGAGGCGGTGCGCCTCCTAACCGGTCACTTCTACGAGAACCGGGAGGCCTCCATCGTCGGGGTAAGCGCTGAGGAAATCCCGTTTGGTCTTTGGGACCTGATCAATCCGCATCGGGAGTACAGCTTTTGAGCGCTCAGACAGACCGTCTATCCCGTCGATTGAAGGCCATCCCGGTGGCCGTGAAGAAAGCAGTTGTTCCAGCGCTCGAAGGTGCAGGGGCAGAGCTTGTCGGTGCGATGCGAAACCTCGCTCCCGAGGATACCGGGGACCTGAAATATTCGATCAAATACACGATGCCGGGGGACAGTACCCCGCCATACAGCCAGCCGGGAGGCTCTACCGTTGCCGCCGAAAATCAGTTGCTCGTTACGGCTGGCAACGACGATGTCCGTTATCCGCACCTTGTCGAGTACGGCACGAAAGACGCCGAAGCGCAGCCATATTTCTGGCCCGCGTATCGCCTGAAGAAAAAACGTCTGTCCAACCGGATCAAACGCGCCATCCGCAAAGCAGTGAAGGAAGCACGATGAAGACCCCTAAGCTCACGCACGAACGGCTCCTCGAACTCCTGCATTATGATCCTGAGACCGGCGTCTTCACGTGGCGGGTGGACCGTTGGCGCGGTCGCGGCATGGGCGTCCTTGCCGCCGCTGCCGGGAGTGTGGCCGGATCGGTGAATGGCGATGGCTATGTCTGCATCAAGATCGATGGCGAGAACCATAAGGCACACCGCTTGGCCCGGTTCTACGTAACGGGGGAATGGCCAAGGGCAATGGTCGATCACCGCGATCTGGACCGCTCGAACAACCGCTATGACAATCTCCGCAATGCCACCCGTGGCCAGAACCGCGCCAACTCGACCAGCAAAAACAAACATGGGTTCAAGGGGGTGGCCAAGGTGCGCGGCCGGTACATGGCTCAAATCCGCAAGGACAAGAAGAACATAAACCTGGGTTATTTCGACAGCGCAGCGGAAGCCGGTGCGATCTACGATACTGCCGCCAAGGGTGTTCACGGTGAATTCGCGAGGGTCAAATAATGGAGCCATCCCTCGAACTCCAGAAGGCTATCCGCTCCCGGCTTGTCGCGTCATCCGCCGTTATCGGCCTCGTACCCGCTGCCAACATCGTGGACCGCAACGGCTTGCCTGCCGTGTTCCCGTGCATCCTCATCGGTGAGGGGCAGACCGTGGGAACCGGTGCCGTCGCCCGCAACCGTCATGAGGTCTTCACCGACCTGCATGTATGGGCCAAGGAAACCGGCCTTGTCACGTCGAAGCAGATCGTCGGCACCATTCGCGCCGCCCTGGCTGACACGGTTTGGCCTGTTGTGGGGCTCCATGTTGCCGATCTGCATGTTGCATCCACCCGTTTCCTCCGTGACCCCGGTGGCCTCTACTCGCATGCCGTCGTCAGCCTTGAGGCCATTGTGTTGGAGGTGGCGTGATGCGTGCCGGGAAACTCGACAAGACCATCACCATCGACCGCGCCGCCACCACCGTGGACGAGTACGGAGCCCCGACAGAGGGATGGACGACCATCACCACAGTTCGAGCGCAGTTGATCCAATCCACCACCGAAGAGTTCATTCAGAGCTTTGGCTCGTCGTCGAAAGTGGCTGTAATATTTCGCATTCGTCATCGTGATGGCATCGCTGTTTCCGACCGCCTGACCCATTCGGGGCAAGCATACGACCTGAAGGAAATCAAAGAGCTTGGGAGACGTGATGGGCTCGACCTGCGTTGCACCGCTCAAGGAACGGGGAACTGACATGGCGCATCGTGGTGTAAAACCGGCTCTGAAGGAAATCGCCGGGTGTCTGGAGGCGGTGCCTGCGATGCCGTCGCACTTGCCGTTGAGCATGCGCCAAGAATGGATCGTCTTGGCAACCGACCTCACAAATCGGAAGATGATCACCTCCGCGACCCTGGGTACGCTGGAAACCTATGTCCGATCCCTCTGGCTTGCTCGTGAAGCGCAAAAGGCAATTGAGGAACATGGCCTTATCGTGAAGACCGAAAAAGGATCAACGAAAGCCAACCCAGCCACCACCACGTTGAACGAAAGTCAGACGACCATTGCACGGCTTGCATCCGAGCTGGGACTGACACCGGCATCCCGCTCCCGTTCCGGCATGGGTGGAGATACACCCAAGCCTGACAACGATGATGCGCTAGGGCTGTAACCATGGGCGCGATCAAGATAATCAAGAAAGCGGCGGTGCCGAAGCCTAAGACCACCTATCCGGCGTGGGCATTCGACAACAGCCCGATTGCGGACCCGCTTGGCTATGGCGAACGGGCCGTGAAATTTCTCCGCGCCTTGAAGCATCCGAAAAACCCCTTGCCGGGAAATCCTTTCCAGCTCGACAAATGGCAGGAGCGCATCGTCCGCGCCATCTATGGACCGCGCAACGCCGATGGCACCCGTGTGGTTAAGACCGTTGTCATGTTGCTGCCACGGGGAAACCGGAAGACATCGCTCGCCGCCGCGTTGGCGCTGCTCCACACATTCGGGCCGGAACGCGTCCCCGGAGGCGAAGTCCTGTCCGCTGCGTCCGACAGATCGCAGGCCAAGATTGCGTTTGAGGAAGCCGTTGCCGTCATCAGGATCATGCCGAAGATCGATGACATCGCCCGGATCACCGACCACAAGCACCGTATCAAGAACTCGCGGCACAACAGCTTTTACGCCTGCGTATCCAGCGATGCCGCCAGCGCCCATGGCCACACCCCTGTCTTTGCTCTCATTGATGAAATCCACGCATGGAAAAAGCGTGATCTCTGGGACGCGATCAAATCCGGGATGAGCAAGACCCCTGGCTCTCTGATGATCATTGCCACGACGGCGGGGCGGGGGCAGGAAAATCTGGCGTTCGAACAGATCGAATATGCCCGCAAGGTTGCCAAGGGCGAAATTCACGATCCGGCAACGCTGCCGATCTTGCTCGAAACTCCGAATGATGCGGACTGGCAGGATGAAACAGTATGGCACCGGGCAAACCCTGGCCTCGCTCATGGCTATCCAGACATCGAAGGGCTTCGCCAACTTGCCCGTGAAGCTGCCGAGCGTCCCGGCGACAAGCTCGCATTTCAGCAATTCCACCTCAATATGTGGCAGGATCATTCCGAAGCCGCCTTTGTCGAAATGTCCACCTACGATCAGGGGAAAGAGCCTTTCGACCTTGCGGACCTGAAGGGAAAACCGTGCTGGCTGGGCGTCGATCTGTCGTCTACGTCCGACCTCACCGCCGTGGTCGCTGCATGGCGGGACGGTGACGATGGCTATGTTGTCCGCCCGTGGTTCTTTTGCCCGAAAGACAACCTCGACAGGCGCACCCAGCAGAGCGGATATCCCTATAATCAATGGGCCGAAGACGAGGTTCTGACCCCCACACCCGGCAACGTGGTCGATATCCGCGCAGTCGAAAACCATATCCGCGACCTCTGCGAACAGTTCGAGGTCCGGGAAATTGCCTTCGATCCGCATTACGCCCGCATCACGATGGCCAACCTTGTGGAGGATGGTTACCCCTGCGTGGAGTTCCGGCAAGGCTGGATGACCATGGGACCGGCAATCCAGATACTTGAGAAGGCCCTTTTATCGGGAAAATTCCAGCATGGCGGTCACCCGATCCTGCGATGGAATTTCGACAACGTGGTGATCCACGATGACGGCAAGGGCAACAAATCTTTCCACAAGGGCAAGGCCCGCGACAAGATCGATGGAGCCGTTGCCACAGCCATGGCCGTGGCCCGCGCAGCAACCGGCGAAGATACCCGCTCAATTTATGACACCGATGATCGGCCGGAAGGCCTTCTGATCTTCTGAAAGGGACACCCATGCCGACCGAAACAGAACAGCTTGTCGTCGCTCTTGAGGCCCGCATCCGGGATTTCGAGAAGAATTTCCAGAAGGCGAACCGGACGGCCACCAACAACTTTTCGGCTATCGAGAAGCGAGCTGCAGCCAGTGCCGACCGCCTCGAAAAGTCATTCGCAGGAGCGGGCAAGGGCATCAACCTCGCCATGGCCGCACTGAAAGGCGGGATTGCTGGCCTTGTGACCGGCTTCTCTGTTGCCGCATTGTCCGGCATCGTGTCATCTGCCCGTGAGATTGCCAAGGGAGTTGCGTCTATAGGCGATGAAGCCCGCCGCGCCGGTCTGTCCACCAAGGCTTTTCAGGAGCTGAAATTCGTTGCGGAACAGAACCGTGTGGGCGTCGATGCTCTCGTGGACGGCTTCAAGGAACTATCCCTACGCGCCGATGAGTTTTATGTGACGGGACAGGGCAGCGGTGCCGACGCCTTCAAGCGTCTAGGGTTCTCCGCCGCCGATCTGAAGCGCAAGCTGCAGGACCCGTCCGCGCTGTTCTCCGAGATCATCGGCAAAATGGGGCAACTCAATAAGGCAGCACAAATCCGCGTTGCCGATGAGATTTTCGGGGGAACCGGAGGGGAGAAATTTGTTCAGCTGATCAGCCAAGGCGAGGAAGGTATTCGGCGCACCGTGGCGCAGGCCAATGAACTAGGGCTTGTTCTCGATGACGAAGTGATTGAGCGTGCGAACGAGATCGACCGGAAATTCAACGCTATCGCCGGGACAGTCGGCACCGCCCTGAAAAAGGCTGTGGTCGATGTCGTCGGGGCGATGGATGACTGGCTGGATCGAATGAACCGGCTGGAGGAGCAGACCGACCGAAACATCCAGTCTCAGCTCGTCGGCACTTATGACAAGCTCCGCGAAGCGAAAAAGCTGCTGGAAGACCTGCAAACCGACAAGATTGCCTTCCCGGAAGATGCCGCCGTTGACCTGAACATCGATAAGCAGAAACAGCTCATCGAAGACCTCACCTCCGAAGCGCTGAAACTCCGCGATATCCTTGACCGGCGCAGCGGCTATTCCGAGAATTTCATCTACAAGACCGGGGAGGACGCCAAGACGGCAAAGCCTCCCGTCGATACCCTGAACACGTCTCTGGACAACAGCGGCACTTCAGCCGCCAACGGTGCCACCGGCATCAACTCGTATGCTGATGCCATCCGTGCCCTGAAAAACGAAGTGCCGGAACTGGCCAAGAGCCTTGCCGATCTGGACGCACAAACCAAGATCAACGGCGCTTATCGTGCCGCCCTGGGCAAGGCTACCACGGTGCAGGAGGTGCTCGAGGCAAACGCGCTGCGTGATCAGGCCACCAAAGCCGTCAAGGGCCGTGGCGCTGCCGAAGCTGCCAACAAAGGCTTCCTCGACCTCATCGGGTACGCAGAAGGCACCGACAAGGGCAGGGGTTATAACGAGACGCTTGCCCGTGGTGCGTTCACAGGCGGGGACCGCAACCTCGTGATGATGACGCTCGACCAGATCGACGCCATGCAGACGGCTATGCTCAGGCACCCCGGTAACAAGTACAATTCCAGCGCAGTGGGCCGTTACCAAATCGTGCAGAAGACCATGCGTGGTTTGCGCGGGACGATGGGGCTTTCCGGTTCCGACATGTTCAGCCCTGACATTCAGGATCGCATGGCACAGCAGCTCATGCGTGGCCGTGGGAACGACCCGGCAGGCCTGCGAAATGAATGGGAGGGCCTACGCAACGTCGATGAGCAGACAATCCGGGGAGCCTATGACGGCAGTTCGGTTTCCATGCCATCCATAGACCCCGGCATTGCGCAGAAGAACGAAGCTCTGAAGGATCAGGCAACCGCCTATCAGGACATCATCACCCAATCCCGCGCTTTCGTGTCGGAACAGACGACGGAACAGCAAGCCCTTGGGATGAGTGCCGTTGCCGCATCGAAGCTCCGTTATGAGCAGCAAATGCTCAATGAGGCGCAACGCGCTGGTATTGCCCTCACGCCCCAGCAGCGTTCGGAGATCAGCCAGCTTGCACAGGGCATGGCCGAAGCCGAGCAAGCAACTCAGCGCTTTGCCATGACGCAGGAGCAAGCCAAGGATGTGAGTGATTTCTTCGCATCGACGGCATCGGACGCGTTGACCGGCCTGATCATGGGAACGACCACCGCCGAAGATGCCCTTAAGGGGCTCATCGCTTCACTGGCCAAAGCTGCGCTGCAGGCGGCACTCCTGGGCGAGGGGCCGCTTGCCGGTCTTCTGGGTGGAGGCGGTGGCAAAACCGGTGGCGGGGGATTGCTGGGCGGTATCTTCGGCGCGATCTTCGGTGCCAAGGATGGCGGGGAAATCCAAGCCTTTGCCGGTGGCGGCAGGGTACGCGGTCCCGGTGGACCCCGTGCCGACAAGGTGCCCGCTTATCTCAGTGATGGTGAGTTCGTGGTGAATGCAGCCGCGACTGCCAAGAACCGCGCCGCTTTGGAGGCCATCAATTCCGGCCGCACTCCCGCGCTGGCTACCATGCCCGGTGCCGGTGGCGGAAAGGTCAATCGACAGGTCAATCAAATCAGCAATGTCTTCTCCCCGACGATCCCGATCACGGTGCAAGCGTCTGGAAATCAGGAGGCCGATGCGAAGATGACCGAACGTCTAACCGCCGAGATGGGCACTCTGCTGGAAAACAAGATGACGGAGTTTGTGCAGAAGAACCAGCGCACTGGTGCGATGTTGAACCGGAAGGGTTTTGTGTGATGGCAAGGGGGCTTATCAATACTCGGTCTTCATTGAGGAACTAACCCGGAATGGTGGGAAGTAAATTCCGTGTCTGATTTTGTTGAGCAAGTCCCAGTACAGCTCTCTGGCTAGCGGATTGTCCACTCCTTGTGGATATGTGAACCGATACATGCCATCCGGCAGTGGAACGCGAGAACGGTTGTACTCGATGGCCAAATATCGGTGGATCGCATACCGCAAATCGTTCAAGAATTCGCCCATAGTGCTGGAATGGTAGATGAAAACATCGTCGTTGAACCAGCTCTTGAAGTCCTCAATCGCAGTATAAGCCTGACCCTCATCGATATCTTTACCGGCATTTTTGACGATACGTCTGAGCTTACGTACATCGGCCTCTAGACGTGCGAAGTTATGCTTGGAAAGGTTTCCGCAGAGTTTGATGAACTCCATTCGTTCAATTTTGATATCGAGTTCCACACTGATCCGGGAAAGCCAGACCTGTGGAACTATCGTGTAACCGTCCAACCAATCCGAAAATCGATTGATCACGTCAGCAATTCCGGACGGATCAGAAGCCAGCAGAGGATCATCGCAGACCTGTCGAAGATAAAGCAGATAGGTTTTATCGCTCGACCTTGCGCCGAGTGCTGGACGTGGAAGATCAAAGGGGAGAGGTTTGTTGCGCTCCCCTCGCGGTTGTGAGAGGAAATCGGTGAGCAAAATGGCGAACAAGCTTCGCGCATTGCTGTCCTTGAAAAACAGATTGGTATCGCGATCACCAATTGGCTTCTCGAATATCGCCAGATTGACCATGTCATCGATCATATCCAGCACCGCATAGAGAATTATCGCTTCTTGCTCAATTTTTGTGAACGGCATGTAACCTCCCATGCAATCAATTGCATCGTTTCGGTTTCGTAACGATTAATCTGGATCGTGCTGGATATGCCAATTGAGGTGAGCCGTCATTGTGCCTTCCAGCGCTGTGAGCCTTTGCTCGAAATCGTCAAACTTCGCACCCCTTGAGACATTCACGAGCTTATCATCCCCCTCTAGGCTTTGCTCCAGTCGATAGAGGATTTCAGCCGTGAGAGTTCGCCCGTTCAGAGCTGCAATCCGTTTCAGCGTTTCCCGCATGTCGGACCCCTCATTGAACCGCAGCAGCAGTTGCGCGCCTTCACGCTTGCGCTTTTCGTCTTCCATAAAATATATCCCACATATCCAAGTGATATTGACTGCCAGTTATCCCGTGGATATATACATGAACGTTGAAGCAAACATAAGGAGCTTTCAGTGTCGAACCGCAAAATAGCATCGTCCCTTTTGGTCCGCCTTCCACCACACCTCAAAGACTGGCTCGCAGACTATGCCGAAGAGAATTCCCGCAACATGACCGGGCAGCTTATTGAACTGATCAAAGCCGAGCGTGAGCGGGCTGCAGCGAAGGAGCAAGGGTAATGGGAAAAACCTTAAGCCTCCTCCCTCCATCGCAGGGGAAGGGCGAGGGATTGGCGTTCGCCCGTGCCGTCTCCAAATTTCGTGCCCCAGCGACGAAACCCTTGTTCAGCATACCGAAGATGAAACAGGTGGCAAAACTAGCCAAAGACCTTGGCCAGACTGTTACCGGTTTCACCGTCAACGGGGACGGGGGCTTTTCTGTCACCACGACCGAACCCGGCGCGATCTCCAGTACCCAGCCTAGTGAATGGGATTGAGCCTATGGCGAAACAGCGCGTCAAATACAAACGCCCCAAATATCTGCATGTCTTCACCGACCGGCACGGCAAGAATGAGCGCATCTACTTCAATCGTCCTGGACAACGGAAGATCGCTATCCGTGGGCCTGAAAATTCTCCTGCGTTCTGGGAGGACTATCTAGCCGCCTCCAACGACATGCCGAAAGTCGCTACCGGGGCAGGGGTTTCCAAGACCGTATCCGGCACCATCAACGCCCTCATCGTTCAATACTATGAGAGCGCGGGTTTCATCTCGAAAGCAGAGGCGACGAAGCGGAACTACAAATCGATAATCGAACCGTTCCGCAAAGATCATGGCGACAAGCGTGTTTCCACCCTGCAGACGCACAACATCGACAAAATCCTGGGTGAGGTCGCAGCGAAGTCCACGGCACAGGCGAAGAACCTCCGCAAGCGCCTTTCCATGCTCATGCAGTTGGCCATCAAGTGGAAGTATCGCACCGATAACCCCATCCTCAACGCCGACAGGGTGCAGCACAAGAGCAAGGGTTATCAGCCTTGGACCGAGGACGATATTGAGGTGTTTCGCAACCATTGGGGGGATGAGACGCCGCAGCGTGTAGCCGTCGAGATTTTGCTCTATACCGGCCTAAGACGTTCTGATGCGGTGAAGATCGGGCGGCAGCATATTCAGGGCGACTTCATTGTCATGACGACACAAAAGAGCGGTCACACCGTCGAACTGAACATCCCTATCCATGCAGACTTTCGGAAGGTGCTGGACGGTATCGCGAAGAAGCACCTGAATTTCATCGTGACCGCCTATGGCGCGGCACGATCTGAGAAGGCGTTCACCAACTGGATAATCGAAGCTGCACGAAAAGCCGGTCTTCCTCCGCACCGGTCGCCGCACGGCCTTCGTAAATCAGCGATGACGATGCTTGCCGAAGCGGGATGCTCTGCGATGGAAATCATGGCCATTACAGGCCATCAGGACATCAAGGAAATCGAGACGTATATCGCCAAAGCCAATCAGAAAAAGATGGCTCAGAACGCCATAAAGAAGCTGAAAGCAATCGCATGAGAACGGACAGAAAACATATTTCTGCTAACCCCGTAGCCCGGTTAGCAGATCGTCGCTGCAAGGCTCTGAAATCATTGATGCGAGGGAACACAATGGTACGCCCTAGGGGAGTCGAACCCCTCTTCCCAGAATGAAAATCTGGTGTCCTAACCGATAGACGAAGGGCGCAGCCGTTGTGTGGGCGTCTTATAGTCAGGGGTTTTGAATACCGCAAGCGGCAAATTTCATTTTCCTGTAAAAAAGTTCTGATAACGCGCTGTTTTCAAATTTTCAGTGAATTATTGAATTAAAACAGGTGGTTACTGTCAGCCTTTGCGGCGGCGGCAGCGCCAATTCCAGTCGCGGGACTCGCCCGTATCGATATGGACCGATTCCGTGTGGCAATAGGTTCCCACGCCGCCGCGCCCTGGAATCGTGCGCAGATATTCGGCAAGGTCCCACTTGCTGACGCCGGGAACCTGGATATCAGCAGCCTGGCAGGTGGTGTGCAGCGAGTGCTTGCGTCCGCCGGCGCTGGCATTGTGTTTCAGGTCGCGCAGGCCGGATGTCACCATGATCTTGCGGCCGTAATGGGTCTCCACCACTTTCAGGACCTTCAGCAGGTCGGGCTGGAAACAGCCCGTCTCCACCTTTTCCGTTTGCAGCCAGAGCCCGGTCGGCGCAAGGCGGGCAAGTCCCGACAATGACGCCATTTCCACCGGAGCGCTGTCGTCATCATGTCCGGGCTGCGAATCATCGACGGTGGCAAACATCGACGTCGTGCGCACGCCGGGCAGGGCGGTAAAACCGAGTGCCGCCATCTGCTGTGGTTTCAGGTTGCTGGCAACCTGCGTGTTTTTCTCCGGCGCCTTGGCAAAACGGTCATTGTTGAACTGGCTCCTGCTTTTGCGTTTGGCAGCAAACAGGCCGGCCAGCGTCAGGGCATTTTCGGGCTCTTCCGTCTGACCATCCTTCTTCCGCGAAGGGCCGGAATGGGGAATAGCGGCCGTCGTGGTGTTCAGCCCCTCCATGGAAGCGGTTTGCACGGCCGCTGCCTTTTCTGGCGCCCCGCCGCGCATGCTGTCACCGCTCAAGGGGACCGGTACGGCGACAGGAAGCGGCGTGCCGTCCGCGCCGATCTCAGCGCTTGCCATCTGTTGAACTGCGGCAGCGCCATTGGCATTGCTCGCGCCTTCCAGCGGCAGCGGTGTCGGGTTGGCAGCCGGCTGGCCGCTGTTGAACAGACTGTTTGTCGCGGGATTGACGCCGGTGGCATGCCCGGCCGGCACCGGCGCATTGCCGGTCGCCGTCGTGGCGCCTTGAACCGGCGCCGCATTGGGCGTCTGCACGGCAAAAATGCTGTTTGAGGTGGCGTTAAGGCCGGTACCCTGCATGGTCAGCGACGCCGGCTGGCCGTTGCCGGCGGCAGGCATCATCGCATTTGCCTGTGTGCCCGGTGCTTGCGCGCCAGGCTGTGGCTGCCCATTGGCGCCAACGGCGGAAACCTGCTGATCCCGATAGGCACCGGGTGCATTTTGCGCTGCATTGCCGGACGCGAGCTCCGGCACCACATCGTCCTTTGCGGATGCCGCTTCGGCCGTGTCCTTCGCGGCGGACACGCAGCCCGACAGCATCATCGCCGAAACGCTCAACGCAAGCGCGCAGCCAAGGCCGCGAATCGTCGCCGCTTTCTCGAAAATATGGCGCAACGTTGGATCCCCACTCAATGCGGGCCGGGCGACATGTGCCGTCATGGCCTTTCATCAGACGTTTCAAACCGCATCGTCGGCATGGCCCTTTTTAAGGATTGCCACGCGTCCTCCCATGCGATTTGACCGGTTCAGCCGGAAAAATGCGCGCGCAAACCTCAAAATGCGTGCGGCATGTTTCCATTAACGTTCGCTCAAACATTAATGAACGGACCGTTATTTGTAAACCTGCGCTGACGCAGGCGATATGGGCAGCCCCGCGAAGCTTGGTGCGAGTCACTGCAGCACATATCGCCCGGCGGCATTGTGCGGAGCTTACCAGGCGCCGGTATTGCCCATCGAGGACCAGGGTTCCTGCGGTTCCAAATTGTCGCCCTTCTGCAAGATCTCGATGGAAATGCCGTCCGGAGAGCGCACGAACGCCATGTGGCCATCGCGCGGCGGCCGGTTGATGATGACGCCATTGTCCATCAGCTGCTGGCAGGTCGCATAGATATCATCGACCTCATAGGCGAGATGGCCGAAATTGCGCCCGCCTGTGTAATCCTCGGTATCCCAATTGTAGGTGAGTTCCAGGCACGGGGATAATTCGGCTTTCGCGCGATCGAGATCGTCTGAGGCCGCCAGAAAAACCAGGGTGAAACGGCCTTTTTCATTCTCGTAGCGGCGAATTTCCACAAGGCCGAAAAGCTTCGACCAGAAGTGAAGAGAGGCGTCGAGATCTTTGACGCGAACCATTGTGTGCAGATAACGCATTGGAATATCCTTGTTTTGCTGAAGATGGGGTATACTTAGCCGACAACCAGCCAGAGGCAAGGCTCGGCAGCTAGCGTGTTTCGACGGCAAATTTCATCGCAGGGCTTGCACATAAGCGGCGGGACGATGTTATTCTGATTGTCAAGAATCAGTTAACCGTAATGATGTGACGCGTAATCGAGGGGCTGGACAGGCATGGCGGACAGAATTTCAGCAAAGGGCGTCACGCCGGATGACGGTTTTGCCAATGACGCGCTCGATCTGGTTGAAATAACCGGCGTCATCAAGTGGTTCGACGTCGCCAAGGGTTTCGGTTTCATCATCCCCGACAACGGCATGCAGGATGTCCTTCTGCACGTCACATGCCTGCGCCGCGACGGCTACCAGACTGTTCTGGAAGGTGCGCGCGTGGTGGCGCTCATTCAGCGGCGCGACCGTGGCTACCAGGCCTTCCGCATTCTCTCCATGGACCAGTCGACGGCTGTACACCCATCGCAGCTGCCGCCGGTCAAGACCCATGTTCAGGTGACGCCGACCAGCGGGCTGGAACGCTGCCTGGTCAAGTGGTTCAACCGTACAAAAGGCTTCGGCTTCCTGACGCGCGGCGACGGGACCGAGGATATCTTCATTCACATGGAAACCCTGCGTCGTTTCGGGCTTACCGAGTTGCGCCCGGGACAGACCGTGCTGGTGCGGTTTGGCGATGGCGACAAGGGCCTGATGGCAGCCGAGATCCATCCGGACGTACCGGCTCCGATCGGCCGGGCACACTGATGGGCGCGCCTTTTCAGCGCCTGTTTGGAAGCGCCCTCGTGGCGCTTTTTTTATGGCTTGTCCCGTTCTGTGCCGCAGCCGCCGATATCACCTTTGAAACGGCGCCGCTGCAGATCATCTCCACCGGCGGCAAGGTGCATACATTCACCGTCGAACTGGCTGTCGATAGCGATCAACGCGCGCAAGGCCTGATGAACCGCCGCCATATGGCGCGCGATCACGGCATGCTGTTTGATTTTGGCGTGACGCGTCAGGTGATGATGTGGATGAAGAATACCTATCTTCCGCTCGACATGCTGTTCATCGCCAAGGACGGCAAGATCGAGACGATCCGCGAAAATGCCGTGCCGCTATCGGAAGCCATCATCGATTCCCGCGTCCCCATCGCTTTCGTTCTCGAACTGAACGGCGGAACCGTCAATCGCCTTGCCATTGCGCCCGGCGATATCGTCGATAGCGCCCGCATCTCCGGTTTGAAGCCTTAAACCGGCACATATGATTCCTTTCGGCCGCTCTGTGGAATTGTGCAATTTAAGTGTTGCAGGGGCGGGGGTAAGCGTGTATCTCCCGGCCATCGACGGGTCACGGAGTGTAGCGCAGCCTGGTAGCGCATCTGGTTTGGGACCAGAGGGTCGGGAGTTCGAATCTCTCCACTCCGACCATCGATTTTCCCCTTCTTGAAATATCTGCAGCGAACAGCCCTTGGCTGTTTTTGCTGTTGTCCCGTCCCTAGAGCGCCGGCTTTCAGCCGCGAAATGGCGCAGGCTTGAAAATTGGCGGATATATCGCCGCTAGGTCATTCCGTTTTAATCCGTTCTGCGCTATGGCAATGCGCAGTGACCGGCGCAGCCGGCAGCATGAACCATGGTGGAGCCGCTCAAGACATGTCCGCGAAAATCTATCGACCCGCAAAAACCGCCATGCAGTCTGGCAAGGCCAAGACGAATGTGTGGGTTCTTGAGTTCGATCAGGAAACGCCGCGCACCATCGATCCGATCATGGGCTATACGAGCTCTGGCGATACGCGTCAGCAGGTGAAGCTGACCTTCGAGACAGCCGAACAGGCCGTCGCCTATGCCGAGCGCAACGGCATCGATTACCGCGTCATCGCGCCGAAGGAACCAACCCGCAAGAGCGTGTCCTACAGCGATAATTTCCGGTTTAGCCGCACGCAGCCCTGGACGCATTGATCCGGGACTGCCGGTTCTAGGAGGGAAACCTCCAAAAAGCGGCCCCTTAGCTCAGCTGGATAGAGCACCTGCCTTCTAAGCAGGTTGTCGCAGGTTCGAGCCCTGCAGGGGTCGCCAATCTTTTCAAGGGCTTAGCAAGATATCTATCGCTGTTTCACGGGCGTTTGGCTTATCCCTCTCAATGTGCACCTCCTCCTCTTGTAGCGCTGCCGCTTTGCAGATGTGCCCAGTCACAGCACCAAAGCGATGCGCGCGTATTGGCGCATGCAAGGATCAATTGGAAGGTGGATCGCCTCCAAGATGACAGACGGCGGGAACCACCACGAATGAGGGTCTTCCGAGCGCTCCGGCTCTGCAGCTCAACGCATCACAAGGAACTTCTGCCCTTGTGGCTGGTTTCCGCTCCATCACAGGAGAAAGACCATGAGCAAAAACATACCGACAGACGGCGCACCCGGCACAACCGATCAGTCCCCGCGTTGGGAAGGTCCGGAAGAAACCAGGCCAAGGGGCTACCTGCCTGCGACGGATGACCCGGACGTCGATCGGGATGCACTGGGTGAAAACAATCAGGATCCGGAACGTAACAGCCCTTCGGATGCCCTCAAGATCAAGGAGGACGCAGAGGGCCAGTACGCCAAATCGCGTGCGGACGGTGCAAACTCCGGGGTTGCCAGTGCCAAGCCGACAGTGGTCACGGGATCAGAGGACATAACCGGTCATCGCACTCCGCCTGGCAAAAAGGGGCCGGAAAAGGATTGGGATGTCAATTATGACGAAACTGAACCAGACCGTTCCCGCGATTAGCGGATGCCAATGTTGCGCTGGCGTCATATCTTAGCGGCCTACCCCCTAAGTGCACAGGGTTTAGGTGGTTAGGAGCTTGCGGGAGGGTTCGGCAGCGTTGCGTGCAGCGCGGCGTCACGGCGAATGGCGTTATCGCCTCTTGGTCGAGACGAGGCTTATCGATGCCAGCGTAACGTCAACGGCCGGTTTTGATCGATTTTAAAGGACGAAAAAACCAATGACGGCGGCGATGGGGACGGGCACCCCTATGACCCAAATCAGCAATTCCCGCATCATAAAATGCCGATAGTCCGACGTCTCGCGCTGAACCGGTAAGGATGGGTGGACCGTTGGAGCTGCCATCACGGCCTCCGCGATAAAAACGAGATTTTGATATTGGGATTGTGATGAGGACAATCCTCATGAATCAGGAGATCGCAGCGCTGCATTGAAATTTCCTCTATTGAACCGCTCTCGTAACGCGTGGTTGCGCGGTTTCGTTCCTTTCACTGCTGCGATGTACCGGAAGGCATTTTTGCTGCATGATGAGACACATTTCTGCGTGCCCGGAAAACCGCCACGGTGGCAGCGGATGAATGCCCGGCCGCCAATACAAGGCCAAAAAAAACGGGCCGAAGGCATCTCTGCCATTCGACCCGTCCGGTAAAGGTCGGTAGGGGGAATTTCCAGACATCTGCAGGCAAAAGCACCGCGGATGGGAGGTCTTACAGCGGCATCATGCCTGAATGGCTCCATTTCATTTGACAAAAGGCGCAGGAAATTTGACATTTCTCCCATGTCGCCACGTCCTGTTTCCGATCACTTACCTTTGAATTCCGATGGAAATGTGGAGGTCGTGATTGTCGTGCTGCCCGAATCCTCGATCATGTCGCTGGCCTCGGTGCTGGACCCGATGCGCGCCGCCAACCGGGTGGCTGGAAAAACCCTGTTCTCATGGAAAATTCTGTCTCCGGATGGAGAGCCGGTGCTTCTCACCTGTGGCGTCATGATTGCGGTGGATGGGACGTTTTCGGCGAAGGTCCAGGGCGACTGCCTGTTGATCATCGGCGGTTTCAACCTTGATCGCCATGCGCAAAAACCGTTCATCGCCAGCCTACAGGCGGCTGCGCGGCATTTTTCCGTGGTTGCGGGCATCGAATCGGGCTGTTGGCTCCTGGCGCGCTGCGGACTCGTCAACGGCCGCACAGCGACGGCGCATTGGGAGGAACTGGAGGATTTCGCGCTGGCTTTTCCGGATGTGTCCGTCCGGGCCGACCGGTTCGTGACCGACGGCAAATTCTGGACATCCGGTGGCGCATCGCCGACCTTCGACATGATGCTGCATCTGATCCGGCAGCGCTTCGGCTCATCCGTCGCGCTCGATGTCGCCAGCATCTTCGTCTATGACGAAACCCATGCGGCAACGGATGCCCAGCCGCTGGTGTCTCTCGGCCGCATGGAGGCTCTTGATCCCGGCCTTGCCAAGGCGATCCGCCTGATGGAGCGCACGCTTGACCGGCCCTTGTCGATTGCGGCGCTGGCACGCCGCGCCGGGCAGTCGCAGCGCCAGCTGGAAATCCGGTTTGCAAGAGCGCTCAGGATCAGCCCCGGAAGCTACTATCTGCGGCTGCGGCTGCAGGCAGCACAGCGCCTGGTCGGCGACACCCAACTCAGCATCCGCGAAGTCGCCCTTCGCTGCGGCTTCGATAGCCTGTCCTCCTTCTCGCGCGCGTTCAAACGTCAATATGGCGAAAGCCCGCTGAAGCTGCGCCTGGGCCGCCATCCTGGCAAGTGAAGCAGGCATTTGCCGTAGTCGCCCTTCTTTTGCCGTCCTCGATGCCGGCCAATTTGGGGCGATTGTACGAAGAGGCGGGCCGCCATCATCATTGCCCCTTGCCGCAACCCTGCGGCAGCCATATCTCTCTTCGAAATGGAGAGAGAACGACAATGAAAACCCTTATTCTGGCCAGCGCAATCGGCCTTTCGACCCTGATGCTCGCCGGCTGCGTCAGCGAAGGACCGTCCTATCAGGGCGACGGCTACACGATGCGTCCGCGTGATACCTTCGACCGCGACGATCGTTATGATCGCGCACGCGACCGGACCGATTATTCCCGTTATTCCCGCGATCGCGACCCGGGCCGCCGCGACCGCAACGACGACGACCGCCGTACCGATCGGCGCGACGACCGGCGCGGCGACGACCGCCTCTGCAGCAACGATCCCCGCTGCGAAGTCCCCGAATACAACCCGGACCGCCCAGGCTACTACCGCCGCGGCTGACGCGGCAATGGCACGCCGGACCCGTCCCTCCGGAATGTTGAAACCAAAACAGCGTCGCCTTCACGGGCGACGTTGTTTTAGTTTGACAATGGGCGATTCTGCAAAGGCTAGACAAATTCCGTAGGCGTGTGGGTGCGGGCGTCGTCAGGACGGTCAAAACTTCGCACGTTCCGAGGATGTTTCGCGCGATACCTGAAGACGGAGCCGCAAAAACTGCTGGAGCGAAACCGCAAGCCACTGTGATATAATATTTATCTGATTTTTTGGTGAGAGCGCAGGGATTCGAACCCTGGACCTACTGATTAAAAGTCAGTTGCTCTACCGACTGAGCTACGCTCTCCCATGGCGGTCTGGTGTGACCGGCGGAAGTGGGCGGACATATGCACAGCGCGCTTGTTTTGGTCAACCCAAAAAAACGGGCAAAAGTGCAAAAACGATGTTTTCCAAGGAGATCGCCAAAAGGTGATTGGTTTGGGACAGGCTTCGGGGCTAAGACGGCCGGGCTTGTTGCAGGCTGGAGTTTTGACCGAGTGTCCATCGCTGATATTTCCATCTGGACCGCCGTCCTGGCGGGCGCATTGTCTTTCCTGTCCCCGTGCGTCCTGCCGCTCGTGCCGCCCTATCTTTGTTATATGGCTGGCATCTCGGTGGATCAGTTTCGCGGCGGTGAAACGCAGGTTGCCTCGACCGGCACACGGCGCGCGGTGTTCGGGGCAGCTTTCCTGTTCACGCTCGGTTTTGCCACGGTTTTCGTGGCGCTCGGGGCAGGGGCATCCAGCATCGGTCTTGTGCTGCGCCAGCATATCGAAATTCTTTCGCGCATCGGCGGCATTGTCATTATCATCATGGGCCTGCATTTCCTTGGTGTGTTCCGCATCGGCATTCTCGGCCGCGAGGCGCGGTTCCAGGGCGGCGGCAAGCCGGCGACGCTGTCGGGCGCCTATATTATGGGGCTGGCCTTTGCGTTCGGCTGGACGCCCTGTATCGGCCCGGTTCTCGGCACGATCCTGGGCGTTGCCGCAGCCCGCGACACGGTCACCGATGGCGCCCTGCTTCTCGCGGTCTATTCGCTGGGGCTTGCCATTCCGTTTTGGATTGCGGCTGGGTTCTCCGGCGCCTTCATGAAATTCCTGTCCCGCTTCCGCCGTCATCTCGGCCTGGTGGAAAAACTGATGGGCGTGTTCCTGATCCTTGCCGGCCTTGCCTTCGTCTTTGGTTTTATCAGTTCCATGGCCATCTGGTTCCAGGAAACCTTTCCAGTCCTGATGCAAATCGGCTAAGCACGAACCTCAAACAGAGGTCTCGCACGCAATGGCCGAAATTGCCGGTTTGGTACTGCCGTTTTTCGGCCTGATCTTCGTTGGCTACCTGACGGCGAAATTTGCCCGCAATCCGGCAGGCGAGGGTGCCGGCGATGCCATGGGCTGGCTCAATGTCTTCATCATCTACATTGCTCTGCCGGCTTTGTTCTTCAAGCTGGTATCAAAGACGCCGATCGAGCAGCTCACCCGCTTTGATTTCGTTTTTGCCTCGATCGGCGCAACCTACACCGTCTTTGCGCTGGTGTTTAGCGCCGGCTATCTGATCCGCCGCAATTCGCTCGCCGAATCGACGGTGCAGGGATTGGCCGGGGCCTATGGCAATATCGGCTATATGGGGCCGGGTCTGGCGCTTTTGGCGTTGGGCGAACGGGCAGCGGTGCCCGTGGCGCTGATCTTCTGCTTCGAGAATGTCCTGCATTTCATGGTCGCGCCGGCGATGATGGCGCTGGCGGGCGGAGAGAAAAGTTCGCCGGCGCGCCTGGTGTTGGGGATTGCCCGGAAAATCCTGCTGCATCCCTTTATCCTGTCCACGATCGCTGGCGTTATCGCCGCGTCCATGTCGTTCCAGCCGCCGCTGCCGGTTCAGCGGTTGATCGACTATCTGGCGCAGGCAGCGGCCCCCTGTGCGCTGTTTGCCATGGGCGTGACCTTGGCGCTGCGGCCGCTGAAGCGCATCCCCGCCGAGATCGCCTATATCGTTCCGGCCAAGCTGATCCTGCATCCGGTGCTGATGTATCTGGTTCTGAGCTTCGTTGGCAATTTCGATCCGGTCTGGGTGCAGACGGCCGTGCTCCTGGCCGCATTGCCGACGGCCACCAATGTCTTTGTCATCGGCCAGCAATATGGCGTCTGGCAGGAGCGGGCGTCGGCCACGATCCTGATCACCACCGTTCTCTCGGTGGCGACAGTGACGATGCTGCTTTACCTCATCAGTTCAGGCGCTCTTCCGGCTGATCTTTTCCCGTAACGTCGTGCGCAGGGATTGCAGGGCGCTGCCGGGATTGATGCCTTCGCGCATCATCAGATTACGAAATGGGGCGACGCTTGCCAGGGCCTGCAGGCCGGCCGCGCGCAGCATCTGCACCGGCAGGAAGTCCGACAGCAGCGAGCGATTGAGCAGATCGACGCTGACGGTGCGGCTGAGAATATCCGCGCGCCGCTTGCGGTCGTAGCGTGCACCAAAATCCTCTGGAACCGGCGAGGAACCCAGCAGTGAAACCGCCGCCATGATGTCGCGTAGACTGAGATTGAGCCCCTGCGCGCCGATCGGTGGAAAAGCATGGGCGGCTTCGCCGATCAGGATCGCGCGGCCCTTGCCAAAGGATTTCGCAGCCATGCCGGAAAGGGGAAAGGACTGCGGCGTGCCATCGATCGTGACTTTCCCGAGCATCGATTGCATGCGCTGCTCCACCGCCAAGCCCAGGGCATCGGCCGAAAGCGCCAGCGTCTCTCCGTTATCCTCCGGCTTCTGGACCCAGACGAGGCTCGATCGCAATCCACCCGGCAGCGGCACCTGCGTGAACGGTCCATGCGGCGTGTGGAATTCCGTTGAGATCGTCTGATGGGGCACCTGATGGGAGAAATTGAGCACCAGCGCGCTTTGCGGATAGGACCAGTTCCTGACCTCGATCCCGGCGGCGTCGCGCACGCCTGATCTGCGGCCATCGGCACCGATAACGAGGCTGGCGGTGAGGCTGCTGCCATCGTCGAGCGCCAGGATCGCCCGGTCCGTCTCGAATTCGACAGCGGTCAGGCTGGCGGTCATCCGGGTGAGGGATTGCCGTTTTTCTGCTTCCTGCTCAAGCAGGGCAAGGAAGGGGGCATTGGGAATATTGTATCCGAACGCTTCGAGCCCGACTTCGGCGGCATGAAAGGTGACCGTGGGCGCACGCAGCAACCGGTTCGTCCCGTCGATGATTCGCATGCTGGACAGCGGTGCGGCAAGCGGCGCGACTGCCTCCCAGAGGCCAAGCTGGTGGACAAGCGTTAGCGACTGATCCATCAGCGCCGTGGTACGGCCATCGGCTTTGCCAGTGGCCGGCGCAATCAGCGCAACGCTGCGGCCGGTGTCTGCGAATGCCAGCGCAGCCAGCGATCCGGCCAATCCGGCACCGATAACGGCAATTTCAAAATGCTCCATGGCCTGCGCTTCCCGTCCACTCTTCGGTTGAGGCTGCGATCTTAACTGCCGCAGGCTGCGAATGAAATGGGGTGAAATGGCGCAGATGAATGTCGCATCCACAGTTGATTGTTACGGTTTTGCGGCACCTGGTGATTTTTACTGGCAGCCAAACTCAAACGGTGCATATTACCGCCAATACCCGTGCGACAGTACGGGGACGGGAGTGTGGGCCGCTGAAACGGCCGGTTCAGCATGCTTCCAAGGAAAGCGCAGAGTAAGGACAGGGTGCGTCTGCCGATGAAGTTTTTTAACTACAAGCGCGTGCCCTACGCGGAAATTCGCGCATTTTCCGTTCATATTCTCACTGCATCCGGCTCGTTTCTTGCCTTTTTGGGTGTGGTCGCCGCCGCCGAGCACCGCTTCGTCGATATGTTCTGGTGGCTCGGCCTGGCGCTCGCCGTTGATGGGATCGACGGTCCGATCGCGCGCAAGGTCCGGGTCAAGGAAGTGCTGCCCAACTGGTCCGGCGATACGCTCGACAATGTCATCGATTACGTCACCTATGTGCTGCTTCCGGCCTTTGCCCTTTATCAGAGCGGCATGATCGGCGAGCCCTGGTCGTTCTTCGCCGCCGGCGCCATCGTGATGTCGAGCGCGATCTACTATGCCGATATGGGCATGAAGACGGACGAATATTTCTTCTCCGGTTTTCCGGTCGTCTGGAACATGGTGGTGTTCACGCTGTTCGTCATCGATGCCAGCGAACTGGCGGCTTCGATCGTCGTTTTCGTCTCGGTCGTATTGACCTTCATGCCCATCAGCTTCCTGCATCCGGTGCGCGTCAAGCGTCTGCGGCCGCTCAACCTGGCAGTCTTTACCATCTGGTCGGTGCTGAGCGGCTATGCGCTGCTCTTGCATTTCGACACGCCCGCCTGGGTCGTGGCCGGCGTCGTCGGTACCGGGATCTATCTCTATGTCATCGGTTTCGTCTTGCAGATATTTCCCCGGCTTGGACGGGGTTGAGGAGGTTTCATGGCGCAGGCCATCATGGTGCGGACGCTCGGCGGTCCGGATGTTCTCAAGATCGAAGGCATCACGCTTTCCGCGCCCGGTCCCGGCGAAGTGCAGATCCGCCAGGTCGCGGTCGGCGTGAACTTCATCGACGTCTATTTCCGCACCGGTCTCTATAAATCGGCCGAGGGGCTGCCGTTCGTTCCGGGCAAGGAAGGCGCCGGGATCGTGACTGCGGTCGGCGATAATGTCAGCACCTTTGCTGTTGGCGATCGCGTCGCCTATGCATCCTCCGACGGCGCCTATGCGAGCGAGCGCAATATCGAGATTTCGCAGCTGGTGAAGGTTCCAGACGATATCACCCTGGAAACCGCAGCGGCGATGATGCTGAAGGGCATGACGGCGCAGTATCTTTTGAACCAAACCTTCAAGGTCGGGCCGGGAACCACGCTTCTGTTTCACGCAGCTGCCGGCGGCGTGGGCCTGATCGCAGGCCAATGGGCCAAGGCGCTCGGCGCAACCGTGATTGGAACAGCGGGTTCGCAGGACAAGATCGATCTGGCGCTGGCGCATGGCTACGATCATGTCATCAACTACCGCACTGATAATTTTGTGAGCGCCGTCAAGGAGATCACCAACGGCAAGGGCGTCGATGTGGTCTATGATTCGGTTGGCAAGGACACCTATCCGGCCTCGCTCGACTGCATCAAGCCGCGCGGCCTCTGGGTCAGTTTCGGCAATTCGTCGGGTCCGGTCGAAGGCGTCAATATCGGAATTCTGGCGCAGAAGGGCTCGCTGTTTGCCACGCGCCCGACGTTGTTCAGCTATGTTTCGACACGGCCCGCCCTGGAGGCATGTGCAAACTCCCTGTTTGATGTTGTGCAAAGCAGCAAAGTGCGTATCAATATCAACCAGACCTATGCGCTTGCCGATGCAAGCCAGGCGCATGCGGATCTGGAAGCAAGAAAAACGAGCGGAACAACATTGCTGATTCCCTGAGACAAGCCGGAGAGGCAGCCAGGGCAGCGAACCATGAGAAAAGAGGGGCGGCGTGTCGGCTGAGGGACAACCCGCCAACAGTCTATTGCTGGCTGTTGGCCAACTGACAAAACTGTTCGGCACATTCGCTGCCTGCGACGGAATCAATCTCGATATCAGGCCGGGCGAAATTCATGCGCTTCTCGGCGAAAACGGCGCCGGGAAATCGACGCTCGTCAAGATGCTGTTCGGCGTGCTCGCCCCCACCAGCGGCCAGATCGTCTGGCAGGGTCAGCCGGTGCGCATTGCAAGCCCGAGTGCTGCCCGCAAGCTCGGCATCGGCATGGTGTTCCAGCATTTCTCGCTGTTTGAGGCGCTGACGGTGGCCGAAAATATCGCGCTGTCGATGGATCCTGGCGTTTCGCTGGCGCGGATTGCCAAGGAAGCGTCCGATCTGTCGCATGCGTATGGCCTGCCGCTGGATCCGCATGCGCATGTGGCCGACCTGTCTGTCGGCGAGCGCCAGCGGATCGAAATCGTCCGCGCACTTCTGCAAAACCCAAAACTGATCATTCTCGACGAGCCGACCTCGGTGCTGACGCCGCAGGAGGCCGACCGGCTGTTTGAAACGCTGAACAAGCTGAAAGCCGAGGGACGCTCGGTCCTTTACATTAGTCACCGGCTGGAAGAGGTGCAGCGCATCTGCGACCGCGCCACCGTTCTGCGCCACGGCAAGGTGACGGGCGCGTGTGATCCCCGCCGCGAGACCCCGGCTTCGCTGGCGCGCATGATGGTCGGCAGCGATATCGCGCATGTGAGTGCCGAAGGCACGAGCGCGAAAGGCGCGGTGAAACTTGAGGCCCGACATCTGACTGCGGCGGCCAGAACGCCGTTTGCTGTGTCTTTAAAGAATATCTGTCTGAAAGTGCATGCCGGCGAAGTCTTGGCAATCGCCGGCGTTGCGGGCAATGGGCAGGGCGAACTGTTCGATGCGCTGTCTGGAGAATATCCTGTTGCCACCGACGATGTCATTTTGATCTCGGATCGGCCGGTTGGGACGCGCGGCATCAATGCCCGAAGGTTGATGGGCGCGGGTTTCGTGCCCGAGGAGCGCCATGGCCATGCGGCCGTTTCGGCGCTGTCGCTGTCTGACAATCTCATCCTTGCCCGCAGCCAATCCGACCGGCGCGCCTTTCTTGGCGGCGGCGTTTTGGGTCTGATCCGCCAGGATGCGGTGAAAATGGCGGCAAAGCGAATTTCGGCTGCGATGGATGTGCGCAAGAGCGGCGAGAACCCGCCGGCCGGGTCCCTGTCGGGCGGCAATCTGCAGAAATTCATCGTTGGCCGTGAACTCGACCGTCAACCGGCGGTCCTGATCGTCAACCAGCCCACCTGGGGCGTCGATGCCGGGGCGGCGAGCCGCATCCGGCAGGCTTTGGTCGATCTCGCCAAATCCGGTTCGGCCGTTCTGGTCATCAGCCAGGACCTCGACGAGATTTTCGAGGTTGCCACCGAGATCGCCGTGATCAGCGAAGGCAAGCTGTCCGACATCTATCCGGCCTCCGACCTCTCGCGTGAAAAGATCGGCCTGTTGATGGGCGGCATGTATGGCAAGACCGAGACTGCGGAGACGGCGCATGCGCATTGAACTGGAACGGCGTCCCGACGTCTCCAAGCTGTTTTCCATCCTGTCGCCGTTCATCGCGCTCGGCCTGACGCTGTTCTTCGGCGGCATCATGTTCATGATGCTGGGCAAGGACCCGTTCGCAGCGCTCTACAGCTTCTTCATCGAACCCTTGACGGAAGTCTGGTCGCTGCATGAACTGGCGATCAAGGCAGCCCCGCTCATTCTCATCGCGGTTGGCCTGTCGGTCTGCTACCGTTCGAACAACTGGAATATCGGCGCCGAGGGCCAGTTCATCATGGGAGCGATCGCCGGATCGATCTTGCCCGTGGTGTTCTATGAATGGCAATCGCCGCTGGTTCTGCCCCTGATGATGCTGTTCGGCATGCTGGGCGGCGCGCTGTTTGCCGGTATTCCCGCCTTCCTCAAGGCGCATTTGAATACCAATGAAATCCTCACCAGCCTGATGCTGGTCTATGTCGCACAGCTGTTTCTCGACTGGCTGGTGCGCGGACCCTGGCGCAATCCGGGTGGCATGAATTTTCCGGAAACCCGCACCTTCGACGCAACCGCCATCCTGCCGGAAATGATCGCGTCGGGGCGCGCGCATTGGGGCTTCGGCTTTGCGATCATCGCCGCGATCCTGATCTGGTTCATGATGCGCTACACGCTGAAAGGCTTCGAGATCACCGTGCTTGGCCAATCCCAGCGGGCAGGGCGGTTCGCCGGTTTCTCGTCGCGCAAGATGATCTGGTTTTCCATGCTGCTCTCGGGCGCTCTCGCCGGTCTTGCCGGCATTGCCGAAGTCAGCGGCGCAATCCAGCAGCTGCGCCCGGTCATTTCTCCCGGCTACGGTTTCACTGCCATCATCGTCGCCTTTCTCGGCCGGCTCAATCCGCTGGGGATCGTCGTTGCCGGGCTTGTGCTTGCGCTCACCTATCTCGGCGGCGAGGCGGTGCAGGTATCCTTGCAGATTTCCGACAAGCCGATCCGGGTGTTCCAGGGGCTGCTTCTGTTCTTCGTCCTCTCCTGCGATACGCTCATCCATTATAAGATCCGGATGATGTGGTACGATCTGTCCAAAACGACCGGCGAGGGGGTGCGCTGATGGGTATCTTCGAAGCCATGCTGTTGACGGTGATTACCGCAGCCACGCCGCTTGTGCTGGCGGCCATCGGCGAACTGGTCACCGAGCGCTCCGGCGTTCTCAATCTCGGTGTCGAGGGCATGATGGTGATGGGGGCAGCCTGCGCCTTCATCGCCACGCAGGTCACCGGCTCTCCCTATATCGGTATTCTCGCCGGCATTGCGGCCGGAGCGCTGTTTTCGCTGCTGTTCGGCTTTCTGACCCTGACGCTGGTTGCCAATCAGGTGGCGACGGGCCTCGCTTTGACCATTCTTGGGCTTGGCGTATCCAGCATGATCGCCGAACCCTATCTGGGGCAATCCGGCATCAAGCTCCCGCAGATCGTCTTTCCGGTCCTGTCGGATATCCCGTTCCTAGGGCCTCTTCTGTTCAGGCAGGATCTGATTTTCTATCTCTCGATCGCGCTGGTCGCCGGTGTCAACTGGTTCCTGTTCAAGAGCCGTGCCGGGCTGAAACTGCGCTCCGTTGGCGACAGCCATGCTTCGGCGCATGCGCTTGGGATCAACGTCATCCGCACCCGCTATCTGGCCGTGATGTTCGGTGGCGCCTGCGCCGGGCTGGCGGGGGCACAGCTGTCGCTGGTCTACACGCCGCAATGGGCTGAGAACATGTCGGCCGGGCGTGGCTGGATCGCGCTGGCGCTGGTGGTCTTTGCATCCTGGCGGCCCTGGCGGATCATCGCGGGTGGGTACCTCTTTGGCGCCGTGTCGATCAGCCAGCTTTATGTGCAGGCTCGCGGCATCGACATTCCCTCGCAGTTCCTTTCTGCTCTTCCCTACCTGGCGACAATTATCGTACTCATTCTCATCTCGCACAACCGGCGCACGACGTTGATCAATACGCCGGCTTCGCTCGGCAAGTCCTTTGTGCCAGACCGGTGAACAAGAACAACAACGCAAACCAAACCTACAGGGGTCAAAAATGAAAAAACTTCTTTTCGCACTCGCCACGACGGCGGCCGTCATCGGGTTTTCCGCTGGCGCCTATGCCGCCGACAAGGCAAAAGTCTGCTTCGTCTATGTTGGATCGAAGACCGACGGTGGCTGGACACAGGCCCATGATATCGGCCGTTTGGAGCTTGAAAAGGCGCTGGGCGACAAGATCGAAACGCAGTTTCTCGAAAACGTTCCGGAAGGTCCCGATGCCGAGCGCGCCATCGAGCGCCTGGCGCGTTCCGGTTGCGGCCTGATCTACACCACGTCGTTCGGCTTCATGGATGCAACCGTCAAGATTGCCGCGAAATTCCCCGACGTGAAGTTCGAGCACGCCACCGGCTACAAGACCGCCCCGAACCTTGCCACCTATAACAGCCGCTTCTATGAGGGCCGTTATATCCAGGGGCAGATCGCTGCCAAGATTTCGCAAAAGGGTGTGGCCGGCTACATCGCCTCCTTCCCGATCCCGGAAGTGGTGATGGGCATCAATGCCTTCGTCACCGGCGCCCGCTCCGTCAACCCTGATTTCAAGATCAAGGTCGTATGGGCAAACACCTGGTTCGACCCCGGCAAGGAAGCCGATGCCGCCAAGGCATTGATCGACCAGGGCGTTGATGTGTTGACGCAGCATACCGACACGACCGCGCCGATGCAGGTCGCTGCCGAGCGCGGCATCAAGGCCTTCGGCCAGGCGTCCGACATGATCAAGGCAGGTCCCGAAACCCAGCTGACGGCGATCGTCGATACCTGGGGTGCCTATTACATCAAGCGCACCCAGCTGTTTCTGGACGGCAAGTGGGAGACATCGTCGAGCTGGGACGGCCTGAAGGACGGCATCCTGACCATGGCGCCCTATACCAACATGCCCGACGACGTGAAGGCTCTGGCGGAAGAGACCCAGAAGAAGATCGAATCGGGCGAACTGAAGCCCTTCACCGGCCCGCTGAAAAAGCAGGACGGCTCGGAATGGCTGGCCGCTGGCGCGTCTTCGGATGACGGCACGCTTCTGGGCATGAACTTCTACGTCGAAGGCGTTGACGACAAGCTGCCGCAATAATTCCGGCATCACGATTTCGCAATCTGGGGCGGCCGCGAGGCCGCCCCTTTTGATTCCGGCTGTGAAAATTCGAACGGACGGATGCGAAACACTGTTTACATAAATCATATAGTATGATTTTTTGACTGCGCTGCTGAGGAGCAGCTTTTTGGGAGAAAAATCATGAAAATCAAGACTGCACTGAGCTGTGCCACGGTTCTGGCTGCCTGCATGTTTGGCCCGGCTTCGGCCGCCGATCTGACGATCGGCTTTTCGCAGATCGGTTCTGAATCCGGCTGGCGCGCGGCTGAAACGACGCTGACCAAGCAGGAAGCGGAAAAGCGCGGCATCGACCTCAAATTCGCCGACGCTCAGCAAAAACAGGAAAACCAGATCAAGGCCCTGCGATCCTTCATCGCCCAGGGCGTCAATGCGATTCTCATCGCACCGGTCGTCGCAACCGGCTGGGATGAAGTTCTGACGGAAGCCAAGGACGCCGAAATCCCGGTGATCCTTCTCGACCGTACGGTCGATTCGTCCGATGATCTCTACTTGACGGCCGTCACCTCCGACCTCGTTCACGAAGGCAATGTCGCCGGCAAATTCCTGGTCGATACTGTCGGCACCAAGCAGTGCAACGTTGTCGAGCTGCAGGGCACAACAGGTTCTTCGCCGGCTATCGATCGCAAGAAGGGTTTCGAAGAAGCGCTGAAGGGTCATGACAACCTGAAGATCATCCGCAGCCAGACAGGCGATTTCACCCGTACCAAGGGCAAGGAAGTCATGGAAAGCTTCCTGAAGGCGGAAGATGGCGGCAAGAACATCTGCGCGCTCTACGCCCATAATGACGACATGGCCGTCGGCGCCATTCAGGCAATCAAGGAAGCCGGCCTGAAGCCGGGCAAGGATATCCTCGTCGTTTCCATCGACGCCGTTCCGGACATCTTCCAGGCGATGGCAGCCGGTGAGGCCAATGCAACTGTCGAACTGACGCCGAACATGGCAGGTCCTGCATTGGACGCACTCGACGCGTTCCTCAAGGACGGCACCAAGCCTGCCAAGTGGATCCAGACGGAATCGAAGCTCTACACCCAGGCTGACGATCCGCAGAAGGTCTATGAGGAAAAGAAGGGCCTCGGCTACTGATCAACTGCCGGCATCGCGCTCACGTCGCATCCACGGTCTTTCGACCGGAATGTCGATGGGAATACGATGCCGGCAAATCGTCTTGTGCCGTCTCAGTCGCCAAGCCTGCGGATTGCCACGGGATTCACCGCCCGCCACCGACGCGTCCCCGGCAGGCGACTTTCCCGCGCAGCCCGGCCTCGTATCTTTGAAGAATCCGGTTTCATGCCAAGCAGCTCAAACGATATTCTAGTCGCCGCCGGGATGGTAAAAACCTTTCCAGGTGCCATAGCCCTCAACAAGGTGGATTTCTCGCTGCGGCGCGGCGAAGTGCATGCGCTGCTGGGTGAAAACGGTGCTGGAAAATCAACGCTGATCAAATGCATGACCGGCGCGTACCGCCGCGACGCAGGGCAACTGACGCTCGATGGCGAGGAGATCGATCCGCGCGACACGCTCGATGCGCAAAAGCTCGGGATCGGCACCGTCTATCAGGAAGTCAATCTGCTCGGAAATCTGAGCGTAGCCGAAAATCTCTTCCTCGGCCGCCAGCCCCGCCGCTTCGGGCTCATTCAGGCCGGCGAGATGAACCGGCGGGCCAAAGGCCTGCTGGCGCAATATGGCATCGACATCAACGTCTCGGCTGCGCTCGAAAGCTATTCCGTCGCGATCCAGCAGGTGGTGGCGATCGCGCGTGCCGTTGATCTCTCCGGCAAGGTCCTGATCCTCGATGAGCCGACCGCCAGTCTTGATGCCCAGGAAGTGGAAATGCTGTTTGGCATCGTCCGTGATCTCAAGGCGAGGGGGCTCGGCATCGTCTTCATCACCCATTTTCTGGAACAGGTCTACGATCTCTCCGACCGTATCACCGTGCTGCGCAATGGCCAGCTGGTCGGCACGCGCGATACTGCATCGCTGCCGCGCCGCGAACTCGTCACGATGATGCTGGGCCACGAACTCCAGTCGGTCGAAAAGGCGGTTGCCGAAACGGATGCGGCAAGCGGCCCCGTGCATGTCCGGTTTTCGAAATTTGGCAAGGCCGGCAAGATCAAGCCGTTCGATCTCGACGTCCGCAAAGGGGAAGTCGTCGGCATCGCCGGCCTTCTCGGCTCCGGCCGCACCGAGACCGCGGAGCTGATGTTCGGTGTGCACAGGGCCGATAGCGGCAGCGTCGATATCGGCGGAAAGACGGTCAATCTGTCATCGCCGCGCGCTGCCATTGCCGAAGGTTTCGGCTTCTGTCCCGAGGACCGCAAGCTGGACGGTATTATCGGCGAATTGTCCGTGCGCGAAAACATCGCTCTTGCGCTGCAGGCCCGGCGTGGCTGGGCACGGCCATTGTCCGCATCAGAACAAAATGCGCTGGCCGATCGCTATATCAAGGCATTGGACATCCGGACCAGCGACCGGGAAAAGCCGATCCGGCTGCTCTCCGGCGGCAATCAGCAGAAGGCTATCCTGGCGCGTTGGCTTGCGACCAATCCGCAATTTCTCATCCTCGACGAGCCGACGCGCGGCATCGATGTCGGCGCCCACGCGGAAATCATCCGCCTGATCGGGGAACTCTGCGCTGAGGGCATGTCCCTGATCGTCATCTCGTCTGAATTGGAGGAACTCGTGGCGTACAGCTCGCGCATCATCGTGCTGCGGGATCGTGCCCATGTCGCCGAACTCACCGGCAGCGAGATCACCACCGAACATATCGTCAATTCCATTGCGGCGGCAACGGATCAAGGAGGCGCACGATGATCGACACCGCAAAACGCCTTGGCTGGCGCCTTCTGCCGCAATTCGTCGCGCTGGCACTGATCCTGATTCTGATCCGGCTGGTCTTTCCCGATTTCTTTTCCATCCAGATACAGAACGGCCGGCTTTATGGCAGCCTGATCGACATTCTCAATCGCGGTGCCCCGGTCGCACTTCTGGCCGTCGGCATGACGGTGGTGATCGCCACCAAAGGCATCGATCTCTCCGTCGGCGCCGTCATGGCCATCTGTGGCGCTGTTGCCGCCGCATCCAGCGTGCGTGGCGATCCGCTCGCCGTCACGCTGTTGCTGGCGGTGGGAACGGGCCTGATCTGCGGCGTCTGGAACGGCTTTCTGGTGTCTGTCCTGAATATCCAGCCGATCATTGCGACGCTCGTGCTGATGGTGGCCGGGCGCGGCATTGCGCAGCTGGTAACCGAAGGCGCGATCCTCACCTTCAACGATCCCGGCCTGATCTTCATCGGCAGCGGCTCTTTCCTGGGGCTCCCCATGCCCGTGGTCATCTGGCTGATATTTGGCATCGCTGTTGCCGCTCTGGTGCGGCGCACGGCGCTCGGCATGCTGATCGAGGCCGTCGGCATCAACCGCCGCGCCAGCACGCTGTCGGGCATTCAGACGCCGCTGCTGTTGATGGCGGCCTATATGCTGTCTGGCCTGTGTGCTGCTGTTGCCGGGTTGATCGTCACGGCTGATATCAGGGGCGCCGACGCCAACAATGCCGGCCTCTGGCTCGAGCTTGATGCCATTCTCGCCGTCGTCGTCGGCGGAACGTCGCTGCTCGGCGGACGGTTCAGCATCGTTGCCTCGCTGATCGGCGCGATGATCATTCAGGCCGTGAATACCGGCATCCTGTCCTCGGGCTTTCCGCCGGAATTCAACCTGATCATCAAGGCGGCGATCATCGTCATCATCCTCGTCATCCAGTCGCCGCGCGTGCAGTCGGGCTTGACCTTCCTTGGCCGCAAATCGGTCCGTAGAGACAGAGCGGAGCAGTCCGTCAGATGAACCAGAAATATCTCCCGCTGATCGCCACCATCGTCATCTTCGTCGTGTCCTATGCGGCCTGCGCTGCCCAGTATCCGAATCTCCTGTCAACGCGTGTCATCGGCAACCTGTTGACCGACAATGCCTTTTTGGGCATTGCCGCCGTTGGCATGACCTTCGTCATCCTGTCCGGCGGCATTGACCTGTCCATCGGCTCGGTCATCGCTTTCACCGGTATTTTCCTCGCCGTTCTCCTGCAGAATACCAGCATCCATCCGCTAGCCGCCTTCGCGCTTGTGCTTGTGATCACCACGCTGTTCGGCGCGGTCATGGGGGCAATCATCCACTATCTGGAAATGCCCGCCTTCATCGTCACCTTGGCCGGCATGTTTCTCGCCCGCGGCATGGCCTTTGTCCTGTCGGTCGATTCGATCCCGATCAAGCATCCGTTTTATGCCGCGATGAAGACCTTCTACTACAAGCTGCCCGGTGGTGGCCGCATCACGCTGATTGGTGGACTGATGCTCTTGGTTTTCGCCGCCGGTATCCTCATTGCCCAGCGCACTCGCTTCGGCACCAACGTCTATGCGCTGGGCGGCGGCACCCAGACATCCGCTCTGATGGGCGTTCCGGTTGGCCGCACGACGATGATGATCTACGGTCTGTCCGGCTTTCTCGCCGGGCTTTCGGGAATCGTTTATTCCCTCTACACATCGGCAGGCTATTCGCTGGCCACGGTGGGTGTCGAGCTGGATGCGATTGCTGCGGTTGTGATCGGGGGAACGCTTCTGACGGGCGGTGCAGGCTTTGTCGGCGGAACGCTTATCGGCGTCTTGATCCAGGGGCTGATCCAGACCTACATCACCTTTGATGGTTCGCTGTCGAGTTGGTGGACGAAAATTCTGATCGGTGCTTTGCTGTTCGCATTCATCTTGATGCAAAAGGCCATCCTGCTGTTGTCACGCCGGAACAAAACATATTCCTGAGGGGGGAGTTGCTTGCGAAAGGGTCTGCTCGAAACCGTCTTGACCGGTGCGCGAACGCGCACAAGCCACGCGCAGGTGGTGGACGAACTGGGCAAGGCCATCGTGTCGGGCGAATTTCCCGTGGGCTCCATCCTGCCCGGCGATCCGGAACTGGCAATGCGTTTCAAGGTGTCGCGCACGGTGCTGCGCGAGGCGATGAAGACGCTGGCCGCCAAGGGCTTGATCGTGCCGCGTGCCCGCATCGGCACACGGGTGACGGCGAAAAACCAGTGGAACCTGTTCGACAGCGATGTACTGACCTGGCATTTCCATCGTGGCGTCGATGAGGAATTCCTCTATCATCTGAGCGAGATACGCCTGGCCTTCGAACCGCATGCCGCAGCCCTTGCGGCTGTCAATGCGACGGAAGCCGAGATCAGTGGCATGATGCGGCTGGCGGTCGCCATGGGCGATCCGGGACACACGGCCGAAACCCTGGCAATGGCCGATCTGCGCTTTCATCTCGCCGTCGTCGAAGCCTCCGGCAACCCCTTCATGCGCACCGTCGGCAGCCTGATCGAGGCGGCGCTGGTCGGTATCTTCAAGCTGAGCTCACCGGCATCGGGCCGCGAAGGCATTGATGAAGTCTCGCGCTCGCACATCAAGATCGTCGAGCAGATCAGCCGGCGTGATGAGGCGCAGGCGCGCGCGGCAATGGAAAATGTCATCCGCGTCGGGCGCGAACGCGTCCGGGCGGCCCTCAAGGGGCTCGATGAAGTCGAGGCGCTGACCCGGTGATTGCCACCTTTGGTTTTGGGACTTCAGCCAGCTGACTGTTGCCTTTGCCCGCCGATAAATCAGGACGAGACCCAAAAGTACCGGAAATCTTCAGTTGCCGCCTTGCTGCAACTGCGTCTTCCGCCTATTTGATAGGGCTGAACTGACATGCGCCGCCTCCGGCGCGTGTATCTCCATCAACGGTGTCCGAGGGTTATGTCCGAACTGATTGTTATTTTCGTACTTCTTTTGATCAATGCGTTTTTCGCACTTTCGGAAATGGCAATTGTATCGGCAAGCCGGCCACTGCTGCGGCAGATGGCAAAACAGGGCAACAGCCGCGCCGAACTGGCGCTCCGGCTGGCCGAAGATCCCGGAAAATTCCTCTCCACGGTCCAGGTCGGCATTACCCTCGTCGGAACGCTGGCCGGTGCCTATGGTGGCGCCACCATCGCCGACAAGCTGGCGCCGACCCTGAACGAGATCAGCTGGATCAATCCCTATGGCAGCACGGTTGCCGTTGCGTTGGTCGTCACGCTCATCACCTATCTTTCCGTCGTGATCGGCGAGCTTATCCCCAAGCAGCTGGCACTGAAGAATTCCGAAGGCGTGGCGATGTTCGTCGCGACCCCGATGTCGTTCCTGTCGCGTCTCGCCGCTCCCGTCGTCTACCTGTTCGAGATGTCGGCATCGCTGTTCATGCGGATTTTCGGCGTGTCCAGCGATAGCGATCATGTCACGGAAGAAGAGGTCCAGGCGATCATGGCCGAGGGCGTCGAAAGCGGCGCCATCGAGAAGTCGGAACATGAAATGCTGAGACGCATCATCCGTCTGGGCGACCGCAACGTCAAATCGATCATGACGCATCGCACCGAAGTCAGCTTCATCGACGTCAACGATACGCTCGAGACCATCCGTGCCAAGGTCGAGCAGACGGCACATTCCCGCTATCCGGTCATGGATGCGACCGGCGAAGTGCTGGGCGCCGTCCAGGTCAAGGAAATCTTGAATGCTCCGGCCAAATCCGGCTTCCAGATCCGCAATTTCGTCAAGGATATCCACACCTTGCCGGAGACGGCCTCCTGCCTGAAAGCACTCGAGGCCTTCAAGGCATCGCATATCAACATGGCGATGATCGTCGATGAATATGGCAGTATCGAAGGCATCATTACGATCGCCGACATCCTGGAAGCCATCGTCGGCGTCCTGCCGTCAAACTATGACGATATCGAACACGCCCTGATCCGTCAGCGCGACGATGGTTCCTATCTTGTCGATGGCCGCACGCCGATCGACGAAATCCATCTGACCATCGGCATCGACGAAATCGATTCGGACGGCAGCTACGAGACCATTTCCGGCTTTCTGGTGCAGCAGCTGCGCAAGAACCCGGAGGAGGGTGACGTTACGGAAGCCTATGGCTATCGTTTCGAAGTCATCGACATGGATGGCCGCCGTATCGACAAGATCCTCGTCTCGCGCGCGACGCTTTAGCAATCACTTGAAAAACAAAAAGGCCGGGAAACCCCGACCTTTTGTCAATTCGTCTGATGTTTGGCCTGCTAGTACATCCGTAGTCAGGTCAACTGCGGTCTATATTCCGCTGCTTTGGTTAATAAAAGGTTAACGCGCATGACGCTGTACTGCTGGGCGCCGTCATGCGCAATGTTCCGTCAGTTTTCCTCGATCGAGATGCCGCCTTCGCCGATTTTCACTTCGACGCCGTCGGGCTTGGATTCCTTGTCATAGACGTAAATACCCAATCCGACGACAACGACGACGAGGGCTCCGATAAGCATGTAGAGTGCATTGCGGTTCAATGTCATGTCCTTCCGATAACTGCAATTTTGCCGGGGAATAGATAGGCGCGTCTGCGTGTTTGGGAAGGGTGGCTACGGGGCGTCTGCACCGATTCTGCAATCAGCGCAGCACCATGATATCGCACAGCTTTCCCGCATCGAGAGCTGATGCATGCGGCGGCCGGATGATCAGGCAATCGGACTGGGCAAAGACCTGCATCATCGAGGAATCCTGCCGCGAAAATGTCTCGGTCTGCAGCGAGCCGTCGCTGCTGCGCGACAGGCGTGCGCGAACATAGTCCTGCCGCTTGTCATTTTCCGGCAGTGGCGTCAGCGTATACGCCTTGGCGCTGCGGTCACGCGGGGGCAGGGAGCCCAGATGCCGCAGCAACGGTTCCAGAAACAGCAGCGAGCAGACAAGGCTGGAGACCGGGTTGCCGGGCAGGCCGAGCACGATCATGCCGTCGAGCGACCCGACCATCAGGGGCTTGCCGGGCCGCATGGCGATTTGCCAGAAGTCGAGCACCATGCCGTTTTCCACCAGGGTGGATTGAACCAGATCATGATCGCCGACAGAGGCGCCGCCAAGCGTCACCAGAATATCCGCACCGGCCGCCTTGGCTTTCGCAACGGCATTTGAAATCGCCGTCTTGTCATCGCGCGCGATGCCGAGATCAACGATCCCAGCGCCGTTGTCGCGGGCGATGGCGGCCACGCCGTAGGTGTTCGAGGCGATGATCTGGTCGGGACCGGGAATGCTGCCCGGCGGCAGCAGTTCATCGCCGGTCGCCAGGATCGCGACCTTCGGACGGGCGAGCACCGGAAGCTGCGGATGGTTCATTCCGGCCGCAACCGTCAAACGCCCGGCATCAAGCACGTCACCGGCGCGCAGCACGACGTCGCCGGCGGTAAAATCCTGTCCCTTGGGGCGGATATGACGGCCTTTTTCCAGCGCAAACGTGGTGCGGATCCGGTTGTCCGGCAGTTTTTCTGCGTCTTCCTGGATCAGCACGGTGTCCGCACCGGCCGGAACCGGCGCGCCGGTGAAGATGCGCACCACTTCGCCCCGGCCGACGGGGCCGGAAAAGCCGCGTCCTGCCGCCGATTCGCCGATGACGGAAAGCTCCGTGCCGATTTCGGCAAAATCCTCGTGATGCCCGGCATATCCGTCCATCGCCGAATTGTCGAAGGCAGGATGCGTCACGCGGGCGGCGACATCGCTTGCCAGAACACGGCCCATGGCGTCATGCAGATCCACCATTTCGACGCGGGTCAGCGCTGGTGCTTTGAGCAGCCGGTCGAGCGCATCTGATACCGGGAGCAAAGCCATCAGCCCTGTCTATCCTTCCGGCTGTAATCGCCGGACCGGCCACCGGATTTCTGGGCAAGCCGGATGCCGCCGATTTCCATCTCGCGATCGGCTGCCTTCGCCATGTCATAGATCGTCAGGCAGGCGACGCTGGCAGCGGTCAGCGCTTCCATCTCCACACCGGTACGGCCGGTGAGCTTTGCCATTGCTTCCACACGCAGGCCGGGGAGCGTCTCATCGGCGGAAATCTCCACGGAAACCTTCGACAGCATCAGCGGGTGGCACAGCGGAATGAGGTTAGCCGTCTGTTTTGCCGCCATGATGCCGGCAAGGCGGGCCGTCGCGAGCACGTCGCCTTTCTTGGCATTGCCCTTCAAAATGAGATCGAGCGTCTCCGGCCGCATGCGCACAAAGCCCTCGGCAACGGCAATCCGCACCGTCTCCGCCTTATCGCTGACATCGACCATGTTGGCCTGGCCGTCAGCGCCGACATGGGTGAGGGAGGATGTGCCCGTCATTCGGCAGCCAGGCTCGTTGTGGAACCGGTGAGCAGGGTGCGGGTGGCAGCGGTCACGTCGTCCTTACGCATCAGGCTTTCACCGACCAGGAATGTCGAGATGCCGCTCTTTGCCAGCCGCACGCAGTCGTCATGGCTGAAAATACCGCTCTCGCCGACCAGCAACCGGTCTGCCGGAACCTGCGGCGATAGCTTTTCGGACAGAGCGATATCCACCTCGAACGTCTTCAGATTGCGGTTGTTGATCCCCAGCAGCGGCGAGCTGAGCTTCAGCGCCCGCTCCAATTCCTCCGCGTCGTGAACCTCGACCAGAACATCCATACCGAGCGTCAATGCCTCGTCTTCGAGCCTTTGCGCATCGCTGTCATTCAGCGACGCCATGATCAGCAAGATGCAATCCGCACCCCAGGCGCGCGCCTCGTGAACCTGATAGGTCTCGAACATGAAATCCTTGCGCAAGGCCGGAAGCGAACAGGCGTTGCGCGCCGCAGTCAGAAATTCCGGCGCACCTTGGAAGCTTGGGCTATCGGTCAGCACCGACAGGCATGCCGCGCCGCCGGCCTCATAGGCTTTTGCCAGGAGCGGCGGATCGAAATCCGGACGGATCAATCCTTTCGAGGGGCTCGCTTTTTTGATCTCAGCAATGAGACCGAAAAGGCCTTCCGACTGCTTGGCTTTCAGCGCATTGAGAAATCCGCGTGGCGCTTCTTGGCCACCGGCCATCGCCTTGAGATCAGCGAGGCTGACGCGTGATTTTGCAGCCGCGATTTCCGCGCGTTTATAGATTTCGATCTTCTGCAGAATATCGGCCATCGATCGTCTCCTTATGCCGCGTTCGAAACGCGGATGAGCCGCTCCAGCGTCGCATCGGCAGCGCCGCTTGTCAGCGATTGACGGGCAAGCACCATGCCCTCGCGAAGGTCTGCGGCCCGTCCGGCGATCACCAGGGACGCAGCCGCATTGGCAAGCGAGATGTCGCGGTAAGGCGTTGCATCGCCCTGAAGCACGCCCTTCAGCGCCACGGCATTATGGGCGCCATCGCCGCCCTTCAGGTCGGCGAGCAGAACCGTTTCAAGGCCAAAATCGGAGGGCGTCAGCTCGAACGTGCGGATGTTACTGTTCTCAAGTGCTGCGACCTGCGTAACGCCGGTCGTGGTGATCTCGTCCAGCCCTTCGCCATGCACGACCCAGACACTTTTCGAGCCGAGATCGCGCAAGACTTCCGCAACGGGGACAACCCACTGCGGCGCAAACACGCCAACCAACTGCTGGGTCACACCGGCGGGGTTCGACAGGGGCCCGAGCAGGTTGAAAATCGTCCGTGTCCCAAGCTCGACCCGCGTCGGGCCGACATGGCGCATGGCGGAATGATGCTGCTGCGCAAACATGAAGCCGAGACCAGCTTCTGAAATGCAGCGCGCGATCGTATCCGGGCCGATATCGAGCTTGACGCCGAGGCAGGAGAGGGCGTCTGCGGTTCCCGACTTGGAGCTGAGCGCCCGGTTGCCATGCTTGGCCACGGGAACACCGGCGCCGGCAACGATCAAGGCGGCCAGCGTCGAGATGTTATAGGTCCCGGCGCCATCGCCGCCGGTTCCGACGATGTCGATGGCGTCTGCCGGAGCATTCACCGTCAGCATGCGGGCCCGCATCGCGCCGACGGCGCCGACGATCTCATCGACGGTTTCGCCGCGCACGCGCAGCGCCATCAGGAAGCCGCCTATCTGGGAAGGCGTCGCCTCGCCGGACATGATGATTTCGAAGGCGGCGCGTGCATCGTCGCGGTTCAGCGCTTCACCCGCTGCGGCCTTGGCGACGAAAGGCTTCAAGTCCGGCATGCTGATCCCTTTTTGCGTTACCGCTGCTGCGACAGAGCGACGTCGGCGAGCTGCTGGTTGATCGAGACACCGTAACCCTTCTGCAACTCGCTGACCATCTGATCGAGAATGTCGTCGCCGCTGGCCTGGGCGATGGCATTGATCTGGCGATCGTCATTGTCGAGCGCATCGCCCGGATTGTCGTCATCGACTTCGGTGACTTTCAAAAGGATCTGGCCTTCGCCGCCGATCCCGGCTGCGTTGGCGACCAGGCCGTTTGCGCCGCTGAATGCCGCAGCGACGGCTGCGGGGCTGAGCGCTGCATCTTCCGCCGAGCGGCGAAGTCCGGACTTGGTTTCAACCGCAATGCCGAGTTCGGTGGCAATCGCTGCCAATGTCTCGCCCTTTTCGACGCGCGCCTTCAGCGCCACGGCCTTTGCGGCCAGCTCGTTGCGCTGCTGTTCCGCCGTCCAGTCGGCAACGACCCGTTCGCGGGCTTCATCCAGCGTGCGGTCGCGGGCGGGCGTCACTTCATCAACATCGAACCAGACGTAACCGTCGCGGCCGAGATTGACCGGCAGAGTTTCCCCGTCAGGGTCAGCCTTGAAGGCTTCTTCCAGCAAGGTCTTTGCCTCCGGGATCCCGGCAATGGCGTCGCCATTCGTATCGTTGCCGCGGGCATCGACAGCGTTCAGAACAACCAGCTTGAGGTTGGTCTGTTGAGCAGCTTCCTGCATCGGCGCTCCGGAATTGCGGGCGTCCTCGAATTTGTCATGGATGCCCATGATTTCATTGGCGGCGTTGCTCAGCGCCAGTTCGGTGCGCAGTTCTTCCTTGACCTCGTCATAGGAACGGACTGTCTGCGGCTTGATATTGGTGACGCGCAGGATGACCGGGCCGAAGGCGCCGTCGATCACAGGCGATGTCTGGCCGTCTGCAACCACAGCGAAGGCCGCATCGCCAAGCTTGGCATCGGGCATGCGGTCACGGGTGAAATCGCCGAGCAGAACGTCGTTGGAGGTCTTGCCGGAGGCCTTGACGAGATCGTCGAAACTCGTGCCGGTGGAAAGCTTAACGGCGGCTGCGTCAGCCTCCGCCCGCGAGGGGAAGGACAGCTGTTCGACCGTGCGGGTTTCCGCCGAGCTAAAACTGTTCTTGCGCTTCTCATAGTCGGCGCGCAGCTCGTCTTCGGTGACGGAAGCCGGATCGGCGATATCGGTGGGCTCGAGCTTCACATAGCTGATCTTGCGGAATTCCGGAGCGCGATATTCAGCCTTGCGCGTCTCGAACCAGGGCTGGAGCACCTCGTCGGAGGGCGCCTTGACCGGATCGACATTGGCATTCGACAAAAGCAGATAGTCGATCGTGCGTGTCTGGTTGCGATATTGGCGCAGCGCGTCGCCGAGCACCTTCGGCGGCACATAACCATCCGACAGCGCTTCGACGATCTGCGAGCGCACGGCAACCTGGCTGCGATTGTTGATATAATCCTGTTCGCGAAGCCCGGCATTGCGCAGCACGCTCGAGAAGGTCGCGCGGTCGAACTGGCCGTTGACACCCTTGAATGCCGGGTCCTCGCTGATCAGCGAGGCGAGGCGGTCCTGCGACAGGCCGAGATTCATGTTTTCCGACAGCTGATCGAGCGTCGCACCGGCGACGAGCTGCGAGTAGACCTGCGCTTCAACGCCGAAGGCCTTGGCCTGATCGCGGGTCAGCCGCGTCCCGAACTGGCGGGAAAGCTGGGCGAGCTGGCGCTCATAGGCAAGGCGGAAATCGCTGGGAGAGACCTTGACGTCGCCAACGGTTACCACCGCATCAGTGGTCCCCGTCACCAGCGACGTGGATACACCCCAGACACCGAAGGAAAGAACAAGAAGGACCAAAAGTCCTTTGACAACCCAGGTTTGGGCGCCTCTTCTCAGGAATTCAAGCATGGGACTGCATACCTCGTCGCAATTTCATAGCCGCCGGATGGCAACCGGTGTCGTTCCTTAGAGCAATCCGCAGCGGAATTGAAGGGTTCAAACACGCAAAAAGACGAGGAAATCGGCCCGGTGCTGGCGTATGGAGCGGTCATGCGGACATTTGTTCGTGATGCCATGCTGACAGACGCGGGAACCCGGCCAGTCCTGTCCGCCGCCGTGCCGTTCGAAGACCGGAACATGTCGGAAATGTTAGCCGGCAACCGAAAAATATCTGTCACAATCACGCGCAGCGCGGATCATACCGCCCTCGAAAATGCTAGCATTGAACCGAAATAACATGCCGACTCGCTAGATGCGCAGCAATCTTGCGGGAAAGCCGGAGTGCAGACCCGGAGTGCAGACATGGAATCCATCATCGTCATGGTCAACCTGTTCGGAGCAGTGGCACTGCTGCTGTTCGGGTTGTCGCAGGTCAAGGACGGCGCCACGCGCGCCTTCGGCATCCGGTTGCGGACCGGATTGGCGCAAGGCACCAGCGGGCCGGTGCGATCGTTCGTGGGCGGCTTCGTCGCAACGGTTGCGCTTCAAAGTTCGACCGCCACGGCGCTGATGATCGCATCCTTCGTGGAAAAGGGGCTGGTCCGCGCCCGCATGGCGCAGATCGTGCTCTTGGGCGCCAATGTCGGCACCGCCGTCACGGCCTGGATCGTTGCCACAGGCATCGACTGGCTGTCGCCCCTCCTCATTCTTGCCGGCGTCATGCTCAACCGGGCAGGGCGCTCCAGTGCCAAACAGGGTGCGGGCACCGCGCTGGTCGGCATCGGCCTGATGCTGTTATCGCTGCACCTTTTGGGGCTTGCAACGGAGCCGATGCGGCAATCGCCAGCCCTTGGCAGCTTCCTCACCATGCTCGACAGTGCCTGGCCGGTGGCGATGATCTTCGCAGCCGTGCTCGCCTTCGTCTCGTCCTCAAGCCTTGCCGTGGTCGTTCTGATCCTGTCGCTTGCGGCCGCCGGTATCCTGTCGTCTGGGCTGACGATCGCGCTGGTTCTGGGTGCCAATCTTGGGGGTGCAGTTCCGCCGGTCATGGCGACCCTGTCGGCTTCCGCCTCCGCCAAACGGGTGACCACGGGCAATCTCGTTGTCCGCGCTATCGGCTGCCTGCTGGCGCTGTCGGTGGCGGCACCCGCTGCAACCTTTTTGCAGACGCTGCCGTTGTCGCCGGCAAAGTTGCCTGTCGATATCCACCTGATCTTCAACGTCGTGCTGGCCATTCTCGCCTGGCCGTTTTCGTCCATGCTGTCCGGCTTGATGCTGCGGCTTATTCCCGACGAGCCGAAGGCCGAGACCGGGCCGCTCTATCTCGACGACCGCGCACTGACAACGCCGGTTATCGCCCTATCCGGCGCGACCCGGGAAGTGCTGCGCGTGGGCGACCTCATTGAAAAAATGCTGATTGCCGCGATGAATGCGTTCAACAGCAACGACCGCTTGAAGTTGCAGGATATCGGAAAACTGGAAACGCAGGTCGATCTGCTGCAGCAGGAGGTGAAACTCTATTTGTCGCGGCTGGGACGCAGCGGTCTCAGTGACGATAATGGCCGCCGTTCCATCGTCATCATCGATTATGCCATCAATCTCGAACATATCGGCGACATCATCGAAAAGGGGCTGACGGAAGAGGTCAGGAAGAAGATCGACAACGGCCTCAAATTCTCCGAGGACGGCTATCAGGAACTGACGACGCTGTTCAACCTGACCATCGACAATCTGCGCATCGCCCAGACGATTTTCGTGACCCGCGATGCTGATCTCGCCCGCCATCTCATGGAGGTGAAAGTCGATGTGCGCCACATGGAGAAGCGCTCCTCGGAGCGCCATCTGGAGCGCCTGCGCGACGGACGTACCGACAGCCTGCAGACCAGCTCGCTGCATCTCGACATCCTGCGCGACTTGAAGCGCATCAACGCCCATATCGTCTCCGTCGCCCATCCGATCCTGGATGAAAGCGGCCTGTTGACGGAAAGCCGGCTGCGTATGCCGCACTGATCTCAGGGCGAAGCCGTGATCCCGCTGCGGACAAACGCGTCATAGCAGGGTGTCAGGGTGATGCGGTGATGATCCGCCGCAAGTGCCGGCGCATAGAGTTCAAGCAGCTTCAGCCGCGCTGTCGTCGGCGGGCATGTCGGGTAGAGCGCCAGATCGACGCCTGCCACGGCCGCGTTGACACGCTCGCCCGGTGGCGGCACCGCCCGGTAGGGATCGGCCCCGATGGCGATATATTTGGGCGCATGGCGATCCAGAAGCCAGGCAAAGGGATTGGTGAAATCGATCGTCATGACCGTCTCGAACCGCACCTTGTTGGCGGCTTCGAATGTGCGGATGGCTGAGATCACCGCGTCGGCATTCTGCAGCCACAGCGTTTGGAACTCGAAATCGCTGTAGAGCAGGAACGAAGGCAATTCACCGGCTTCGGCCAAGGCCTGATACGCCGGGCGGTAGGCCATGTAGTTGGTCTCAAGGCGCTGCGCGCGCTGGCTTAACATGTCACGCATACCAACCGCGCCCATGGTTTTCAGGTTCTGATGCGCAAGCGGCGTGTTGTTGACGCTGCCGATCCAGGCGCGTGCCGCCTTCTGCGTGACGGTGGCAACCGGAGGAATGGCAGCGCTCAACGCCAGGATTGCAACGGCTGCAAAAGCCACCGAGGCGCCCTTGTTTCGATAGGTCTCGATGAGAATCGCCAGCAGCAACGGCCACAGGAAGATGAAAGCCTGGCTGCCGGTATTCTGGCTTTCAAACAGGAGGCCGGCTGCGATGAAGCTGGCGATCCAGAGGAAAGACTGATC